>NZ_AYMF01000019.1:0-92409 GCF_000633435.1 Achromobacter sp. DH1f | reverse complement strand
GGAAATCGAAAATGTAGTCTGACACCGATGTTGTGCAGTCTGACACCTTAAATCGAGTTCGATCAACATTCAATGCATAATGCGGAACGCCGTGCCTTCTCTCAACGCATGCTTTTAAGATGAAATCTATTTCCCTCATTTTCCAAGCGCAGACCCATTCGTTCTGATGTTCGTTCAAAATAGTCCAGGATAGCCTCCTTAGCCTCTTTCGACTCCCCATTGGAAAGGTAGTCAAGAAGAACATCATGATTAATGGTATTCGGCAACCACAGAATCTCTCTTAGCATCCAGTAGACAGGATGTCCTTTGCATTTTTTTATGAGTTCCCACACCCTATTTCGCATTGTCCCCTCAAGATCGCCTGCATTAACAATCACTCCGACAGATTCGAAAAACCAAGCCCAATCGTCCTCAGAGACATTATCATGCCCATCGATATATTCGGACATCAAACCATCAAGCTCTCTTAGCCAATGAGGGGATTTCAATTTGGCGCCGGACAAAATTAGGTCGCGCCGATCCTTCTCACCTAATTTCCCGTCAGCTATTAGACTCTCTGCCCAGTCTTGGACAGCAGTAGCGCCGCAACCAGGAAATTCACGAGTCTTGAACGGCCCCCTAGGGTGCCAAGAGCGACGCTCTTCAGTGGGCGTATACATTGTGTAGCGAGCTAGTTTGCGAATTAGTTCACACTGACGCGTTAATGGCAAATCTCGGTTATGAAGGGTCGCGACACCACAGGCGACTTGATCTTCGGGAAGATACGGCGTCTCAAGCACCCATCCGAATAAATAGTCCGAGTCAATCGACGATAATAGCCGCGTTGTTGTGTCGGCGAAATCTCCGATCGCATGACCAGCAAGTACAAGCGACAAAAGGAAGCAATCAAAAAAATCTGTTTCAGGATCTGATGCAATTATTTCCAATTCATGTATTAATTCACGAGATATTTCATACCCGCAAAACAGCGCGCTTAAAACAGGTGCGTGGCTTTTTAACTGTTTCGGGCCTCGGCATGAGGATCGCAAGTGCCCCCTCCACCAATTAGTGCTTACATAAGCAGTGTGAAACGTATCCCACAAGTGTCCGTCCTCAGCGTCAGACAACGCGATGTCTATCAACGCCGATGAAACTGGCCCACCGCACACGCCAAACTCAGCAGCAGCCCGCACCACAGATGGCAGCGTCAAATCATCTGCAATCGAACGCCAGTCAACAGAAACAGAGCGCAACTTATAGAGTATTTCTGCGATTGTAGTGACTGAGTAAAATGCGGAGCTAGACCTAGCCCGCTCCAGGAGCAATTGAATGGCCGTTGGCTCGGTGCGCATCAATGCGCACCAATCATTATGGCTCAACTCACGCATATCAGCCTCAACTATCAACTTCTTAAGGCAATCCAATGCTAATGCCGGGGAATTTATTCGTCGAAGAATTGTTGGCCTTTCGTAATGGCGGACCCGTGGATTCAGAAGAATTTCGCGAAGCTTTGGGCGAAGCGGCAAACTAAAACCGTCAACGATTAACTGACCAATGCGTGTGGCGGTCTGGTGCGACACTTTTCCCCAGATATCAAAAAGCCGATCCGCAACGTCTTCTTTCAAATCTGGCTTTACACGTGCGCCATTAACTATGCAACGACCGACAAAACGAAGCGAGGTATGAAACACATCATCTACTTGTAAAAACTGCTTTCTTAGCAATGCGTCAGCATCATCGAGTCGCTCAATTGCGAATTGAATCGACTGAGCCCAGGACCGTCGATAAAGCCCGGCCAACAAATCAATCGAATAAATTTCACCTGAATCCGCCAGTTCACACCCTGCTAAATACTCTTGTAAGGTGGGAAGGGAAAATGCCACGTGCGTATGTCTTCGTTGGAGAATTCCGCTTTGCACCAGCACATCTAGGCACTCATCGCCAGACGCCACTCGCGCTTCGGCGTCTCGTAACGTACTTTTATCCTTGCGAAATGCTAGCAATGCAATTGCTGTAGCTCCTTGTCGTAGAGCTACCTTACCAACCGCAGGGGCGCGAGTACCTTTATGGCGTGTGGCCGATAGAGCATGAAGAATGTACTGCTCGAGGAGTTCAGTACGGCTCGTCGGCAGATAACCAACCTCTGGAAGCGTTGCAGCGAAGATGCCTAGGAACAAGGGTACGCGACAAAGCTGCTCTAGCTCCGGATGGTTTCTTACGTGGGCCAACACTTCTTGCCGTCGCGCCTCTGGTCTCTGCCACAAATAGCGTTTGAGCATGTCAGCCGTTTGCTCAGCATTAAGGCTCTGTACGCGTAAAAGCTTGAACTTGGCAGGAAGACTCGCGATGGACGAATCACGGGCTCCGATCAAAAACGACATGTGAGCGAACAGCGCCGACGCCTTAACGACCATTTCGACTACCTTGGCCCTCGCGCCGTCATCAACCTCGTCAATTCCATCAATAATAATTACCGCGCGCCCCTGCGCGCATAGCCCATGCCATCCGATGCTCAAGTCATAACTTGAGTTGTACTCTTTCTCAAGGTACTCTAATAACGATGTAAATCGCGCTGCATCTTCAGCATGAAGCAATGCGGGAATGTAGCTGGTTGTCGCCGCAATCCGTCGCGTAGTTGCCCGAAGAATTGTCGACTTCCCATGCCCAGCTCCACTCTCGATGACAACAAGACGAAGATCCGCTGCCAAAAATTGGCGGAAGTCGCATTTCTCCGATCGAACGCCTCGGCTGTCCTCGTCCTCAAAATCATGCCTGACGGTGCGGTCCACCATACAAATGTCTGGCCAGACAAAGAGATCTGCTTCTGACGCCGCCACCGCAGTGCTTGGAATCGAAATTTGATCTAGCTCCTGCGCAATCGCGACGCAATATCGTTCAAGCTCGTCGCCCGATGATCCATAAACTCGTACCTGTAATTCTCGCAACAATCTTTCAGAGAGTTCACCACCGAAAAATGTCTTCCTGATACGAGAGTGCCCTCCGCACATGTCTCGTAGATGACTAAGTAGTGCTGATTTCGATTCTGAAGATGTGGGCATCCAGTCTCTAACCCCAAATTTCTCAGCATCATCCAATGAAAGAAATTCGAGATGGACTCTCTGTGCAATAGCAAACCCAGAAGCATCATCGGCTCCGACTGCAGCAATAACAGAGCTCACAACGTCGCACTGTGCTTGGTTAAGTGAACCATGCCATTCAATGTGATTCTGCATACCGCGAGAACGGTCGAGCGCTTCTCGCAGGTTCTGTAGCGCTCCAGAAATTTTGCCTACGACCAGACGAAACTCGTCAGTAACAGAAGGATTGTCGTTAGCTTGTTTTTTAGCAGCTAACCAAAATTTGTCCCAAGCATCGCCACTGGTTGCGAGGCCCTCCTTCGCCTGAATGAACAGCTTATGGCCGTCGGAGAACTCAACAACAGTGTCATCAATGTGTTCTGGCGCTTCAACGCGAACACTAATCACCCGCGAAGCACCTGCGGCAGACGGCAGGCGCAGATCCAATAAGGCTCCGAGATATCGTGCCGCAATAGTGTTCTGGTAATAGATGCCAGACTGAGTCGTTGGTCCACCTGCTTCCGCCATTTATTCCTCTTTTACTTTCTTCCGTATGTACGATCAGATTTAGAACGCCAGACTAGCCCGTCGAGCCTGCTGGCACAGTCTCAACTCGATTGAGTTTTACTTCCTAAGCAATGGTGTCGGACTACGTTGGCCCCCTCGAAAACGTAGTCTGACATCATATTCTAAAACCTAAAGCTAATGAGAAGATGTGAACTTCGCATGAAGACCTCTCGGTAGTCCAAGGTCTTGCCTGAGCCCCGAGTAGATCATATCGGAGCGCAATTCCACAGACTTGAGACTACTTCCGCCCACGACGTGAGGTTAATAACTGGAATTTACCAGGGTCTAGCTCTTGGACAGTGCCTAAGCTGTAGCGCAGCACGATGTCCTCCCTGTCTTCGATCTTTGAGCTCGACATATTCTCTCGCTGAATTGGCGCCGCAGGTTGATTCAAGTCGCTGAATGCTCCAGAGTCTATCGAAAACATTGGAAGTTTGGGCGCCTTGTCCCTAGGCTGACCAGCATCTTCCACGAGCAATGGAAGCGCGATCTGGTATGCCCTCCCCCCAAACCGCAAGCGGAAGAACATATACGGCGAGTCCGTCGGTGCTTTGGACTTGCGACGTAAAAGTTGAAAATCAAACCTGCCGGGCGCGTATACAGTTGGACGCGTCTGGATGTACAGAACGAGCAGCGCGTCAGCGAACGCTTCGGATGACTCCTGGTCCCCACGAATCCAGGCCTTCAGATGCTTCAATGATTCGCTGTCTCCCGGAGGGGCTACCGAAATGGCCATCTTTACGAGGCACTTGAACACCGCGGATGGCGCAAACCCTCTTCGCGTCAGCTTAAAGTCGACGACTTTCGCCTCTGAATCAATGATATCGAAAAATGGTGTCAGACTACGGTTTCGCCGATAAAACTGTAGTCTGACACCATTGTTCCTCTAAATTCCGCTTCCTACACCCGATGCTTAGGGCAGCCCTCGCTCGGCTCTGAATCGCACAATCGCTGCAATTTGGTCTTGATCGAGTCGATTGATCAGAGCCTTAATGGGCTGATTAAGAAACTGAGGCTCAGCGTATCGCCTATCTGCAAGAGCTAATGCAACCATAATTCCTTGAGTTGTAGAGTGTCTATGTACTTCATGCCCAGCCCTTTCCGATTTAATTATTTGGTCGAGATGAAATTGAACGGAATCATGTTGGCAAGTGTTATTCATTAAGACGCCTTAGTTATTTTGGTAGAAAACCCACACGGGGCAAACAATGGTGTCAGACTACAGTTTCGACAACGATAGCTGTTGCCCAGCACCATTTCGCGAAGTAACGAGTAAGAAAAGGGCGTATTCAAAAAATCAGGGATTCAACCTCACCGGTCGAAAATCCACTTTCAGGTCGTATTCCATGAGCCGAACGTTGGGCACCTGCGTTGCGGCATAGCGTAGCTTTTGCCCAATATCCGATGCCACGATTACACCAAAGACGTTCTTCTCACCTGCCAGATGCTCTTTAACCCAGCCCATATAACGCAGGACTTGGCCCAGCGCCGCATCAGGGCCGCGACCGAGCTTCAACTCGAGGACGTAGAAGTCACCGTTGCCGGTGGCAAGGATGTCTATGGGGCCAACGTCAGTCTGGAACTCCACGCCGTCGCGATCGTCCGCGCGGTAGAGCGTTAGCGGCACGTCGTCGCCCGGCAACCTCGGAAGGCTTTTTGCCAGATAGTCGCGCAGGTGAGCTTCGAGGGCGAACATGCTGTAGGCGTCTGTGTTGGCTTCGACGGCAGCCACGGCCAACTCCGGATTCTCGCCAACTCCGTCGGCCAGACGAACGATCAGGCCCTCATCGCCCGCTTTTGCGATTTCCCAAACGCCGTGCCTTTCGGGCTCGTACCAAACAATCTTTCCGCGGCCGGTATTGAAGAGGTAGTCGTAGGCAGTTTCTGCGATCCGGGGCTTCTTGTTTTCGCTGTAGTGGATACGCGAGGGATGGTTGACCGCACCCGAAATGATGCTGCAGGTCATCGAACTGTCGTTGACGTCATCGCCATACATTGAGCGGATTTTCGCCTTGATCGCCGGATAAGTGCACTCCCCGCCCATCTGCTGAACTGCTTCTTTGACCATTTGCCTGACCGATGGTCTATTTTCGTTGCTCATTTGGTATGTCTAGCCTTTTTTTGATTTGGGTAGACCGGCTATTCGGCCCACCAAAGGCAGTATTATTACCATATGTAAACGAAAAATAAAACTCTCCACACCGTACCCGTACTAACGCACAATCCATCGCAAGATTGCTCTGCCATCCAGAGTCTTTCGACAAAGGCGCCAGAATCTGAGACTTTCCAATGAATTTTTAGTGAAACTCGCGTGAACCGCCGGTTTGGTGCGCGTGGGACAAATGGATCAGGATTTGCATGGAGCGTGTCTTGTAGCCTTCAGAAGGCGATCACACCGCTTATAGGGAGACACGCCATGCAATGCGCCGACCAACGACCTAATCGGGCGTCGCATCGAGCGCATGAATGAGTTCCTGGGCGCTTGCCCATCTGTACACCGCGCGCCCAACTACGGAAGCCCCGTGTTTGACTACGGTTTTCGTTGAGATATTGACCTGCCCCCAGACGTAGTACGGCACCGACATAGAGTCCAGGGTTAAAAACCGTTGTTGCCGATGCGCCTGAGCAAACTGCTCCGGCGTTAAGTATCCCAGCGCGCTATGCGGGCGTCCGGTGTTGTACTCGACGTGCCAGTCTTCGATCACGGATTTGGCTTGGCGCAGCGACATGAACCAGTGCTCATTCAGGCATTCATCGCGGAATTTTCCGTTGAAGCTCTCGATGTATGCATTCTCCACGGGCTTGCCTGGTCTGATGAACGACAGCTTCACGCCGACCTGATAGGCCCAAGCATCCAAGGCCCTGCCAGCAAACTCCGGGCCGTTGTCCACGGTGATGGATTTGGGCGACCCACGCAGTTCCGCAAGCCGTTGCAGCACCTGCGCCACCCGCAATCCCGGCAGTGATGTATCGACCTCGATGGCAAGACACTCGCGCGTGTAGTCATCGACGATGTTCAAGCACCGGAACATTCGGCCATAGGCCAGACCCTCGGACACGAAGTCCATCGACCAGCTCTGATTCGGCGCCGTCGCAACGGGACGAACTACCCGTTCTGCGGAAGCGATGCGCTTGCGGCGACGCTTACGAACGCTCAAGCCGGCTTGGCTGTAAGGCCGCCAGACCCGCTTGTGATTCGTCTGCCAGCCTTCACGGCGCAGCAGAATATGGATGCGCCGATAGCCGTAGCGTCGCTTGAGCGCTGCCATTTCCTTCATGCGCTCGGTCAATGCCACATCGCCCGTACGCTTACTTTCATATGCGAATAGCGACCGGAAAATGCCTAGCAGCCCGCAGGACCAGGTGATACCCATGCCGCGCTCGGTCATCAACGCTCTGACCGCTTCGCGTTTGGCCTGCGGGCTTGCTACTTTCGGCTCAAAAGGTCCTGAAGCGCAGCCTTGTCCAGCATCGATTCAGCCAACAGCTTCTTGAGCTTGTTGTTCTCTTGCTCCAGCTCCTCCAGTCGCTGGGCGTCCGAGACGGTCATACCGCCGAACTTCGCCTTCCAGTTGTAGTAAATGGCCTCCGAGGTCCCGTGCTTGCGGCACAGTTCGGCCACCTTGGCTCCTGCCTCGGCCTCCTTCAGCACCCCGATGATCTGTTCTTCCGTAAATCGTCTCTTCATTGCCGTTCCTTTGTGAACGGACTCTACATCGATTTCGTACTAACCACGGG
This sequence comes from Achromobacter sp. DH1f, assembly GCF_000633435.1. NCBI lineage: Bacteria > Pseudomonadati > Pseudomonadota > Betaproteobacteria > Burkholderiales > Alcaligenaceae > Achromobacter > Achromobacter sp. DH1f. The sequence continues at coordinate 85,048 of NZ_AYMF01000019.1, read as the reverse complement.
GAGCAGGTCAATATCGATGCAATTGGTAGTGTATATTTTCCGACGGCCCAGAATTCCTAGGTACTTACTCGAGCTATATGAGCCAAATTTTTGTGCAAATTCGAGAGTCGCCTTTCATAGGAGTACGCCATCCGGAACCTCCGACTATTAGATTTGGGCCGCATTTCCATACCACCCGCAACTCCACAACCAAAAAAAAAACTAGATATGAACAAACTACTATCGCATGCATGCATACCTTTTGTTGCCCTGGCCCTGCTTGGTGCAACGCCCGCACTGGCCCAAGATCTCACCGTCCCGCAGAAAAATGCGGTTCGCTCGGCCACGCAGTACCTTAGCTTCGCCGGCTTCTCGCGCAATGGACTGATTCGTCAGTTGTCGTCGGACTCAGGGGACGGCTATAAGGTTGCGGATGCGACGGTGGCGGTGGATAGCCTCAAGGTAGATTGGAACAAGCAGGCCGCAAGATCCGCCAAGAATTACGTCGATATGATGGGTTTTTCTTGCAAGCGCCTGATCCAGCAGCTTTCATCGAAGTCAGGTGATCAATACACCGTCGCCGAAGCAACCTATGGTGCGAAGACAGTAGGTGTGTGCCAATAAAAAAACGGCACCCTCAAACCTTTATAAAAGCCTATTGATCAACGCCTTTAGATTGCGCCAAGCAAAGCTCAGCTTGGCAATCAGGGCTCTAACCTCTTCCTCGCCCAGCCTGACGAGATCACCATACGCGCCAACCACGACAACGCTGGCGGCGGAACCGTTGCATCATGCGTCCAGATGGTTTTCGGGGAATAGTTGGGGCGCCTTTTCTTCCCGAAGTCTCAATCGTCGTACCTACTCGTCGCATTGCGCGCTTCAGCCAGCGCCACGGTCAGATGAGAAACAAGGGTTTCAAACCACGATTCGACATAGCGTCGGTCGAGAGGTGGCACCCGAGGTAGGTCTTGGCGAATGGGCGGCCGCCTGTGGTGGAGCGGCTTAGCCACGCGAAAGACCGCTTCCATAATGTTGCCGTCGGGGTCCCGCACAAACGCCGCGTAGTATCCAAGCGGGTAGCCTTTGGCGGTATCGCGCAGGCCCGGTGCATCGTTCTCGGTTCCGCCTGCTTTCATGGCGGCTACATGGAAAGCGTCGACCTCAGCACGACTCTTTGCCACAAACGCTGTGTGCTGCTGCACGCTATGCGGATGAAGCTTGTCGATCCAGAAAATGGGATAGTCGACGCCATAGCCGACGGCATCGGATCCAACACCGCTGGGAATCTGCATGACGCGGCGCAGGCCTAAAGCGCCCAAGGCTGCATCGTAAAACTTGGCGGACCGCGCAACGTCGGCCACGCCGATACCTGTATGGTCAATCATTGGAACCTCCCAAGAGGGTTCAAGGACTAGCGACCATTAAAGGGCACGCGTATGCCGTTGTCTATGACGGCCTTTGGCGGACAAGCGCAGGGCTATACGCAGGTATGACAGGCAATCTGCGCCAAGCCCAGCTCAAGCTTCGCAATCAGCGCCCTAACCTCTTCTTCGCCCAGATCCAGCGGATCACCATGCGCGCCAACGGCAACGACGCAGATGGTGGATCCGTCAAACCACGCGTCGAGACGGTCTTGGGCGAATAGTTGCTGTTGGGGCATGCTCCGCTCCGGCTGTTTAGTCGTCCCCACTGCCCGTGGCATTACGCGCCTCGGCCAAGGCCACGGTCAGGTGCATGATCTTTTTCTTCAACTGATCCCGCTCATCCGTCAGCCGCGCCAGCAATTCACGCAAGCGAATCACTTCCGCGGGCAAATCAGCAATGTTCTCAATGGGAATATCCGGCACAGCCTCACGCGGTGGCGGAGCCTTGGCCTGGCGGACTTCTCGGGCGGCTTGTTGTAGCTCTTTTTTGCCGCCGGCGACTGCTGCGGCTTGGCGTTCGGGGGGCAGCGTGGAGACAGCGGCAGCGGCGTTGATGGAGATGGCGCCGTCTTTGACCGCGCGCACCAGTTCCGGAGCGGCGGCCTTCTGGATTTTTTCGATCTGGCCCAGGGTGCTACTGCTGATCCTCGCCTCTCGTGCCAAGGTCTGGCGGCTGATCGCAGCGGCGGGCGGCGCAGGGGGAATCGGAGGCGGCGGGGTGCTGCCGTCGTCTTCCCACGGCGGCACGCTGCGCGATTGCAGGATTTCCTTCTTACGCAGGGCCAGGACGCCCCGCTGGAAATCGGAGACGCTACGCCGGCCCAGGTGGTTTTCAATCATCCATAGATGCACATCTTCCATCGACTTGAACGAGGTGTTCTGACGGGTCTCGAACGGAATACCGTGCTTCATGCACAAGGCGTAGCGGTTGTGACCATCGACCAGCAAGTCGCCCCACAGAACCAGGGCGTCGCGGCAGCCTTCAGCCAGCAGGCTGCGTTCCAGCGCTTCGCGCTCGTCGTCGGTCAAGGGGTCTATATAGGCGCGCAGGCCTTCGTCGATTCTTATATTCATGGTGTCCAAAAAATAATGCTTGCCCGACCCGCTGCGGTTCCGCCGCGACCCGCTACTGCCGGTTGAGGCCAAGCGTCTGCTGCGGCTAGGCCGCCCTTCCCTGGTCGCTCACGTCAACCCAGCTTCACGGCAGCCGACCATCCAGCGCAGCATGCACCGCCGCCAGACGCGCCTCAGGCTCCGTCAGCGCCAGCAATCGAACCTTCTCGGCCGCCGGCATCGGCAACAATTCACACCAGCGATCAGCCACCCAAGCGCACTCATCCAGGCGGTACGGCGGCGCGAGGGGCATGCTGTCTGCGGGGACGCCTTCTTGCTGCCATTGGGCGACCAAACTACCCAGCGCGTCGGCGCAGGGCTGCAAGGCGGCAGGCACGGGAAGGATCGGGTCGTCGGGGATGGGTTCGATTTCGCCCATCCAAAGACCGTATTTTGCCAGTTGGCTGGAAACCAGCCGAAAACGGCTTGTCCCGACACAGCGCAACTGCAACAGCGCGGGCATGGGAGCGTCCCAGGTGTCGATGCGGGCCAGGGTGCCGACGGGCGCCAGGGTCTCGGTGCCTTCGGGGGAGCGCACCTCGTTGCCCGCCAGCAGCGCGACGACGCCGAATTCGGTGCCGTCGGCGATGCAGCGGCGAATCATGTCCAGGTAGCGGACTTCGAAGATGCGCAGGTGCATGACGCCGGCGGGGAACAGGGCGTTGGAGAGCGGGAACAGCGGGATGGTGGCCACGGCGCCGCCCTACTTCATGGTGAAGGCGTCGTCGACGGGGACTTGCATGGCAGTGACCAGGGCATTGGTCTGGGCGGCCATGCCGATGACGCCGAGCAGCTCGGCGTGCTGGCCGTCGGTCATGCCTTTGGCACGGGCGGCGGCGGTGTGGGAGTGGATGCAGTAGGTGCAGCCGTTGGCCGTGGAGACGGCGATGTAGATCATTTCGCGGACGAGGGGCGAGAGTTCGCCTTCGGCCATCATGACTTGTTTCAACTGCCCCCAGACGCGTTCGAGCTGGGGCGGGTCGTTGGCCAGGGCGCGCCAGAAGTTATTGACGAAATCGGACTTGCGGGTGGCGCGGATGTCTTCGAACACCGCCCACGCCTGGGGATTCTTGCGGACTTCTTCGTCCGACAGCAAATGCACCGTTGCCATACGCCACTCCGACAGGGAAACCGGCAGGCGGCGACAGTGCCGCCCGCGCAATGTTCCATTGAACTGGAAAGGCTGGCGAGGTTCAAGCCGTGGGAAAAGTGCCGGACGGTTTCATGAAGGAATGTCCGACGCCTTCACGACGGAGCGCCGGAAGGAGTACAGAACGGCCTCACGGCGAAACCGACGCCGGCTTGAACGGGTCCAGCGGATACCGCGGACGGTTCCGCCGCTGATAGGGAAACAGCGAGAAGTCGGAACTGGTGACGCCCGGGCTGTCGCATTCGATCAGGGCGCAAGAAATCGGCACGAACACCGGTCGGCAGTACATGCGCGATTTAACGAGGATGAAGCGAGCCTCGCGCGGGTTGATACCCAGGCTTTCGAAGACACCCAGGTCCCACGGTTCATGCGTTCTCTCCGTCACCACCAACTGGGCGGCGCCGATGTCGAGGACGGCGCTGCGGCCCATGCAGGCGGTCTGGCCGGTGTAGGTGGGGCCGGTGATGACGTAGGTGCCGTCGGTGATGGCGCGCACAACCCCGCGCAGCGTCACGGGCGTGGCGGGGCGGCCGATGGAGGGAATGGGCCGTTTGTTGCCGACGGGCAGTTCCACCCTCGCCCCCTCCCCGGCCTGGATCATGGCCTCGACCGCTTCGGGGTCGCAGTACAGCCCGGCGACGATGCCGGTCAGGCCGGCGTCGACGGCGGCCATCAGCACGTCCATCGTGTCGCAGGTGCCGCCGGACATGCAGTTGTCGCCATGATCCAGCAGCAGCACGGGGCGATCCGCGCCGCGTGCCGCGGCTACAGCGCGGTCCAGGGACGCGGCCAGGGGTTCGGCCTCGTAGACGAAGCCGTCGCGGTCTTCCCAGATGGCGGCGGCCAGACCCGCGGCGACGCGGTCGGCGCCGTCCGCATCCCGGGCGGCGACGACGACGACGGACAGGCAGGGATCGGGGATGTCGGCCAGCGCAAAGCCGGCCAGCACGGACACGCCCAGCATGCCGCCGGCTTCGGCGCCGCGGGCGGCCTGCACGGCGCGGCGCATGGCGCCTTCGGCGGTGTTGCTGCGCAGGGTGTGGCTCATGAGCGGCAGGCGGCGCCAGGCCATGGTGGGCCGGGGGCCGCCGGACAGCCAGTCGAACAGGATGCGGCCGGCGTGTTCGCCGGTTTCGTACATGTCGATGTGGGGGTAGGTCTTGAAGCTGATGATGACGTCGGCGTTGTCGACCATTTTCTGGGTGACGTTGCCGTGCAGGTCCAGGGCGACGGCGATGGGCACGTCGGGGGCTTGCTGGCGCAGGCGTTCCAGTAGATCGCCTTCGCCGTCGTCGGTGGTTTCGACGGCCATGGCGCCGTGCAGGTCGAGCAGGATGGCGTCGCAGCCGTGGGCGCCGGCAACGATGCGGTCGCACAGTTGGCGGTAGGCGTCGCCGTCGACGCGGCCGCTGGGGTAGGCGGTGGCGGACACGGGGGTGACAAGGGTGGCACCTTGCGCTTCGGCCAGGTCGATGAAGGCGGACATGGCGGTGCGCTTGCCCTTGTTTTCTTCATAGGCCTGGGCGCCATAGGTGGGGCCGTCGTTGCCAAAGGCCGACAACGGCGTGGGCACGGGCGAAAAGGTGTTGGTCTCGTGGTTCATGCGGGCGATCAGGACTTTCATGCCTTGCCTCCTCCGGGGGTGGGGTCGGGGCGTGCAGCGCCGCCCAGCCCCAGTTTTTCCATGGCTTCGCTGGCCTCGATAATCATGGCGGCGACCTCGGCGACGCTGACGCGCAGGCCGGTGGCGCGGGTGCGCATGTGTTCGTAGGCGGCGCGCTCGTCCAGGCGTTGGTGGTCCATCAGCACGCGGATGGCTTTTTCGATGACGCGGCGTGCCTTGATGGTGTTTTCGAGTTTGTCGATCTTGTTCTGCTGGCGGCTCTGGAACTGCTTGGCGGACCGCGCCAGCACCAGGGTGCTGAGAATGCCGGCGGACCGGAACGGCCGGGTCAGGACGCCGTGCGCGTTGCTCTTGAGCAGTTGCTTCAAGGTGGTGGGGGTTTCGTATTCGGACAGGGCGATAAGGGTGGCCTCGACTTCGCTGGCGGACCAGGCCGAGCTGTTCTGGCCGCACTGCGAGACCTGGAAGAAGACGACGTCGGCGCCCGCCGGGGGCTTGTCGGGAAACGGCCAGCACAGGTGGATGCGGCAGCCGATGCGCTTGAGCTGTTCGACCAGCAGGTCGCGGTCTTCGCCGGGCGGATAGGCCACGGCGACCGCGACGCTGCGCAGGTCTTCATAAAGGCGGCGAAGGCTATGGTCCATGCTTATTTCAACCAGAATTCGTCCAGGCCGAACGCGGTCAGGTAGGGGTCCGGTTTTACCGGTTCGCCGCTTTCCCAGACGATGTCGAAGCGGCCGTCGGCGCGGCAGACGCCGATGCGCGGGGTCAGCACGCAGTGGTTGTTTTCGGCCAGGATGGATAGCCGCCCTTCGGGTGCGTCAAAGTCCACCTGGTGCACGGCTTGCACAAGTTTACGGGTGTCCATGCTGCCCACGCGTTGCAGGGCGCGGGCGAACAGGTGCACCTGGCTGTAGGCGCTTTCGGCGTAGACGCTGGCGGGCCGGTCGCCAAAGCGGGCGTGCCAGCGGGCCAGGAAGTGGGCGTTGGCGGGGGTGTCGACGGTGTTGAAGTAGGTGGCGGCGGTGATGTGGCCGACGCACAGTTCGGCGCCGATTTCGGCGACCTCGGATTCAGCCATGGTGAGGCTGGCGATGGGAATGTGGGGCGCGGCGGGGTCGGCCTGGCAGGCTTCGTGGTAGCGGCGGTAGAAGCGCTGGGCGTCGTCGCCGATCAGGGTGGAGAAGACCACGTCGGGCTGGATGCGGCGGATGTCGCGCACGACGTCGATGATGTCGCTGTCGTCGCAGCCCAGCGGCAAATAGGTTTCGTCGAGGATTTCGCCGCCGTGCTCTTCCACCGTGTCGCGCATGATGCGGTTGGTTTCGCGGGGGTAGATGTAGTCGGCGCCGACCAGGAAGATGCGCGAGCCGCAGTGCTGGATGAGGTAGGCGGCCAGCTGCATGCTGCCCTGGTTGGGCGCGGCGCCGGTGTAGATGACGTTGGGCGAATACTCGAAGCCTTCGTAGACGGACGCGTACCAGAGCAGTGAATTGCTGCGTTCGACGACGGGCAGCATGGCTTTGCGGCAGTGCGAGGTGCAGCCGCCGAAGATGACGCTGACTTCGTCGTCGAGCAGCAGGCGGGCGGCCAGGCGGCGGTATTCTTCGCTGTCGCTGCGGGGGTCGTAGACCACGGGTTCGAGCGGGCGGCCCAGCACGCCGCCCAGGGCGTTGATTTCCTCGACGGCAAGCACGGTGCCGAAGAAGTGCTGGGTTTCGGTGGTGCCGGTGACCCCGCTGCGCGAGTACAGCACGCCGATGCGCCACCCCTGCCCGGCGGCGTCACTGTCATTGCGGGGGGTCATAACGGCATCCTTTGCAAAGTGTGTTGGGCTTCATACCTTCAAGTGGCCCATGATATGGCCGACCGCCTGGGGCGCGCCAGCCTCGCCTTGGTCGACGATAGCGCCCTGCTTCAGGACCAGGTAGCGGTCGGCGACGTCCAGGGCAAACGCCACGTTCTGTTCGACGATGAACATGGACGTGCCGCGGCGCTCGCGTTCCCAGTTCAGCGCGCGGCCCAGCCGATCGATGACGGATGGCTGCAGGCCTTCGGTGATTTCGTCCAGCAGCAGCAAGGCGGGCCGTTGCATCAGGCCGCGGGCGACCAGCAGCATTTTCTGTTCGCCGCCCGACAGGGTGCCGGCCTGCTGGCGCAGGCGACTGGCAAAGACGGGAAACAGGTCGGCGATTTCACCGAAGCGTTCGTCGAACAGCTTGTCGTGGGCCAGGCCCAGGCGCAAGTTGTCGCGGATGTTCAGGTCGGGAAACAGCGGCTGTTCCTGGGCGGCGTAGGCCACGCCGCAGCGCGCGACCTCGTGCGGCCGCAGGCGGGTGGCGTCGACCGCGCCCACGTTGACGCGGCCGCGCAGCTTGGGCAGGTAGCCCATCACGGTCTTGAGCAGCGTGCTCTTGCCCATGCCGTTCTTGCCCAGCAGCGCCACGCAGGCGCCGCTGGGCACCGACAGCGAGATGTCGTTGAGCACGACGGCGCCCTTGTAGCCGCTGGCAACGCCTTCCAAGTGCAGAGCCGGGGTGGCGGGGGTCATGTGGCGGCTCCTTGGGGCGTGGGGGCATTGCCGGCGTAGATGGTGCGCACCAGTTCGGATTCGACGACTTCACGGAAGCTGCCGTCCATGACGATGCGGCCCTGGTGCAGCACGATGATGCGGGTGGCGACTTCGGCCACGAAGTCCAGGTCGTGCTCGACCAGCAGGCAGCACAGGCCGTGGGTGTGCGCCAGGGATGCCAGTACCTGGCCGATGCGGGCGCGTTCGTCTTTGGACAGGCCCGCGGTGGGCTCGTCCAGCAGCACCACGCGCGGCTCCAGCGCCAGCACCATGGCCAGTTCCAGCGCCTGCTGCTGGCCGTGCGACAGGTCGCGCGCGATGCTGTCCAGCTGCTGGTCCAGGCCGGTCATGCGCAGGACTTCCAGCGCGTAGGCCGGCAAGGCCAGCTGCGGCGCGCGGCGGCGCCACGAGGGCCGTTCGCGCAGGGTGGTGGCGATGCGCAGGCTTTCGGCGACGGTGAGAGTGTCGAAGATGTTGGCGTTCTGGAACTTGCGGCCCAGGCCGAAGCGCACGCATTGCTCGGGGCCGTCGCGGCGCACGGGATGGCCGCAGAGTTCGACCTCGCCGTCGGAGCGTTCGGCGCCGTCGGCAATGCAGCGCATCAGCGTGGTCTTGCCGGCGCCGTTGGGGCCGATCAGGCCCAGCAGTTCGCCGCCGCGCGCTTGCAGGTCGATGCCTTCCAGCACCTTCAGGCTGCCGAATCGCTTGGCGACGCCGGACAACCCCAGGGCGCGCGGGGCGGCCGGACCGCCCTGCCCTGCGGCCGCCAGCGGGCGGGCCACCAGGTGCGGCGCCGGGGCCGGGGCCGGACGGCGCTTGCGCAGGGGCGCCAGCAGCAAGGGCAACAGGCCGCGCGGCAGCAGCAGGATGACCAGGATGAAGGTCACGCCCAGCAGCAGTTGCCATACGAACGGCAGGTTGCCGCTCAGGTAGGAACCGGCCACGTTGATCAGGATGGCGCCCAGCACCGGGCCCCAGATGGTGCCGCGCCCCCCCAGCGCCACCCAGATGATCAGCTCGGTGCCGAAGACGAAGCCGGTCAGTTCCGGCGCGACCACGCCGCTGAAGGCGCCGTAGCCAAAGCCCGCCAGGCTTGCCACCGCGCCGCACACGACCAAGAGCGCGATGCGCCACTGGGCGGTGTTCAGCCCCAGGTAGCTGCAGCGCGCCTCGTTGTCGCGCAGCGCCACCAGGATGCGGCCGCCGTCGCTGCGCACGGCCACCCAGGCCAGCAGCGACACGATCGACAGGCCGCCGGCGGCGATGACGTACCAGGCTTCCAGCGACAGGTCGAAGGTGTCGTAGCCGGTCAGACCCGAGGACGACCCGGTGTAGGTGCCGCCGGACAGCGCCACCTGGGTCAGCACGATGGGCAGCACCAGCGAAATGACGGTGGCAAAGAACGGCGAGGCGCCGCGGTAGAACGACAGCCAGCCGGTGACCAGGGCCAGCAGGGCCGCCCCGCCCACGGCCACCAGCACGGCCAGCCCGGCCGTGGCGGGGGAAAAGCCGTAGTGAGTGAAGGCCAGCCCGGCGGCATAGGCGCCCACGCCGAAGAAGGCCGATTGGCCGAAGGTCAGGTAGCCTGTGTAGCCCCACAGGATGTCCACCGTCACGGCAGCGACGGCGAAGAACAGCGCCTTGATGAGCACGTTCAAGAGATAGGTGTCAAACAGCCAGGGGCCGGCGACCGTCAGGGCCAGGCACAGGACGGACAGCCACAAGAGGTCGCGGCCCCGCGCGCTGCGGCGGGCGTCGGCGGCGGGTGCAGCCGGCGCTTGTTGCGCTAGAGAAGTGTCAGTCATGGGCGAATCCTTTGGGGCGCAGGCGCAGGGTCAGGGCCGCCAGCACGGCGATGGTGACGCCGCCCAGGATGGGGCTGACGTACACGCTCACCAGCACCTGGCAGGCGCCGTAGACCAGGCAGGTCACGAGCAGCGCGGTGATCGAATTGCCGGACACCATCACCAGCATGAAGGCGCTGACCAGCCAGGGCAGCCCCATGCCGGGGTCCACGCTGGACAGCGGGGTGATCAGCGCGCCGGCCAGCGCGCCCAGCCCGGCGCCCAGGCCGAAGGTAGTGAAGCGGATGCGTTCGGCGTTGATGCCCAGGCCGCGCGCCAGGTCTTCGTTCATGATGACCGCGCGGGTGCGCACGCCGAAGCGGGTGCCGTTCAGCAGCAGCGTCATGGCGGCATACAGCAGCAGCGCGCACGGCACCAGGAACAGGCGGTAGGCGGAATATTCGGTGCCCAGGAACGGCACGGCGCCCTGGATGGGGGAATCCACGAACTGCACTTCACGGCCAAAGGCCATGGTGATGAGCTGGCCGATGACGATGCCCAGCCCCCAGGTGGCCAGGATGGCGTCCAGCGGCCGTTTGTACAGCGGCTGCACGATCAGCCGTTCGACCGCCATGCCCACCAGCACGCCGGCCGCCAATGCGCAGGGCAGCGCCAGCCAGGGGTCCAGCCCCAGCTGCGTGACCACCAGGCTGGCGTAGCTACCCAGCGTGATGATGGCGCCGTGCGCGAAATTGACGATCTTCATCACGCCAAAGATGATCATCAGCCCAGCCGTCACGATGAACAGCATGGCGGCCGTGCTCAGGATGTCCAGCATCAAACCCATAGTGCTCTCCAGCGCCGCCGGCCAGGCCTGCGGCGCGTGTTGCGTCATGCCACGAAGCGTTACTTCAGGTCCGGGCATTGCGCGCCCGGGTCCACCTGGTTGAAGGTCTGCAGGATCTTGATGGAACCGTCCGGCTGCACCTGGCCCAGGCGCATGGTCAGGGCGGCGTGGCGCTGGCGGTCCATCTTGACCGGGCCGCGCGGGCCGTCGAACGAGACTTCGCTCAGCGCCTGCACGACCTTCTGCGAATCCGTGCTGCCGGCCTTTTCGACGGCGGCCTTGTACAGGAAGAAGGCTTCGTACTGCGGGCCCGAGAACTCGTTGGCGGTCTTGGCGTCGGCGCCGAACTTGGCTTTCAGGCCGTCCAGGAACTTGCGGTTCTGCGGGGTATCGATGCTGGTCAGGTACGACGCGGACAGGTACATGCCCACGGCGGTTTCGCCCATGGTCTTGGCGGTGGCTTCGTCGATGGCCAGGTTGCCGTAGGGCATGGTCAGGCCGGCGGCCTTGACCTGCTTGGCCAGGCTGACGTTGGGGCCGCCGCCGGCCGTGGAGCTGATCAGCGCGTCGGGATTGGCCGAGCGGATCTTGGACACGACGGGCGTCCAGTCGGAGCCGTCGATGGGCAGGTATTCCTCGCCCACGACGCGGCCGCCCTGCTTTTCGATGTATTCGCGGGTGAACTTGAGCATGCCGCGGCCAAACGCGTAGTCGCTGCCCACCAGGAAGAAGGTCTTGGCGCCGCGTTCTTTCATGAAGTGGTCCACCACCGGCGCCACCTGCTGCTCGGGCACCCAGCCGTTGACGTGCATCCAGCGGTTGCACGAGCGGCCTTCGTAGAAAGACGTGTAGATGTACGGCACCTTGCCGCGCGACACGATGGGCAGCGCCGCGTTGCGGGCCGCGCTGGTTTCCATGGCGATGATGGCATCCACCTTTTTCTGGAACACCAGCGTGTCGTAGGCCTTTTGCGCGCCGACCGCGCCCGAGGCGTCGTCGGCGATTTCCAGCACGACCTGGCGGCCCAGGATGCCGCCGGCCGCATTGATTTCGTCGGCGGCCAGCTGCGAAGCCTGCACCACGCCGGGTGCAACGACGCTGTTGGCGCCGGACAGGCCGACCGGCACGCCGATGCGCAAGGGCTCGGCGGCCTGTGCACCGGCCGCGCCGGCCAGCAAGGCGACAAAGGAAAGTCGGGTAAGGAAACTGCGGGGGAAGCTGCGCTGCAAGAACGTCATGGAATTTCTCCTTGGGGGCCGGCTATCCGCCGTTGTGCGTGGGGTGTGAAGAGAGTCGGGTTCAGCCCTGCCGGGGCGCGTCGGTGGCGCCCAGCAGTTCGTCATACAGGTCGCAGCGCCGGTCGCGCAGGACGTGGTTGAAGGCGTTCAACTGCCGCGCCCGGCGCGAGGCCGCCAGGTCCACCGGGGCGACCAGCACTTCTTCCTGGTCGAAGCTGGCGGGGCCGGCAGCCGTCCAGCCTTGCGAGCCGACGATCAGGCTGCGGCCCACGAACGGCTGGCCGCGTTCGGTGCCGACGCGGTCGGCGCACACCACGGTCAGGCCGTTGCTGTGGGCGCCGGCAATGGCCAGCGCATGCGCCATGGCCGGGCCGTCGGGTGTCTGGCCCGGCATGGGCACCCAGTTGGTGGGCACGGCCACGATGTCGGCCCCGCGCATGGCCAGCAGGCGGTAGACCTCGGGAAACCAGCCGTCGTAGCAGATGGCCACGCCCAGGCGGCCCAGTTCGGTGTGAAACACCGGCAGGCCCAGGTCGCCCGGTTCGAAGAACAGGTTTTCGTCGCCCCACAGATGCAGCTTGCGGTAGGTGCCCAGGTAACCGGCGGGGCCGGCGATCAGCGCGGCGTTGTAGAGCCGGTCGCCGCTGCGTTCGGCAATGCCGGCCACCAGATAGATGCCCAGCCGCTGCGCCAGCGCGATCCAGGCTTGGGCGCTGGGGCCGTCCGGCACGGTTTCGGCCAGTGCAAAGGCTTCCTGGCGGCTCTCGAACATGTAGCCGGTGTTGGCCAGTTCGGGCAGCACCACCAGCTGCGCGCCCTGGGCGGCGGCTTGTTCGACCAGTTCGATGGAACGCGCCAGGTTGGCGGCCACGCACCCCATCTGCGGGGCGGTCTGCACGCTGGCCACCCGGATCGCGGACGGCGCGGCGTCCTGCGGCTGTGAAACTTGCATGCGGTCTCCTGTTGCGGATTTGAAAACGAAAAAGCCCCCGACCACGCAGTGCGTGTGAGTCGGGGGCTTCTATAGCCAGACGGAAAGTTCGGGCAGCAGTTATTGCTGCGGGGTACTACCGGGTACTGCGGCGCGGGCCTGGGCCTGGCGCCTTGGGATCAGTGCTGATCCTGTGGCGAATCATAGGGATGCGCTGGCGCCGCGGACAATAAGAGGTTTCCCGGACAGCGTGATGAGGCCCGGATTTTGCGGCGGGGATTTCCCGGGCCGTGGCCCGGTGCGACAATGGCGTCAGGCGTTGCGGCCGTCGTACGGAATGCGCGTCAGGCCCGCCAGATCCACCGTGACCAGGCAACGCGCGTTGACCGCGGCCGTTGCCTCGCCGGTGGGGCTGGCGCCAAAGCCGAACGGCGCGCAGCCGCAGTGGGCGCAGAAATGATGCGCAATCACGTGCTTGTTGAATTTGTAGGTCGACAGGCTGTCTGTCGATGACGTGATGCGCAGCTTGCCGCGCGGCACGAACCACAGCAGGTAGCCCTTGCGGCTACAGTGCGAACAGTTGCATTCCAGTACCTGTGACGGCTCGCCTTCGACTTCGAAGGTAATCTTTCCGCAGTGGCAGCTTCCTTGTTGCATGGCCTGGCTCCTTGGGTGGCGGTCGTGTCTCTGCGACCGATGCGATTGCCGACAGCCATCATAAAACGACGCGGCGCCTGCCGTCGCGGCCCCTCACCAAAGGAGACCCCTCATGCCCCGACTATCCGCCTATCTCAGTTTCGACGGCAACTGCGCCGAGGCCATGCAATTCTACGAACGCGTGCTGGGCGGGCGCATCGAAGCGTTGCTGCGCTACACGGACGCGCCGCCGGACGCGGCCATGCCGGACCTGTCGGCCGAAGATGCCGAACGCATCATGTACGCCCGTCTGGCGCTGGACGAACAGCTGCTGATGGCCAGCGACGCCACCGCCGGGCACCCCTACCCCGGCAAGCAGGGCATGGCGCTGTCGCTGGCGTATCCGACGGTGTCGGACGCGCACCGCATTTTTGACATGCTGGCGGAAGGCGGCAGCGTTACCATGCCGCTGCAGAAAACGTTCTGGGCCGAAGCCCATGGCGCGCTGATCGACCGCTTTGAGACCCGCTGGATGATCAGCGGCGGGCGGTTGACCCATTAGCGCGCTGCGGGTGCCGGCCCGCTACCATTGCCGACCATTACCCGCCCGCGCGGCGAAGGATTCAACCCATGACGCATGGCATACACGGCAAGCAACGCTGGTGGGCCTTGATGGTGCTTTGCCTGGGCGTGCTGATGATCGTGCTGGACACCACGATCGTCAACGTCGCCCTGCCCTCGATTCGCGAAGACCTGCATTTCACCGAGACGTCGCTGGTGTGGGTGGTGAACGCCTACATGCTGACCTTCGGCGGCTTTCTGCTGCTGGGCGGGCGGCTGGGCGACCTGCTGGGCCATCGCCGCATGTTCCTGGCGGGGCTGACGCTGTTCACCGTGGCGTCCCTGGCCTGTGGCCTGGCCCAGGGCCAGGGGCTGCTGATCGCGGCCCGCGCGGCGCAGGGGCTGGGCGGCGCGGTGGTGTCGGCGGTGTCGCTGTCGCTGATCATGAACCTGTTCACCGAGGCCGGCGAACGCGCCCGCGCCATGGGCGTGTACGGCTTTGTCTGTGCGGGCGGGGGCAGCATCGGCGTGCTGCTGGGCGGCTTGCTGACCAGCGCGCTGTCGTGGCACTGGATCTTCCTGGTCAATATTCCCATTGGCGTGCTGGTGTATGCGCTGTGCCTGCGGCTGCTGCCGGCGGCCAAGGCGCAGGCGGCGGGCGGCAAGCTGGACGTGGCGGGCGCGGTGACCGTGACGGCGTCGCTGATGCTGGCGGTGTACGCCGTCGTCAACGGCAACGAGGCCGGCTGGACGTCGGCGCAATCCCTGGGGCTGATCGGCGCGGCGGTGCTGTTGATGGCGCTGTTCCTGCTGATCGAGGCGCGCGTGGCGGCACCCTTGATGCCGCTGGGGCTGTTCCGGCTACGCAACGTGGCCACGGCCAATGTCGTGGGCGTGCTGTGGGCGGCGGCCATGTTTGCCTGGTTTTTCGTGTCGGCGCTGTACATGCAGCTTGTGCTGCGCTACGACGCCATGCAGGTGGGCCTGGCGTTCCTGCCGGCCAACCTGATCATGGCGGCGTTTTCGCTGGGGCTGTCGGCCAAGCTGGTGATGCGCTTTGGCATCCGCGGGCCGCTGACCACGGGCCTGTTGCTGGCGGCGCTGGGGCTGGCGCTGTTTGCCCGCGCGCCCATCGACGGCAGCTTCGTGGCCGACGTGCTGCCGGGCATGCTGCTGCTGGGGCTGGGCGCGGGCATTGCCTTCAACCCCATGCTGCTGGCGGCCATGAGCGATGTGGAACCCAGCCAGTCCGGCCTGGCGTCGGGCGTGGTGAACACCGCGTTCATGATGGGCGGCGCGTTGGGGCTGGCGGTGCTGGCCAGCCTGGCCGCGGCCCGCACCACGGCGCTGGCGGCAGGCGGCGCGGCGCCGGTCGTGGCGCTCAACGGCGGCTACCAGCTGACCTTTCTGGCGGGCGCCGGGATCGCCGCGGTGGCCGGTTTGCTCAGCGGTGCGCTGGTGCGGTCGCGCAACCGCGACCTGCCCGCCCACGACTTTTAAATTCTTTACGGCGGCGGCAAGGGGCTCGCAGTAATCTGGCGGCGCCCCTTCTACAGGAAGCCCACCGCCATGACATTCCTTGCCAGCGCCAACCTGTTGCGCCGCCGGGACGGCCACGAAGCCCGCGTGACCTTCGTCGAGCTGTTCTTTGATCTGGTCTACGTCTTCGCGGTCACCCAGCTGTCTCACAGCCTGCTGCACGACCTGACGCTGATGGGCGCCATCCACACGCTGGTGCTGTGGTTCGCGGTGTGGCTGGGGTGGCAGTACACCTGCTGGGTCACCAACTGGTTCGACCCCGACGCGCTGCCGATGCGCCTGATGCTGTTCGCGGTGATGCTGGCGGGCCTGGTGGCCGCCGCCGTGCTGCCGGGCGCGTTTGGCGACAACGGGCTGATCTTCGCGGTGAGCTACGTGCTGATCCAGGTGGGGCGCACGCTGTTTGTGGTGCTGCACCTGGGGCCGTCGCACCCGCTGGCGCCGAACTTTCGCCGCATGCTGGGCTGGCTGTGCATGTCAGGGGTGCTGTGGATCGCGGGCGGCCTGGCTGACGGCGATGCCCGGCTGGCGCTGTGGGCGCTGGCGGTGGCCTGTGAATACCTGTCGCCCATGACGGGGTTCTGGCTGCCGGGCCTGGGCCGTTCGACCACGCGCGACTGGACCATCGAAGGCGGCCACCTGGCCGAGCGCTGCCAGTTGTTTGTCATCGTGGCGCTGGGCGAAACGCTGCTGATCACCGGGGCCACGCTGGGCGAGCATCCGCACTGGGATGCGCCGACCCTGATCGCGCTGCTGGCGGCCTTTCTGGGCACCGCCGCCATGTGGTGGGTGTACTTCGACACCAGCAGCAAGGACGGCAGCCATGCCATCGCCCACCATGCCGACCCGGGCCGGGTCGGCGCCTACTTCCACTATGTGCACGTGATATTGATTGCCGGGGTGATCGTGTCGGCGGTGGCCAATGAACTGGTGATTCTGCACCCGGACGGGCGCATCACCACGGCAGCCGCGGCGGCCTTGGTGGGCGGGCCGGCGCTGTACCTGCTGGGCAACGCCATCTACAAGACGGTGGTGTACGGGCGGTTTCCGCTGTCGCACATCGTCGGCCTGGTATTGCTGGCGGTGCTGGCGCCGGTGGCCTTCGTGACCGACAACCTGATGGTGGGCGGGCTGACCACGCTGATCATGATCGTGGTGGCCACGTGGGAAAGCCTGTCGCGGCGCGGGGGGCATGCCCACGCGCCGCTTTGAGGCGGCACCGGGCCTTCGCGCCGGCCCGGTCCGTACGGCCGCTTTAGCGCCGCTTGCCGAACACCGACTTGGGCGTGCGGCCGTGAAAGCGGGTGAAGGCCGCGCTGAAGTTGGCCGGATGCCGATAGCCCACGCGATACGCCGCCTGCGCCACCTGGCAGCCGGTTTCCAGTAATTCCCAGGCGCGGTGCATGCGCAGTTCGGTCAGCAGGCGGCCGGGGCTGGTGCCGTAGTGCTTGCGAAAGCCCTCTTTCAGCTTGAACTCGTTCAGGCCGGTGGCCAGGCACAGGTACTGCACGGTCAGGTCGCGGTCCAGTTGCTCGACCATCAGCGCGCGGGCCTGTTCCAGCCGGGCGATGTCGGCCTGGCTGAGCCGGCCGGGTTCCGGCGGGGCCGCCAGTGATCGCAACTGACGCGACAGCAGCGTCAGGGCCTTGATGTGGCCGTCCAGCGGATCGCAGCCCCGGGCCAATTCGCGGGCCAGGGCGGCCAGGTCGGTTGGCGTGCGGCCTTGTGCCAGTTGGCGCAAGGTGCCATCGCCCAGCAAGGCGTTGGCCTGGGCGTCGCCGGCATAGCGGCGCAATGCGGGTTCGCCGACCAGCAGGCGCAGTTGCGACACGGTGGCCCCGCCGGCATAGCGGCGTTCGCCATGGCGGCGGCCGAAGGACGTGACGGTGGTGTGGCCGCCGCGAAAATCCAGCGCCGAGCCATCCGCGCCGCAGTAGGCCGACGCGCCGTGCAAGGCCAGCGTGATGGCCAGCGTGCGCCCGCCCTGCCCGGCGGCCGATTCCTCGATCAGGTCCTGGCTGGGGGTGTAGCGCGAATGCACCAGGGCCAGGTCTGCATCCAGGTCCAGCCAGTCGGCGTGGCAATCGCCAGCGTGCGCCGGCAATGCGACGCGGCGCCAGCCAGGGCGCAGGGCGGCGGCGGGACGGGCGAGCGTGGCGGCAAGGCGCAGGGACATGAAGGGCGAAAGCGTATCGAAAAGCGGGCAGAACGCCGAACCGCATACGAATCGATCCGGCACACATATGAATGTGAATGATAGGCGTTCGCAAAAATAAATACCATTGCCGGATGCCCTTCAATCCGAGGAATCCGATGCCTGCCTCTCCCCTTCCCCTGCAACGTTATTGGGACCTGGCCGCGGCCCCCGTTCAATCCGCGGCGCTGGACGCCGCGCTGGAACTGGGCGTGTTCGAACAACTGGCCGCGCCCGCCGATGCCGCCCAGGTCGCGCAGGCGCTGGCGCTACGGCCCGCCGCCGTCACGCCTTTGCTGGACATGCTCTGGAGCCTGGGGCTGCTGCGGCGCCTGGAAGGCGAGCCGCCACAGTATTGCTGCGCCCCGCTGGCGGCGCAGCATTTCGTGCCGGGCCAACCCGGCTATTGCGCCGACGCCTGGCGCTACCGGCGCCGGTCGCTGCTGCACTTCAGCGAGCAATTGGGCCAGTTGTTGCCGCAGGACGGCCCAGCCATGGACCCCTATGTGCAGCCTGAGGCCGCCGCCTGGGCCAACGCGGCGCGGGTGCAGATCGGCCAGGAACAGCGCGCCATCGCGGTCGCCGCGGCGCGCGAGGCGATCGCCTGCGTGCCGGCGGCCGCCAGTGCGCAACGCATCCTGGACCTGGGCGGCGGCCCGGGTTTGATAGGCATCGCGCTGGTGCAGGACCGGCCCGGCGCCACCGGCGTGGTGTTCGATTGGCCCGCCACGGTGGCCGTGGCGCAAGAGAACATCGACGCGGCCGGCCTGACGGACCGCATGAGCGTCATCGGCGGTGATCTGGCAACGGCCGACATCGGCCACGGCTACGACCTGATCTGGTGCTCGTCGGTGCTGCATTTCGTGCCCGATGCCCAGGCAGCGCTGCGCAAGATGCACGACGCGCTGGCGCCGGGCGGGCAGTTGGTGATCGCCCATGCCGAGATACCCGCCGACGCGGATGCCGCCGCGCGGGTCTTGCCGTTCTACCTGCCGATGCTGCTGCTGGGACGGCGCGTGACGCGAACGGGCGCCATGGCGCAGGCGCTGCGCGATGCGGGGTTGGTGGACGTGCGCGGGTTCGACGCGGACCGCTTTCCGATGGCCCCGCTGCGGGTGCTGTCGGCACGACGCGGCGCGCAATGACGCGGCCGCTTCGTCTACCGCCCGTTACTGGATTACTGGCGGCGTGCTGTGCGGATTTTCCAGATAGCGCGCGACCCTAAACCCATCACGCGCCCGGCCGGTGCTGCGCCAGCACCTCGCTCATCGAATGCGCTGCGTCCTGCAATACCGGCACGGCGCGCAGCAGGTCGTCCAGCATCAGACGGGCCGTGGGCGCGTGGCAGGCCACCGCCGCCACCACGCGGTCCTGCGCATCGCGCACCGGCACGGCTACGGCGCTCATGCCGCGCACGAATTCCTCGTTGTCGATGCCGATGCCGCGCGCGGCCAGGCGTTCCAGTTCGTCTTCCAGCCGCGCCGGGTCGGTCAGCGTGCGCGGCGTGTTGCGCGTCAGCGGCAAGCGCGCCAGCACGCGGCCGCGTTCGAGCCGGTTCATGGACGCCAGGAACAGCTTGCCGCTGGCGGTGCAATGCATCGGCACGTGGCTGCCCACCGCGAAGAACAAGCGCAAGGGTTCAGCGGTTTCCACACGTTCCATGTAGACGACCTGGTCGCCGTCGGGCGCGGTCAGGTTGCAGGTTTCGCCCAGCTTGCCCACCAGTTGCGCCAGCACGGCGCGGCAGGCGCGGGTGAAGGCGGACGCGCGCAGCGTGGACAGCGCCAATGCGGTGGCCTGCGGGCCGGGGACGAAACCGTTTTCAGTCGGCGTGGCGGCGGCGTAACCGGCGCGCTGCATCGCCGCCAGCAATCGCATCAGCGTGGACTTGGGCATCTCCAGCCGCTGCGCCAGTTGCGCCAGCGTGGGCGGATGCTGCGCCCGCGCCAGGTAGTCCAGCACCCGCAGCGCGCGCAAGGACCGGGCATCGTCGGGTGCCTCGGCGCCTTCGGCCGCCGCCTGCGGCGATGCTGCACTGCGATTTTGAAACCGAAGAGGCATGTTCTGTTCCATTTCCCCGTTGGCGCGCGGATCGCGCTTTCTTTCGTCTGATCGCTTCCTAGAATCGCCACAGATGCAGCCTGCGCGCGCATCGCGCCGATCCCGTCCTGCGGGCCAGTATATAAGTGCGCGGCGTGGCGGCAAGCAGGGTAAACGCGCCATCCGTCCGGGTTACGCAACCCGCGCCAGATCGGCCACACCAGGGAGAAATTCAGAAATGTCTGATGCCGTGGACTACATCGTGGTGGGGGCCGGCTCGGCCGGCTGCGTGCTGGCCAACCGCCTCACCGCCAGCGGCGAACACAGTGTCTGCCTGCTGGAAGCCGGTCCGCCGGACCGCTCGCCGTGGATCCACATTCCCATCGGCTACGGCAAGACCATGTTCCACAAAGTGGTGAACTGGGGCTACTACACCGACCCCGACCCCAACATGCTGGGCCGCCGCATTTACTGGCCGCGCGGCCGCACGCTGGGCGGCTCCAGCGCCATCAACGGGCTGATCTACATTCGCGGCCAGCGGCGCGACTACGATGCCTGGGCCGCGGCCGGCAACCCCGGCTGGAGCTGGGACGACTGCCTGCCCTACTTCCGCAAACTGGAAAACAACGACCTGGGGCCGGGCGACACGCGCGGCACCGAAGGCCCGCTGAACGCCACGTCGATCAAGACGCCGCATCCGCTGGTGGAAGGCCTGATCGGCGCGGCCAAGGCGCTGGGCGTGCCGCAAGTACAGGACTTCAATACCGGCGAGCAGGACGGCGTGGGCTATTACCAGCTGACCACCCGCAATGGCCGCCGCTGCTCGACCGCCGTGGCCTATCTGCGCCCGGCGCAGGGCCGCGCCAATCTGCGCATCGAGACCGATGCGCACGCCATGGCGGTGCTGTTCGAAGGCAGCCGCGCGGTGGGTGTGCGCTACCGCCAGGGCGGCCAGGTGCGCACGCTGCGGGCGCGCCGCGAAGTACTGCTGTGCGCCGGCGCCTTGCAGTCGCCGCAGCTATTGCAGCTGTCCGGCGTGGGGCCGGCGGCGCTGCTGCGCCCGTTCGGCATCCGCGTGGTGCGCGACCTGCCCGGCGTGGGCGAGAACCTGCAAGACCACCTGCAGATCCGGCTGATCTACGAAACCCGCCAGCCCATCACCACCAACGACCAGTTGCGCACCCTGCATGGCCGCGTCGGCATGGGGCTGCAATGGCTGCTGTTTCGCGGCGGGCCGCTGGCCGTGGGCATCAACCAGGGCGGGCTGTTCTGCCGGGTGGATCCGGCAAGCGCCAGCCCCGACACGCAATTTCATTTCGCCACCCTGTCGGCCGACATGGCGGGCGGCAAGGTGCATCCGTTTTCGGGCTGCACCTATTCGGTTTGCCAGCTGCGGCCGTCCTCGCGCGGCGCGGTGCGCTTGCGCAGCGCCGATCCGTTCGAGGCGCCGTCGATGCAGCCGAACTACCTGTCCACCGAACTGGACCGCCGCATGACGGTGGCGGCGGTGAAGTACGCCCGCCGCCTGGCCGCCACCGAACCGCTGGCCGGCCTGATGAAACGGGAATTCCGGCCCGGCCCCGAGATCCGCAGCGACGACGAGATCCTGCACTTCTGCCGCGAGTACGGCGCGACCATCTTCCACCCGTCCGGCACCGCCAGGATGGGTCCGCGCAGCGATCCGCTGGCGGTGGTGGACGAGCGCCTGCGCGTGCACGGGGTGGACGGGTTGCGGGTGGTGGACTGCTCCATCATGCCGACGCTGGTGTCCGGCAATACCAATGTGCCGGTGGTGATGCTGGCCGAGCGCGCGGCCGACTTCATCCTGCAGGACCTGCAGGCCGCGCGCCGGCGCGCCCAGGCGCAGCCGCAGGCCGAGCGCTCGCCCCAGAAGCAAGCCGCGTGACAGCAACGAGACAACGCCGATGAACCCTCAGGATCGACCCGCATGAGATAGCGATTTCCGCGGCAGCGGCGCCACAGAGCGCCGCCCGCCCCACCAAAGGAGACAGGCATGGCCAAGCAGAACGAAACCGCGGTGCGCAAAGTCGTCGCCGCGTCGCTGATCGGCGCCACCATCGAGTGGTACGACTTTTTCCTGTACGGCGTGGTCGCCGGCATCGTGTTCAACAAGCTGTACTTCCCCACCGGCGACCCGCTGGTGTCCACCATGCTGGCCTACACCACCTTTGCGGTGGGTTTCATCACCCGACCGCTGGGCGGGCTGATCTTCGGCCACTTCGGCGACCGCATCGGCCGCAAGAGCATGCTGGTGATGACGCTGATGATCATGGGGGTGTCCACCTTCCTGATCGGCCTGGTGCCCACCTACGACACCATCGGCGTCTGGGCGCCCATCCTGCTGCTGCTGTTGCGCGTGTTCCAGGGCATAGGCCTGGGCGGTGAATGGGGTGGCGCGGTGCTGATGGCCTATGAATACGCGCCGCCGGGGAAAAAAGGCTTTTACGCGTCGATCCCGCAGATCGGACTGGCGATCGGGCTGTGCCTGGCGTCCGGCACGGTGGCGCTGCTGTCGACGCTGCTGACCGATGCGCAGTTCATGGCCTGGGGCTGGCGCGTCGCGTTCCTGGCATCGGCCGCGATGGTGCTGGTGGGCATGTACATCCGCCTGAACATCAAGGAAACGCCCGAGTTCACCGCGGTCAAGCGCGACAACGCCGAAAGCCGCATTCCTTTCATGGACATGATGCGCCGCTACCCCGGCAACGTTGCCAAGGGCATGGGCGCGCGCTACATCGACGGCGTGTTCTTCAACGTCTTCGGCGTGTTCTCGATCTCGTACCTGACGCAGACGCTGCAGGTATCGCGCACCGAGGCGCTGATCGGCGTCATGGCCGCGGCGCTGGTGATGTGCTTTTTCATTCCCTATTTCGGGCGGCTGTCCGACCGGATCGGACGCTCACGGGTGTATTGCTGGGGCTCGCTGATCACGGCCATCTCCGCCTTTCCGGGATTCTGGCTGATGCTCAACAGCGAGGGCAACATGATGCTGGTGTGGCTGGCCATCATCATTCCCCTGGGCATTCTGTATGCCGCCGTCTACGGGCCCGAGGCCGCGCTGTTCTGCGAGCTGTTCGACGCCAAGGTGCGCTACACCGGCATCTCGTTCGTCTACCAGTTCTCGGGCATTTTCGCCTCGGGCATCACCCCGATCATCGCCACCGCCCTGCTGAAAAGCGGCGGCGGCCAGCCCTGGCTGATCTGCCTGTACGTGCTGTTTGCGGGCGTGGTGTCGGCCCTGTGCGCGTGGTTGATCGGGCGCGGCGGCCGGACGTCTGCACAGGAAACGGCGGCGCCCGTCGGCGCCGCCGCCCTGCGCAAGGCGTAAGCCCGCCCATCAGCCTTGCGAGGCGGGTGCCGGCTCAAGGGCGGGTGCCTCCGCGGGATGGCGCGACTGCTCTATTGCCCGCTCCGCGGTCGGCACCGGCGCCCACGCCGGCCAGCCGCCGCCCAGCGCCTTGAACAAGGTGGCCAGCGCCGCCTGGCGCTGCGTCGCCACCTCGATGTAGGACAGCTGGTCCGCGAAGGCGCGACGCTGCGCGTCCAGGTAGCGCAGGTGGCTGTCGACGCCGCCGCGATAGCGCGCCTCGGACAGGCGCTGGGCCTCGGCGCTGGTCTGGGCCAGCGCCTGCCGCGACGCTTCTTCGCGCCGCAGGGTGTCGGTAGCCGCCAGCGCATCGGACACGTCGCGGAAGGCCGACTGGATGGTCTTTTCGTACTGCGCCACGGCAATGTCGCGGCGCACGTTGGCCAGGTCCAGGTTGGCGGTGTTGCGGCCCCCGGCGAAGATCGGCAGCGTGATCTGCGGCGTGAACGACCAGGCGCGCTGGCCGCCGTCGAACAGGTTCGACAGTTCGGCGCTGGAACTGCCGAACAGGCCGGTCAGCGAAATGCTGGGAAAGAACGCGGCACGGGCTGCGCCGATGCTGGCATTGCGCGACTGCAACTGGTGTTCGGCGGCGCGGATGTCCGGCCGGCGTTCCAGCAATTCAGACGGCGCGCCGGCCGAGATTTCCTGCACCAGGGGGGCCGCGGCGATCAGGCCCTTGGGCAGGAACGGTCCCAGGTCGCCCACGCCCACCAGCAGCGCCAGCGCGTTGCCGGCCTGGCGGGCTTCGCGATCGATGCGTTCCAGGTCGGCGCGCGCCTGTTCGGCCAGGCCCAGCGCTTCCTGGTAGTCCAGCGCCGTGGCCGCGCCGGCCTGACGCCGCTTGGCGGTCAGGGCCAGCGAGGCCTCGCGGCTGTCCAGCGTCTGGCGCGTGACCTGCAGTCGGCGCAGCGCGCTGTCGCGCGCCAGGTAGGCCTGGATCACTTCAGCCACCAGGCTGATCTGCGCGCCGCGCGCATTCGCCTCGGTAGCCAGGTATTCCTGCAACGCGGCATCCGACAGGCTGCGCACGCGGCCGAACAGGTCGATCTCGAACGATGTCAGGCCCAGCCCGGCTTGGTAGCTGCTCTGCACCCCGGCGTTGCCGCTGGCGTTCAGGTCACCCGGCACCCGTTGGCGCGTGCCGGTGCCCTGGGCGTTGATGCCCGGCAGCTGGTCTGCGCGCTGCACCCGGTACTGGGCCCGCGCGGCTTCGATGTTGAGCAGCGCCTGGCGCAGGTCGCGGTTGTTGTCCAGCGCCAGCGCCACCAGCCGGCGCAGGTCTTCGTCAACGACGAACGACTGCCAGTCCAGGGTGGCGGCCGCCGACGGCGCGCCGTTCTGGCCACCGGCCGGCTGGTTCCAGGTGGCCGGCACCGGCGCGTCGGGCCGTTGGTACACGGGCGCCATCGAGCAGCCGGCCAATACCGCCGTCAGGATGGCGGCGCCCAGCCGTGAAACTAAGAAAGTCGCTTTCATGGATCTCACTCCTGAGGTGCGGCGGCGGGGGCCGGGGCGGCTGCCCGCTTGCCCTTGAACCGCGACAGCACCCACACGAAAAATACCGGCACGAAGATCACGCCCAGCAGCGTCGCGCTGAGCATGCCGCCGATGACGCCCACGCCCAGGGCGCGCTGGCTGGCGCCGCCCGCCCCGGTGGCCAGCGCCAGCGGCACCACGCCCAGGATGAACGCCAGGGACGTCATGACGATCGGGCGGAAACGCAGCTTGGCTGCCTCGATCGCGGCGTCGACCAGCGTATGGCCCTGCTCGCGCAGGCTCTTGGCGAATTCCACGATCAGGATGGCGTTCTTGGCCGCCAGCCCGATGATGGTGATCAGCCCCACCTTGAAGTACACGTCGTTGGACATGCCCAGCACGGTCACCGCCAGCACCGAGCCTAGCGCGCCGATCGGCACGATCAGCATCACCGACGCGGGAATGGCCCAGCTTTCGTACAGCGCCACCATCAGCAGGAACACCACCAGGAACGCCAGGGCGAACAGCATCGGGGCCTGCGCGCCGGCCAGCTTTTCCTGGTAGGACAAGCCGGTCCATTCGTAGCCGATGCCAGTCGGCAGTTCGGACACGATGCGCTCGATTTCCGCCATGGCCTGGCCCGTGCTGGCGCCGGGGGCCACGTCGCCCGCGATCTTGAACGCGGGGTAGCCGTTGTAGCGGGAAATCTGCACGGGGCCGTTTTCCCAATGGGTCTGCACGAAGGCGCTCAGGGGCACCATGCCGCCCGACTTGTTGGGCACGTTCAGTTGCAACACGCTTTCGGGCGTCATGCGGTCGCGCACGTCGGCCTGCACCACCACCCGCTGCAAGCGGCCGGCGTTGGCGAAGTCGTTGACCGTGGCCGAGCCATAGGCCGACGAAATGGCCGTGCTGATGGTGTCGAAGCCCACGCCCAGCGCTTCGGCCTTCTGCCGGTCGATGTCCAGGCGCAGTTGCGGCGCATCGGCCAGACCTTCCATCATGGCGTAGGCGATGAGCGGCGAGCTGTTGGCCTTGGCCAGCAGCTGGTCGCGCGCCGCCGTCAGCGCCGCCCGGCCCAGGCCGCCGCGGTCTTGCAGGCGCAGCGCGAAGCCGCCCGAGTTGCCCAGGCCGTCGATGGGCGGCGGGTTCACCGCCATCACCGTGCCGTCGTCGATGGCGGCAAAGCGGCCATTGACGCTGTCGGCCACGTCGGTGGCGGCCTGGCCCTTGCCGCGCTGGGACCAGTCTTTCAGCGACGGGAAGGCGATGCCCGCGTTCTGGCCCGTGCCCGAGAAGCTGAAGCCCATGACGGTAAAGGCGTCGCCCATGGCGTCCAGCGACATCAGGTGCTGTTCCACGTCGGCCACCACCTTGTCGGTGCGCAGGTGCGTGGCGCCCGGCGGCAGTTGCATGTCGACGATGACGTAGCCCTGGTCTTCGGGCGGCACGAACGATTCGGGCAGGCGCATGTACAGCACGCCCAGCACCGCCACGATGGCCGCGTAGATCACCATGTAGCGCCCGGTGCGCCGCACCAGCCGCGAATTCAGGCCGACGAAGCGGTCGGTCAGGCGCGCGAAGACGCGGTTGAAGGCGCCGAAGAAGCCGCGCTTTTCCTCGTGATGGCCCTTGGGAATCGGCTTGAGGAAGGTGGCGCACAAGGCCGGCGTGAAGGTCAGCGCCAGGAAGCCCGAGAACAGGATGGACACCGCCAGCGACAGCGAGAACTGCTGGTAGATCACGCCCACCGAGCCGCTCATGAAGGCCAGCGGCAGGAACACGGCCGACAGCACCAGGGTGATGCCGACGATGGCGCCGGACACCTGGCTCATGGCCTTGACGGTGGCCTCGCGCGGGGGCAAGCCTTCTTCGGCCATGATGCGTTCGACGTTCTCGACCACCACGATGGCGTCGTCCACCAGAATGCCGATGGCCAGCACCATGCCGAACATCGTCATCATGTTGACCGAGAAGCCCAGCAGCGACATGACCGCGAAGGTGCCCAGCAAGCACACCGGCACGACGATGGACGGAATCAGCGTGTAGCGCACGTTCTGCAGGAACAGGAACATGACCACGAACACCAGCGCCATGGCTTCGAACAGCGTGTACACCACCTTTTCGATGGCGACGCTGACAAAGCGCGAGCTGTCGAACGGCACCGAATAGGCGACGTCTTCCGGGAACGAGGCCGACAGTTCCTGCAACCGCGCCTTGACCGCCTTGACGGTTTCGATGGCGTTGGCGCCCGGCGCCAGCTGCACGGCCGCGCCCACGGCGGTCTTGCCGTTCAGGCGGGTTTCGAAGTCGTAGCTCTGACGCCCGACTTCCAGCCGCGCCACGTCGGCCAGCTTGACGGTCGAGCCGTCGGCATTGGCGCGCAGCACGATGCGGCCGAATTCCTCGGGCGTATCCAGCATGCCCTTGACGGCCAGCGTGGCGGTCAGTTCCTGCTCGGGCGAACCCGGCCGGCTGCCGAAGCTGCCCGCCGGCACCTGCACGTTCTGCGCTTCGATGGCGGCGTTGACGTCGGCCACCGACAGGCCCACGCCCAGCAGCTTCTGCGGGTCGATCCAGACGCGCATGGCGGCTTCGGCGCCGAAGAACTGCACCTTGCCCACGCCGTTGACGCGGCGGATCTCGTTATTGATATAGCGAGCGGCGTAGTCAGACAGGCCGACCACGTCCTTGCCGGTATCGTCGCCCTTGTAGGTCAAGGCATAGATCATCAGGAAGTTCGAGCTGGCCTGTTCCACTTGCAGACCCTGCTGCGTGACGGCGCGCGGCAGGCGGGCTTCGGCCTTCTTGATGCGGTTCTGCACGTCGACCTGCGCCAGGTCGGGATCGGTACCCGGTTCGAACGTGACGGTGATTTCGGCGCTGCCGCTGGAGCTGCTGGACGAGTCGTAGTACAGCAGCTTCTTGGCGCCGTTCAATTCCTCTTCGATGACGCTGGTCACCGAGTCCACCAGGGTGCTGGCGGACGCGCCGGGATAGATGGCGTTGATGGTCACCTGGGGCGGCGCCACCACCGGAAACTGCGACACCGGCAGCGACGGAATCGCCAGAATGCCGGCGAGCGAGATGAAGATGGCCACCACCCACGCGAATTTGGGGCGGCCAATGAAGAACTTGGACATGATCTAACCTCGGATGGGCGGGCGGTACACCGGCGGGCGCGCGGCGCAGGGCCGCGGCGCATAAGGAGACGGGCGGGTCTGCGGCATGACCCGCGCGCGGTGGTCAGCGAACCGCATCGGCGTCCCCGCCCGGCACGGCCGCGACCTTGGCTTGCGGCGCGGGCGTCACGCTGACCTTCTGGCCGGGCACGGCGGCATTGACCCCGCCGACGATGACCCGGTCGCCGGCCGACAGGCCTTCCAGGATGTGCCAGTCTGCGCCGCGCATGGTGCCGGTGCGCACCAGGCGGGTCTGCACCACGTCGCCCTCGCCCACCAGCAGCACCTGCGGCTTGCCGTCGGTGCTGCGCGTGACGGCGCGTTGCGGCACCAGGATGGCCTGGGGGTCGACGCCCTGGCGGGTCTGCACGCGCACATACATGCCCGGCAGCAGCAGCACGTCGGGATTGGCGAATTCACCGCGCAACGACACCTGGCCCGTGCCGCGATCCACCGCGATGTCCGAGAACAGCAGGCGGCCGCTGCGGGTGCGGTCGGCGCCATCGATGCTGATGGAAATATCGGCGCCCTCTTCCTGGCCCAGCTCGCCCGTCTGCATGGCTTCGCGCATGCGCAGCATGTCGGCCACCGGCTGGGTGAAGTCGACGTAGATCGGGTCCAGTTGCTGGATCTTGGCCATGACGGTGGCTTCGTTCTGGCCGACCAGCGCGCCTTCGGTCACCTGGGCGCGGCCGATGCGGCCGGAAATCGGCGCCTTGACCGTGGCGTAGTCCAGGTTCAGCTGCGCGGTCTCGACGTCGGCCTGGGCCGAGCGGCGCGCCGCCTGGGCGCTCTTGACCGCCGCGCTGGCGGTGTCGAAGTCCTGCTGGCTGACGGCTTCGATCTTGACCAGCGGGGTGTAGCGGCGCAGCACCGCCTGGGCATCGGACAGGGCCGCGTCGGCCTTCGCCAGCTCGCCCTGGGCGCGCGACAGCGCCGCCTTGAAGGGCGCCGGGTCGATGCGGAACAGCACGTCGCCCGCCTTGACGTCGGCGCCTTCCTCGAAATTGCGGCTGAGCACGATGCCGGCGACGCGCGCCCGCACTTCGGCCACCCGCATGGGTTCGACCCGGCCGGGCAGCGAGCTGGCCAGGTCGTAGCGCTGCGGCTGCACCGCCACGACCTGCACCGCCCGGGGCTCGGCCGGGCCCGCGGCCATCTCGCCACGGCCGCAACCGGCCAGCACAACAGCCGTCAACGCCGCGACTACGGGCCAACGCCATGGTTGATGTTTGATCACTCTTTCCTCCCGCCGGCGGCGTCTTGAACTGAATAAGGTCTGAATGCTACCTTATAGATTAATTTGAATCAATAATGATTCATTTAATTCTATGTAGTATCTTTTAAGACCTTAACAAGTCTTTACTTGCCAATTTGGCGCAAGTTTGCGCAAATTGAATCAGTCATGATCCAATACCGTCCCAAGAACGGAACAATGAGGGAGAGAGAAACCATGTCCGACGATGCCGGCCACGAACGGCTGCTGATTGCGCTGTCCCTGGCGATGGTCGACCAGCCGCGCGCCACGTTGCAGGAATTGGCCCGCGCGGTGGGCGTCAGCAAGGCCACGCTGTACCGTTTCTGTCAGACGCGGGACCAATTGGTGACGCGCCTGATGACGCACGGGGCCCAGGTGATGAAGCAGGCGCTGGCCAATTCACAGCTGGATAGCGCGCCGCCGCGCGAGGCGCTGCGCAACCTGATCGAACAGCATCTGGCGCACAAGGAACTGGCGGTTTTTCTGGTGTACCACTGGAAGCCGGACACCGAGATGCAGCCGGACATCATGGACAGTTGGGCGGGCTACCTGGAAACGCTGGACGCGTTCTTCCTGCGCGGCCAGCGTGAAGGCGCGTTCCGCGTGGACATCCCGGCGGCGGCGCTGTCCGAACTACTGACGGCCGTGCTCACCAGCATGGTCGATGCCGAGCGGCGCGGCCGCATCGCCCGGCTTGGCTTGGCGACCATGGCCGAGCAGATGGTGCTGCACGGCATCGCCGGGGAACCGACGGCGACAGCACGTTGAACGGCAAGGGCCGCCGACGCTTCAGCGACCTCGAACAATCCTCAGGGATACCGCAGCGGGACCGGTCAAGATCCCGCCGCTTCTCACTTCACGCCGTGGCTACCGGACGGCCAAAGAACGGGTAGTTCGGGTCGTTGTAGCCATGCGTGGACGCATGGCCCGGGGTCACCCAGGTGTCGACCAGGGCTTCGTCTTCGGGCGTGATTTTCACATCCAGCGCAGCGTAGTAATCGTCCATCTGCGCCAGGGTGCGCGGGCCGGCGATGACGCTGGTGATGATGGGGTTGGCCAGCACCCAGGCCGTGGCGAAGTGTCCCGGCTGCACGCCGCGCGCGGCGCTGTGCTGCACCAGCTGCTGGGCGATCTGCAGCGATTCTTCGCGGAATTCGGTGGCCAGGATGCGGCGGTCGCCCCGCCCGGCGCGGGTATCCGCCGCGGGCGCCTGGCCCGGCAGGTACTTGCCGGTGAGCACGCCGCGGGCGATGGGGCTGTACGGCACCACGCCCAGCCCGTAATGCTGGCAGGCCGGCAGGATCTCGACTTCAGGGCCGCGGTTCAGCATGTTGTAGTACGGCTGGCACACCACCGGCTGCGGCACGCCCAGCTTTTCGCACAGGCGCAGGGTTTCGGCGATACGCCAGCCGCGGAAGTTCGACAGCCCGAAGCTGCGCAGCTTGCCCGCGCGGATCAGGTCGCCCAGCGCGAACAGCGCTTCTTCCAGGTTTTCTTCGTGGTAGTCGCGGTGCAGGTACAGGATGTCCAGGAAATCGGTGCCCAGGCGCGACAGGCTCTGTTCGACGCCGCGGATCAGCCATTGGCGCGAGTAGCGCGACTGGTTCGGGGCCTTGCCCACCACGTTGCCGATCTTGCTGGCCAGCACCCAGTCGTGGCGCTGTCCGGCCAGCAGCTTGCCCACCACTTCTTCGGACCGGCCTTCGTTGTAGACGTCGGCCGTGTCGATGAAATTCAGGCCGTGATCGCGGGCCGACGCGACGATGCGGGCGGCTTCGTCGTCCGGCGTCTGCTCGCCGAACATCATGGTGCCCAAACACAGGGGCGATACGCGGAGATTGCTGGTTCCCAGTCGGCGGTAATTCATGGCGAATGTGTCCTTGGTTGCTTGGCAAATGCGAACACGCCCGCCGGCTGCCCGGCGAGCGGATGGGTCATGTTGCCAGAAGAATGCTGACAGGCCGCGGAAAATCCCTGCGGGCCGCAGGGATTCCGGGGCAAGGCTCGTTCAGCTGGCCGGCGCGTCGATGGCCGCCAGGATCTTGCCGAACAGCGCATCGGCATGCGCCGAATTGAGCCAGCGCACGATCACGACCATCTTGCGTTCGGGTTCGACCCAGGTGAACGAACTGCCCGCACCCACGCCGAAAAAGCTGGACGCCGGCACGCTGGGAAACACGCGCCCTTCGTGGTTCAGCCAGATCAGGTAGCCGTAGTACGGCGCGATGGCGCACGGCGTGCGCATGGCGGCCAGCCATTCGCTGGACAGAATGCGCCGGCCGTCGGCCGCGCAACCATCGTTGAGCAGCATCTGGCCGATCAGCGCCTGGTCGCGCGCGCTGATGGACATGCCGCCGCCCCAGTGCGAGCCGCCCGGCACCGACGGCATGCGTTGGCCGTCGATCTCGACCCAGGCGTTGTCGTAGCCCACCCACTGCCAGTTTTCGCTGGCGCCCAGCGGCCGCGTGACGGCTTCACGAAAGACCTCGGGCAACGGCTTGCGAAACAGGTGCAGCAGCGCGTACGACAGCTGGTTGATGCGCACGTCGTTGTATTCCCAGTACGTGCCGGGCGCCTGCAAGGGGCGCGCGTCGCCCTTCTTGCCATCGGGCGGCACGCCGAAGGTGACGGCGCGGTAGCGGTCGGCCTGGTCCGATACGCCGAAGCGTTCGCCTTCCCATTCGCTGGTCTGCTGCAGCAGCTGGCGCCAGGTGATGCGGGCGTTCTGGCCGTCGTCAAAGCCGATGCCCGGCACGCGCTTGCCGACGGGCTCGTCCACGTCGGGCAACAGGCCCCGGTCGTGGGCCACGCCGGCCAGAATGGCCAGGTACAGCTTGGCCACGCTGAAGGTCAGGTCGGCGCGTTCGGGTTCGCCCCATTCGGCCACGGTCTTGCCGTCCACCACCACCACGCCCGACACCGGGCCGCGATCGTGAATGGGGCCCAGCAGGCGGTTCCAGGGCGGCGGGTCGTTCTGGTGCACGCCAAAGACGCCGTTGACGCTGCGGTCCCAGGTGGATTCATGGTCGTTGGCGAACTGGATCGCCTGCTGCATAAGCGCGTTCATTGCTTTTCCTGGTGGTTGCGTGACCGCGCCATGAACCGACGCGGCCACCGTTCAAAGTGGGGGGCCGGCGCCGTCAGGGCGCCTTGGCCAGAAATTCCATGGCGGCCTGCAAGCCGCCGGGCCGGTGCGGCACGCCCGCCGCGGCCAGGCCCATTTCAACGCCGGCCAGCGTGCCGCATAGCGTCAGGTCATTGAAGTGGCCCAGGTGCCCGATGCGGAAGATGCGGTCGGACAACTGCCCCAGGCCCTGCCCCAGCGACATGTCGAAGCGGTCCAGCACGACCTTGCGAAAGGCGTCCGCGCCGTGGCCCGCCGGCATCAGCACCGCCGTCAACGCGGGGCTGTGGGCCGCCGGGTCCAGCGACAGCAGTTCCAGCCCCCAGGCCTGCACGGCCAGCCGCGTGGCCTGGGCATGGCGCTGGTGGCGTGCGAACACTTGCGGCAGGCCTTCGGCCTGCAACATGGCCAGCGCCTCATGCAGGCCGTACAGCAGATTGGTGGACGGCGTGTACGGGAAATAGCCGCGCGCATTGGCGGCCAGCATCTCGCGCCAGTCCCAGTACGAACGCGGCAGCCGCGCCGAATCAGCGGCGGCCAGCGCACGCGGCCCGACGGCATTGAAGGCCAGGCCGGGCGGCAGCATCAGGCCCTTTTGCGAGCCGGCCACGGTGACGTCCACGCCCCATTCGTCGTGGCGGTAGTCCACCGAGCCCAGGGACGAAATCGTGTCCAC
Source organism: Achromobacter sp. DH1f (assembly GCF_000633435.1). Lineage (NCBI taxonomy): Bacteria > Pseudomonadati > Pseudomonadota > Betaproteobacteria > Burkholderiales > Alcaligenaceae > Achromobacter > Achromobacter sp. DH1f. The sequence goes on along the minus strand of NZ_AYMF01000019.1, from coordinate 52,309 downwards.
CATCAGCAAGGCGGGATGCCCGGCGCGGTCGATGGCGGCGCGCACCGCGGCGATGTCGCTGGTGACGCCGGTGGAGGTTTCGTTGTGCACCACGCAGACGGCCTTGATGGCGTGCTGCGCATCCAAGGCCAGCCGCGCGCCGATGGCTGCGGCATCCACCGGGCGGCGCCAATCGCCCGCCAGGCAATCGACTTCCAGCCCCAGACGGCCGGCCAGCTTGCGCCACAGGCTGGCGAAGTGGCCGGTTTCGACCATCAAGACGCGATCGCCGGGCGACAGCGTGTTGACCAGCGCGGCTTCCCAGGCGCCCGTGCCGGACGACGGGAAGATGATCACCGGCGACTCGGTCTGGAACACGGGTTTCAAGGCCGCCAGCACCGCCAGCCCCAACTGGCCGAACATCGGCCCGCGGTGGTCGATGGTGGGCTGGTCGATGGCGCGCAGCACCCGGTCGGGCACGTTGGTAGGCCCGGGAATCTGCAGGAAATGCCGGCCGGAACGAGAGGTTTCAAGGGGATGCATGCGTAGCCTTGGAGGGGATTTTTTTGTATACCAACGAAAGAGGCGCAGCGGTTCAACGGCGCAATCGGGGCAAACCCGGCTACGTCATGCGCCACTCTATCCCATTGTTTTTAAGCCTATAAGCTAGGGTATTCACCCATGATTAAAGGCTGGGGCCACGGTTTATAGTCGGAAAAAACACGGGGAATTTTTGTATACCAATGCGCAGCGATCCCAGCCTGATGCCGGACGCCCTGCCCGCAGCCCCGGCTGCCGGCGCCGTCCCTGACGGGTCGTCCACCGACCTGCCGCGCCCCGCGCCGGGGGCCGGCCGCACCTTGCCCGCCACCGTGGCCGGGCAACTGCGCGAACGCATCATCCAGGGCGAATTCGCCCCGGGCGCCCGCTTGAACGAACGCGCCCTGTGCGACCGGCTGGGCGTGTCGCGCACCCCGCTGCGCGAGGCCTTCCGGGTGCTGGCCGCCGAAGGCCTGGTGCGCATCGAACCAAACCGCGGCGCGCAGGTGGTGGCGCTGGGCGTGGCCGACATCCGCGAGGCCTTCGAGGTCATCGGCGGCCTGGAAGCCATGTCGTGCCGGCTGGCCTGCGAACGCGCCACCGACGCCGAAATCGCCGAGATCCGCGCACTGACCTTCGAGATGATGGCCAGCCACGCCCGCCGCGACCTGCCCACCTATTTCCGCACCAACCGCGACATCCACGAACGCATCAGCCTGGCCGCGCACAACCACCTGCTCAAGCAGCTGTACGACGCGCAGAACGCACGCATCCAGAACCTGCGCTTCGTGTCCAACGAAGACCAGCGCAAGTGGGACCAGGCCATGCGCGAGCACATCGACATGGCCGACGCCCTGCAAGCGCGCGACGCCGACCGCCTGGCCGGCATCATGCGCGAGCATCTGCAACGCAAATGCGAGGCGGCGCTGAAAAGCGTGTCGGCCCTGCAAGCAAGCCCGTCTGATTCTTCATAAGCCTTTCCCAGGCGCGACGACAAAACCCATAAGAATCGGGGTGGCGCATCCCGGCCCAGAGACGTTAGATACGCAGTACCGCAGTGACTGATTCATGTGAACCGACGGCCCAGACGCCGCTTCGGTTCATGCAGCACCCGGCAGTATTCCGTTCCACCGTTCCGGTCCACAGGAGCCTCGCCATGGCCGACCGCCGCGTCAATTCCGTTCCGTTCCGCTTTCCGTTGCCTTTCTCTCTGTTGCGCCGGCCGTTGCCGCGCCTGCCCTTGCGTACCCTGGCCAGCCTGCTGCTGGGCGCCGCCGCGCTCACCGCCCTGCCCGCGCATGCCGGCAAGAAAGACGACACCCTGCGCATGGCCTACGACCAGGCGCCCGAAAGCGTCGACCCGTACTACAACAACGTGCGCATCGGCGTCATCATCGCCGCCAACGTCTGGGACACGCTGCTGTACCGCGACCCGGTCACCAACGAATACAAGGGGCAGCTGGCCAAGAGCTTCACCCAGGTCGATGACAAGACCCTGGAATTCGAGCTGCGCGAAGGCGTCAAATTCCACAACGGCGAAGAATTCGACGCCGATTCGGTCGTGTACACGCTGAACTATGTGGCCGACCCGAAGAACAAGGCGGTCACGCAGCAGAACGTGGCCTGGATCGACAAGGTCGAAAAGCTGGGCAAGTACAAGGTGCGCCTGACCACCAAGGAACCCTTCCCCGGCGCCAAGGAATACCTGTCCACCACCGCCGCCATCCACCCGGCCAAGTACTACCAGGAAGTCGGCCCCAAGGGCATGAACGCGAAACCCGTGGGTTCCGGGCCCTACAAGGTGGTGGACTACCAGCCCGGCAAGTCCATCACGCTGGAACGCAACACCGACTATTTCAAGGACTCGCCCAAGGCGCAGCCCAAGATCGGCAAGGTGGTCATCCGCTTCATCCCCGACCGCCAGACGCAGATGGCCGAAGTCATCTCGGGCGGCGAAGACCTGATCATGAGCGTGCCGAAAGACCAGGCCGAACAGCTGGGCGGCCTGCCGCCGCTGCAGATGGTCACCGGCGACACCATGCGCATCGTCTTCATGCAGATGAACATCCAGGAAGGTACGCCGGCCCCGCAACTGAAAGACGAACGGGTGCGCCGCGCCATCATCCACGCGATCGACCGGCAGGCCATGCTCAAGAACATCGTGGGCGAAGGCGGTGGGCTGATCAACGCCATCTGCACGCCGTCGCAAGCGAGCTGCACGCAGGACGTCACCCCCACGTACAAGTACGACCCGGCCCTGTCCAAGAAGCTGCTGGCCGAGGCCGGCTACCCCAATGGCTTTGACATCGACATCGTCGCCTACCGCGAACGCAACCAGACCGAAGCCATCATCAACTACCTGCAGGCCGTGGGCATCCGCGCCAAGCTCAACTTCCTGCAATACGCCGCCATGCGCGACATGATCCGCGCCAACAAGGCCGCGCTGACCCACCAGACCTGGGCATCCAACCTGGTCAACGACGTGTCGGCGTCCACGCCGGTGTACTTCGCCTTCGGCAACGACGACGTCACCCGCGATGCGCAGGTGCGCGACCTGCTCGACAAGGGCGACCACACCATCGACAGCGCCACCCGCAACGGCCTGTACAAGCAGGCGCTGGACCTGATCGCGCAAAAGGCCTACGCCGTGCCGCTCTGGACACTGCCGGCCTACTACGTGGCCACCAAGGACCTGAACTTCAAGCCCTATTCGGACGAATTGATCCGGTTCTGGGACATGAGCTGGAAATAAACGGCTGACGGACTGGCGGCCGGGGTCGGCGAACAGCTCCCCAGCCGCATCACGGGCCATGGGCCATGGGCCAGGTGGAGATTCACGCATGCTTTATTTCACGATCAGGCGGCTGGGGCTGGCGGTGCTGGTGGCACTGACGGTGTCGGTGCTGGCCTTCCTGCTGCTGCACCTGTCGGGCGATCCAGCGCTGGCGCTGGCGGGCGAAGGCGCGCGCCAGGCCGACATCGACATGATCCGCAAGACCTACGGGCTGGACCGGCCGCTGGTGGTGCAGTATGCCGACTGGCTGTGGCACATCCTGCAAGGCGACTTCGGCACGTCGGTGTACTTCAAGACCGACGCCGGGCCGCTGATCCTGTCCAAGCTCAAGACCACGCTGCTGCTGGGCCTGGGCGCGCTGGCCTTTGCACTGGCCATCTCCATTCCGCTGGGCGTGCTGGCCGCGCTGTACAAGGGCAGCTGGATCGACCGCCTGTGCCTGGCCGTGGCGGTGCTGGGGCAGGCGCTGCCGAATTTCTTCTTCGCGCTGATCCTCATCATGCTGTTCTCGATCTCGCTGCGGCTGCTGCCGGTGTCGGGCAGCGGCAGCTGGCAGCATTTCGTCATGCCGGCCATTGCGCTGGGCTATTACGTGGCGCCGGCCTTCATGCGGCTGATCCGGGCCGGCATGGTCGAAGTGCTGGGGGCCGACTACATCCGCACCGCACGGGCCAAGGGCCTGCCGGCCCGCAAGATCATCTTCAAGCACGCGTTGCGCAACGCCATCGTGCCGGTGGTGGCGCTGGCCGCGGTGCAGCTGGGCTACCTGCTGGGCGGGTCCGTCGTCATTGAAACCATCTACGCGCTGGACGGCCTGGGCTACCTGGCCTACCAGAGCATCACCTACAAGGACTACCCCGTCATGCAGCTGATCGTGCTGCTGCTGTCGGTGCTGTACGTGCTGCTGACGCTGGCCGCCGATATCGCCAACGCGTGGCTTGATCCGCGCATCCGGGTGTCCTGACATGACCACCGCTACCCTTGCCCCCCAATCGCCCGAACTGACCGCGTCGGCCCTGCGCTGGCGCCGCCTGCGCCGCAACAAGGCGCTGCTGGCCGGCGGCGGCATTCTGCTGATCATCACGTTGATCGCGCTGTTCGCGCCCTGGATCTCGCCGCATGACCCCTACTACCAGGACCTGGCCTACCGCACCGCCCCGCCGGTCTGGTACGCCAAGGGCACCTGGCTGCATCCGCTGGGCACCGACCAGCTGGGCCGCGATTACCTGTCGCGCCTGTTCTACGGGGCCCGCATCTCGCTGTTGATCGGCCTGTCGGTGGCGCTGATTTCCGGCCTGATCGGCACCGCCATGGGCATGGCGGCCGGCTACTTTGGCGGCAAGGTCGACATGGCCGTGTCGTTCCTGGTGACCACCCGCCTGTCGATGCCGGTGATCCTGGTGGCGCTGGCCACCGTGGCCATCGTCGGCGGCTCGCTCTGGGTGGTGATTCTGGTGCTGGGCCTGCTCAAGTGGGACCGCTACGCCGTGGTCATGCGCAGCGCCACGCAACAGGTGCGGGCGCTGGAATACGTGTCGGCGGCGCAGGCGGCCGGCGCGTCCACCTGGCGCATCGTCTGGGGCGAAGTGCTGCCCAACGTGGTGCCGCACCTGATCGTCATCGCCACGCTCGAAGCGGCCAGCGCCATCCTGCTGGAAGCCTCGCTGTCATTCCTGGGCCTGGGCGTGCAGCCGCCGCTGCCGTCGTGGGGGCTGATGATTTCCGAGGCCAAGGCCTATATGTTCTTTTCGTTCTGGCTGATCGCCATTCCCGGGTCGGCCCTGGCGCTGCTGATCTTCGCGATCAATCTGGCGGGCGACGGCCTGCACCAACTGCTGACCCCCGAAGAGAGAGCCTGACATGAGCGCCACGGACATCGTGCTGGACGTACAAGGCCTTACCGTGGACATCGCCACCCCGCGCGGCACGCTGCACGCGGTGCGCGACGTGTCGTTCCAGGTGGCGCGCGGCGAAACGCTGTGCCTGGTGGGCGAATCGGGTTGCGGCAAATCCATGACCTCGCTCGCCATCATGGGCCTGTTGCCCAAGGCGGCCCGCCGCAGCACCCGCCGGCTGGCGGTGCTGGGCGAAGACCTGTCCGGCGCCCGGCCGCGCCGCGTCAATGCGCTGCGCGGCAACAAGATGGCCATGGTGTTCCAGGAACCCATGACCGCGCTGAACCCCGCCTACCCCATCGGCGACCAACTGACCGAACACTACATTCACCACCGCCGGGCCAGCGGCCAGCAGGCGCGCGACCGGGCGGTCGAGCTGCTCGAAAAAGTCGGTATCGCATCGGCCGCGCAGCGCCTGGGCCAATACCCGCACCAGCTGTCTGGCGGGTTGCGCCAGCGCGTCATGATCGCCATGGCGCTGATGTGCGGCCCCGAACTGCTGATCGCCGACGAACCCAGCACCGCGCTGGACGTCACCATCCAGGCGCAGATCCTGCGGTTGCTGGCCGACCTGCAGGCCGAGCTGGGCATCGCCATGGTGCTCATCACCCACGACCTGGGCGTGGTGGCGCGCATTGCCCGGCAGGTGGCCGTGATGTACGCCGGCCAGATCGTCGAAGAAGGCCCGGTGGCTGGCCTGTTCGCCGCGCCGCGCCATCCCTATACCCAGGGCCTGTTGGGCTGTATTCCCGTGCCCGGGCGCACCGCGCCGGGCCAGCCGCTGGGCACCATTCCCGGCGTGGTCCCGTCGCTGGTGGGCGAATTGCGCGGCTGCGCCTTCATCGACCGCTGCCCCCACGCCCAGCCGCAATGCCGCGACACAGTGCCGGTGCATGGGCATGCGCCTGGACCGCAATGGCGCTGCATCCGCACGGATGGGGGCCTGGCATGAACACGCCCTTGAATCGATCCGCCACGGAAAATCACGGCGCCTCGCTCGCTGGCGTGCTCGACGCGGCCGCGCCCGTGTCGGCGGACGCCGCACCGCTCTTGCAGGCCCGGAACGTCAGCCGGCAGTTTTCGATCCGCACCGGCATGTTCCGCCCGCGCACCACCTTGCAGGCCGTCAACGGCGTGGACCTGGACGTGCCGCGCGGCTCGGTGCTGGGCATCGTGGGGGAATCGGGCTGCGGCAAGTCCACCCTGGCGCGCGTGTTGCTGGGGCTGATTCCACCCACCCAGGGCGCCATCCACCTGGGCGGCCAGGACATTCGCCAACTGAGCCGCCGCGCGCTGGCCCGGCGGGTGCAGCCCATTTTCCAGGACCCGTATTCGTCCTTGAACCCGCGCCGCTCGATTGCGTCCATCGTGTCGCTGCCGCTGGAAGTGCACGGCATTCCCAACCCCGGCATGCGTCGCGCCATCGAGATGCTCGAACGCGTGGGCCTGCCGCCGCGGCTGGCCCACAACACGCCCGGGCAACTGTCGGGCGGCCAGCGCCAGCGCGTGGCGATTGCCCGCGCCCTGGTCATGCACCCCGAACTGGTCATCTGCGACGAGCCGACGTCCGCGCTGGATGTATCCGTGCAGGCGCAGATCATGAACCTGCTGATGGACCTGCGGCGGGAATTCAACCTGACCTATGTGTTCATCAGCCACAACCTGGCGGTGGTGGAGCACATTGCCACGCATGTCGCGGTGATGTACCTGGGCCGCGTGGTCGAATCCGCGCCGACCGAGCGCCTGTTCCACGACCCGCGCCATCCCTACACCCAGGCGCTGCTGGCCTCGGTGCTGACGCCCGAGCCGGGCCTGGGCATTCCGGATACCGGGCTGGGGCTGTCGTTTCCCGACCCGCTGCATCCGCCGCCTGGCTGTCCGTTCCACCCGCGCTGCCGCCACGCCATGCCGCAATGCCGCCAGGACCGGCCGACGCTGACGCCGCGTGACGGGGCGGTGGTGGCGTGCCATCTTTATCCGGCGGATGCGCTGCGCGCGGCGAACCATGGCGGTGCCACTGTGGCGTAGCCCGCCCCGCAGCGCGGGACGCGGGTTGCGCCGAACGCGTCAACCCCCGCTGCGTTCTCGCAGGAAATCAATGAACTGCCGTACCTTGGCGCTGACGTGGCGCGTGTCCGGGTACACCGCGTACACCGGCTGCGGCGGCAGGGTGTAGGACGGCAGCACCCGCCGCAATTCACCGCGCGCCAGCGGTTCCTGCAACAGCCAGTCCGGCAGCGCCGCCACGCCGCAGCCCGCCAGGGCAAACGCCAGCAGCGCCGACGCGGTATCTGCCTGCGCCACGGGTTCAACCCGCAGTTCGTGTTCGCGCCCTTTGCGGTCGGCCAGCCGCCAGCGGTCGCTACGCCCCGCGCGGTTGGCCAGCCACGGCAGCGCGGCCAGCGCCTGGGCCGTGCGCGGCATGCCATGGCGTGCCAGCAGGTCCGGCGCGGCCACTAGCAATAGCTGGAATTCACCGATGCGCGCGGCGCGGTGGCGCGAGTCTTCCTGCGCCCCCACGCGGATGGCCAGGTCCAGCCGTTCTGAAATCAGGTCTGCGTGCGCCGACCCCGCCTGGTAGTGGATGCGCAGCCCCGGATGCTGCCGCGCGAATGCCGCCAACGCGGGCGCCACGACGCGGTTGCCGTAGTCGACACTGGCCGTCACGCGCAGGCTGCCTGACAAGTCGCCCTGCCCGGCGCGCGCAGTGTCTACCGCCGCATCGGCCTGGCGCAGCAGGTTGGCGCAGTCTGCGTAGAAACCTGCGCCCGCCTCGGTCATGGCCAGCCGGCGCGTGCTGCGCACCAGCAGGGCCACCCCCAGTTCGTGTTCCAGCTGCTTGATATTGAAGCTGACCACCGCCTTGGTGGTGCCCAAGGCCAATGCCGCCGCCGTGAACGAGCCGGCGTCGACCACGGCCACGAACATTGCCAGCCGGTTCAGGTTGATCATGCGTGCCCCGGTAGATTGTCAAAATTTCACGAACAGTATATCTACCCTTCAGGTCTTCTTTTCGAACAATGCAATTTCTAGAATGGCGCTCCGAAATCCACCCGCCCTGCCGCAGGCGCCCTGCCGGAGTCCCTTCTTCATGCCAGATTTTTCCGACCATTGCCGCCGAGCGGCGCACGATGCCCACGCCCTGATCGAACAGTGGATCGGCCAGACCGGCCTGCCATCCGACACCCTGCCGCGCCTGCTGGCGTATTTTTCCGACGACTTCAGCATGGTCACGACCGACGGGCAGCGGCTGCCCGACGGCGCGCTGCCTGGCCTGTTCGCACGCCTGGCCGGCAGCCGGCCCGGGCTTTCCATCCGCATCGACGAGTTCGCGGTGCTGCATGCCAGCACAGATTCCGCGGTGTTGACCTATCGCGAATCGCACGCCTGGCACGGCGGCGCGACGGTGCGGCGGGCCACTGCGACCTTCATCGCTGATGCGGACGGCCACCCCCGCTGGCGGCACCTGCATGAAACCTGGGTGACGGCGCACGAAGACGCGCCCCAATAACGCACGGGAATAAGCAAGCGGGGAATTAATCGTTGGTGCGCGCGGACCGAGCCGGTAGAGTCCGACGCCGCGTAACACTTCACGAGCTTCCCCGTCCCATGCCTACCCGTCGCATCCCGTCCCGCCTCATTCCGTCCGGCGCCGCCCACTCCGAACCTTCCGACCGAACCCGATCCCCCGCCCGCCGCGCCGTCTTGCTGGCCCTGACGGCTGCCCTGGCCGGCGCCGGCCTGAGCACCGCCCACGCCGAGCAGCGCGTGATCCGCATCGTGGTGCCGTACGGCACCGGCGCCGTGCAAGACACCATCGCCCGCGCCATCAGCGACGAGCTGGGCCAGGCATTGAACGCGTCGATCGTGGTGGAGAACCGCGCGGGCGCCGGCGGCACCGTGGGCACCGCCCAGGTGGCGCGCGCCACGCCCGACGGCAACACGCTGGTGCTGGCCGCGGCCAGCCACCATATCGCCGGCTACCTGTACAAGAACCTGAACTACGATCCCTACAAGGATTTCACCGGCGTGGCCTATCTGGGCAACACCGGCTACATCATCCTGGCGTCCGCCGCGCTGAAGGCCGCCAATACGACCGAATTCATCCAGGCGGTCAAGGCCAAGCCCGGCGCCTACGACTATGCGTCGGCCGGCAACGGCAGCGCCTCGCACCTGGGCATGGCGTCGTTCCTGACCGCCGCGGGCGCGCAGATGCAGCACATTCCCATGAAGTCGACGGGCGATGCCGTGACCGAATTGCTGGCCGGCCGGGTCGCTGCCGTGACGGCCGCGACCATCGGTGTGACCGGCTACCGCAATGACCCGCGCGTGGTGTTCCTGGCCTATACGGGCAAGCAGCGCTCGCGCTTTGCGCCGGACCTGCCGACCGTGGCCGAAAGCGGCCTGCCGGGGTATGCCTTCGATTCGTGGCTGGGCCTGTTGGCGCCGGCCGGCATTGCGCCCGCCGAACGCGACAAGATCAACGCTGCCGTCAACAAGGTGCTGGCCGACCCGAAGGTGCAGACGCGCCTGGCGTCGCTGGGCGTCGAAGCCGACGCCAAGTCGCCCGCGCAATTCCAGGACCTGCTCAAGGCGGATTGGGACGCGGCGGGCAAGCTGGTCGCCGCGTCGGGCGCCCGCGTCGAATAGACGACGCAACGCCGTGGCGTCCGCCGCCACGGCGTTGCCGTTGGCGTGACGGCGTCAGCGCTGCCGCACGCCTTCCAGGAACATATTGGTGATGAAGTCGGCCAGCGCTTCGCGCTGCTGTTCATCCGGCATCTGCCGGGTGAAGCGTTCGATGACGCCCATGAAGGCATGGGCCAGCCATTCGGGTGCGATGTCCTGGCGGAACAGACCGGCGCGCTGCTCGATGCGCACGTTTTCCGCGATCATCACCACCAGCTCGTCCTTCAAGGTTTCGGCCGCCTCGACCTGGAAAAAGCCGATGCGCGTCAGGTTGGGATCTTCCTGCAAGATCGCCAGCCAGTTGCAGACGCCGCGCCGTATGCGCACGTCTTGCGGCAGGCCTTGCAGGTCGTCGTCGAGCCGCGCCTGGCAGACCTCAGTGCGCAACCGCTGCGCGAACATGCCCACGAGCTCGTCGTAGGCCGCCTGCTTGCTGGCGAAGTACTGATAGAACACCGGTTGCGTCACGCCCGCGCGGGCGACGATGTCGCTGATGCGGGTATGCTGGAAGCCGCGTTCCGCGAACTCCGCCGCCGCGACTTCCAAGAGCTGCAGCCGCGTGCGTTCACCTTTGGTCAAACGCTTGTCTTGCGGTATTGAGGGGGGTAGTGCCGTCGTCATCGCGTGAAATTACTATCCTTCCAAAATTTTTGCCATACATTCCTACATACATAGAAGCGAGCAATGTTGCGATTGTTGCGTTCTATCCCTATATGTTGCGGCGCAGCGTTGGCCCTGATGCTGTCCGGCTGCATTCCCTACCCCACCCACAAGACCCTGCAACCGGCAGCGACCATCACCGTGCTGGACGAAACCTCGCAGCCCATCAGCGATGCGCGGGTCGTGTTGATCGCGGGCGCCTACCCCTACGGTTTTGACCGCTTCCGCGAGGAAGCACGCACGTCGGCCGATGGCCGCGCCCGTTTCGAGGCGCGCCACGAATGGCGCCTCGAGGTCCTGGCGATCCACGGATCGGAAGTCTTTTTCTGGAACTGGTGCGTCGAAAAACCGGGCTACGAAACCTACGAAACGCAGGACCGCAACGCTGATAAGTTTGACGACAATGCTGCCATTCATCTCAAGGCCGGAGAGTCGCGTTCTTGCAACAACCCGGGCGGATCGCCGTTCATGCGCGAGCCGCCCGCGCCTGGCCAGCCGGGCGCCAAGGATGTCGCACCGACCGGCGACCGGCCTGCTCCATCAGGCACGCCGATTCGCGCAACGGACAGCGCCGCGCCTGCCGTAAAGCCCTGAAATCACTTGAAATCTCCGTAGTTCTTGACACAACTATTGCGCGCTGGCGGCGTTACAGTACGGATATCGCCAGCTGCTGCAACAAGCGGAGCCTGGCGGATCAGGAGCAAGATCATGAAGCGGTTTACAGGTCGGATGGTCGGCGTTGCGCTGGCATTGGCCGTAGCAAGTTCTCCCGCCCTCGCCGGCGGGTATCGCGGCGGCTACCACGGTGGCGGCTATCACGGTGGCGGATACCACCATTCCCACGGCGGCGGCAGCAGCGGCTGGTGGGTCGGCGGCGCCCTGGCGCTGGCGGCCACCGGGCTGATCCTGGCGGCCAATTCCGGCCCTACCTATGTGCAGACGGCCACCTACGCGCCGGGCGTGGCCTACTACAGCCCGCCGGTGTATGCCGCGCCCGTCTACGACGCCCCGCCGGTGTATGCGGCGCCCCCGGTCTATGCCGCGCCCGAACCGCAATACGCGCCGGTGCAATACTCGGCCCCCGCCCCGGTCAACAAGGCCCAGGCCAACGCATCCAACGAATGCCGCCGCTGGGCCATGAACCAAAGCGGCTACGACCCGGCCACGATCTCGCAATGGACCACGCAGGTCATGGTGGACACCTACAACCGCGCGCTGGATTCCTGCATGAACAGCCAGGGTTACCGGGCCAACTGACGCCTTGATCCGGGCCGACGGCAACGCCGGCCCGCCATCCGCATCAGGTCGACACCCGCGAATTCGCCGCGCCACGCGCAACGTTCAACCGCGCCGGCCGCCCCAGCCGCGCCAGGCAAAGAAGATGGCCGCCACCAAGGCCAGCGCCGCAGGCAGCACCCAGACGAAACCAGAATCCGTATACACCACGCCTTCATCTGGATCGTAGTAGCGGCCCAGCTCGTTGAAGTCCCACTTCAGGTACATGGCGTACCAGAGCCAGAAGAAAAACGCCGAAAACACCGCCGACACGCCCGCCCCGACGCGCGCCAGCAAGCGCCCGCGCGCCGTGCCGGCCAACAGGCGCCAGGCCGACACCACGCCGGCCGCCACGGCCACCAGTATCAGCCAATCGCCGACGTTAAATCCCATTACCGGCCTCCGGGGAGGAACAGGCCGGGTCCCGTGGCGATGCCGGGTCGTGCCTGACCAGCGACGACGTCGGGGGACGGTCGGCCTGCGCCTGCAACTGCGCCAGGCACGCCTGGGCCTCGGCCCATTGATGCTCGCTGAAGACGCGCACACCGGCATCGGTGAGCAACTGCGCCGTGACGCCCACGCCGGGCTGTTTGACGCCCGCGAACCGGCCATCGTAGACATAGCCGCTGCCACAGGACGGACTGCCTTCTTTCAGCACCGCGACGCGGATGCCATGCTTGCGGGCCGCGGCCAGGGCTTCGTGGGCGCCGTTCACGAACGGCTGGGTCGCGTCGTCGCCCGACACCGCCACCACGCGGGCACGCCCGGCCAACACCGAGGCGGCAGTGGCGCCGGGTTCGATTTCGGCGGGAGGTCGCGGGATCGGCATGCCGCCGGCCACTTCCGGACAGACGGACACCACTTGGCCGGCCGCCAGCCAGCCGGCCAACACGGCGTGGTCGTTGGGCACCGCGCGCCCGTCGTATCGCACGGGCTTGCCCAGGAGACAGGCGCTGACAAGAACGTATTGCATGAAGAATCCGGCAAGCGATGCGCGGCCGGGCCATGGCGATCTGCCGCCGGCGGCGCATCAAGGGCTGACGCCCGTGAATGCCTGATTAGAACACCCGCCAGCGCGAAGCGACCAGCGTCGCAAGGCCGGCTAGGCGGCGTCCAGCCACTGGCGCAGCGCCGGATCGCGCACCTGCAACACGTCGAACAGGCCCAGCGCGCGCAACGCTGGCATGGCCTCGCGCATATCCCGCTCGGCGTCATCGCGCGCCTGCGGCGTGGCGGCGGGGTCGTTCCAGACCCGCGCATTGGCCAGAAAGGCGCCGACCGTGCCCTTACGCACGGTCACGCCCTGGAAACGGCCCTCGTTCTGATCGTCGGGCAATACATCCTGTGCTTTCATGGCTTTCTCCTGTTGATAGGCACAGGGTTCACGATAAGCGCGCAGGCTCGGCAAATCTGCGGTAATTTGGTCAATCGATACCGTGTATCTGCCATGACCCGCCCTGCCTCGCTCCCCTTGATCGCCCCCGACCTGGCCGGTTCGCCCCGCGGCCCCCGCCTGCTGGCGGTGCGCCGACACGATGCGACGCTGCGGCATACGGCCATGCATCAGCACGCGCGCGGCCAATTGTTCGGCGCCTACCGCGGCCTGCTGACGGTGTACGCCGGCAACCGGCAATGGGTGGCGCCCCCGGCGCACGCGATCTGGATTCCGCCCCACTGCCCGCACGGATTGCGTTCGCATGGTCCGTATGCGGGTTACAGCGCCTACCTGAGCCCGGCCGCCTGCGCCGGCCTGCCGCAACAGCCGTGCGCGTTGCAAGCATCGGCGTTGCTGCTGGCCGCCGTGGAACGCGCCGCCAGTTGGAACGACCCGGCCGAAGACCAGGACGCCGCCCGCACCCGCATCGTGGAACTCGTGCGCGATGAGATCCGCACCCTGCCCCACGCGGGAAACGGGCTGACGCTGCCGCGCGACCCGCGTTTGCAACGGCTGGCGCTGGCCTGGTCGGATGCGCCGGACGACACGCGACCGCTGGCCGAGTGGGCGTTTGACATCGGCATGGCGCCGCGCACGCTCGCGCGGCGTTTCCTGGAAGAGACTGGCTTGACCCTGGGCGCGTGGCGCCAGCAGGCCCGGTTGATGCGCGCCCAGGAAATGCTGGCCGCTGGGCACAGCGTGACCGCCGCCGCGCTGGAATCCGGCTACGACAACGTCAGCGCGTTCATCGCGATGTTCAAGCGTGAATATGGGGTGACGCCGGGACGTTACGGCAGCGATTGACCGAGAACGCTGGCCCCTGGGGCTGGAACAAGCGAGGGATTATTCGGCGTCCGCCGCCTTGCGCGGGCGACGGGCGCGCGTGGCCGTCTTGCGGGCGGGCTTGGCCGTGGGTTCGGCGACGGGTTCCGGCGTAGACGCCTCCGCCTGCTTTGACGCCCCCGCGGACGTGCGGCGCCCAGACTTGGCGGCGCGCGCAGGCTTGCGGCCGGCAGTCGTGGCGGACTCTGTCGCGGCCGGCTCAGTGCCGGCCGGCGTCGACGCAGGTTCGCTCGCCTGACGGGAAGGCGCCGCTTGCGCAGCGGCGGGTTCCGCGGCAGGCGCCGTCCCAGCCGAGACTGGGGCCGACGCCGCGGAGGATGCGGCCGAGTCTGCACCGGACGTCGCCGCGTTCCGACCGCTTTTCGCCGCCGCACGGCCGCCGCGCGACCCGCGCCGGCTCTTGTTGTCGGCCTGTGGCGCCGCATCGGGCGAGAACGTCGTCGACGGCTCCTCGAAGGGGGATTCGCTGCTTGCCGGCGCGGAGAACGGCCCTGCAGGCATCGATTGCGCCGCATCCACTTCGAACGCCTGCGACGGCGCGGCGCTAGGTTCTACGCCCCGCAGCGGCAACGCCACGGGTTCATCGCCCTCGCGGCCCGGTTCATGACGCCCCGAGGCGCGGCCCGCCCCCCCACGACCACCGCGGCCACCCGACGCATCTGCATGCTTGCGGCCGCCGCGTGCATTGCGGGCCGGCTTGGCATCGGCCTCGTCAGCGGCCGAGGCATCCCCCTGACCCTCTTGCCCCGACGTCGACGCCAAGGCGCGCACACCGGGCTTGCCGCCCGTGCGCACCTGCCCACCGCCCGCGTTGTCGCGATACACGTAGGTGCCCGATTTCTCTTCGCGGCCTACTTCCAGGAAACCGCGCGACTGGGCTTCGTCCAGCAGGTTGCCGAAGGCGCGAAAGCCGTAGTAGGACTCGTTGAAATCCGGCCGGCGGCGCTTGAGCGCATCTTTCAGGGCGGACGCCCAGACCTTGCCGCTGTCGCCGCGCTCGGCCATCAGGGCTTCGAACGTCTCGACCACCATGTCCACCGCCTGCGTCTTGCGGGCTTCCAGCTCTTCCTTGCGGCGACGCTCTTCGTCCGGCGAACGGCGCTGGGTGGGGTTGGCCGCGCCGCGATTGTCGCGGCGGGCGTCGGCGGCGCGCTGGCCTTCGCGGGCCAGGTCGTCATAGAAAATGAATTCGTCGCAGTTGGCGATCAACAGGTCCGAGGTGGATTGCTTGACGCCCACCCCGATCACCTTCTTGTTGTTCTCGCGCAGCTTGGACACCAGGGGCGAGAAATCGGAATCGCCGCTGATGATGACGAAAGTGTTGACATGCGACTTGGTGTAGCAGAAGTCCAGCGCGTCCACGACCAGCCGGATGTCGGCCGAATTCTTGCCCGATTGGCGCACGTGGGGTATTTCGATGAGTTCGAAATTGGCCTCGTGCATGGGCGCCTTGAATTCCTTGTAGCGTTCCCAGTCGCAATAGGCCTTCTTGACCACGATGCTGCCCTTGAGCAGCAGGCGCTCGAGCACCGGGCGGATATCGAACTTCTGGTACTTCGTGTCGCGCACGCCAAGCGCCACGTTCTCGAAGTCGCAAAAAAGCGCCATGCTGACGTTTTCGTTGGCTGCATTCATGTTTTTCTCCGTTGCTGCGGCAACTCGGGGCCCTGCTTGCACACATCCAGGACCCACGGCGTTCGGCCGCGATATGTCGCCCATGATATACATATCCGCTCCCCCACCCCGGACCCCGACGCCCCCGCCGCCATGCCCGACGCCGCCGCGCTGCCCACGCTCGCCACCGAACGCCTGATCCTGCCGCCGCTCGGCCTGGACGATGCGCCGGCCATCCAGCGCATCTTTCCGCAATGGGAAGTGGTGCGCTACCTGGCGGACCAGGTGCCCTGGCCCTACCCGGCGGACGGCGCGCGCACCTATGTAGAGCAGGTGGCGCTGCCGGCGATGCGGCGCGGCGTGCAGTGGCATTGGTCGCTGCGCACGCGCGCCGAACCCGATCGCCTGATCGGCCTCATCAGCCTGATGCAGGACGACCCCGGCAACAACCGCGGCTTCTGGCTGGACCCGGACTTTCGCGGCCAGGGTTACATGACCGAGGCCAGCGAAGTGGTCACCGGCTATTGGTTCGACGTGCTGGACCAGCCGGTGCTGCGGGCGCCCAAGGCCATCGCCAACGATGGCTCGCGCAACCTGTCGCGGCGCACCGGCATGCGCCTGGTGGCCACAGAAGAACGCGGTTTTGTCTCGGGCCGCATGCTGGCCGAAGTGTGGGAAATCACCCGCGACGAATGGCGGGCGCGGCGGCAACAGGCCGCCCGTTCGGCCGGGCCGGCGGCGTGACGGCGGCCGATCCCTCTTTCATCCGCCCTTAATCCGCCCCTATTTTTCTTCCGTGACGCGCCCTGGCGCGTCTCCCTGATTTTCTTGCGCGACGCGCCCCGGCGCGCACCCTGACAGGCGGTTTAAGCCGGCGCTTACCGCCCCTTTCGCCCCGTTTTCCTCCCGATTGGCCGGCCCGGTCCGTGGCTAGAATTTGCCACCATCCGGCATTCCGTGAACGGAGTGCCCTCGCTATCGGGCAAGATCCATGAATCCGTCTACCGTCATCGGCGCCGTCGTCGGCCTGCTTACCCTGGTCATCGTCGTGGCGCTGGCCGCCACCGACCCAGGCCTGTATTTCAACCTGCCGGGCCTGGCCATCGTGCTGGGCGGCACCTGCGCCGCGCTGTTCATCGCCTACCCGCTGTCCGAAGTGATGCGGGTGTTCAAGCTGGTGGTGACGGTGTTTCGCAACGACCAGCACGACCAGCAGCGCGACATCGAAGAACTGGTGTCGATGGCGCAGCTGTGGATGAACACGGACGTGCACAAGGTCGAGCAGGAACTGAAAAAGGTCACCAATCCGTTCCTGCGCACCGGCGTGCAGCTCATCATCGACAACACCCCGGAAGACCAGATCATCGAACTGCTGCAGTGGCGCGTGTCGCGGCTGCGGGCCCGTGAAATGGCCGAGGCGCAGATGTTCCGCGTGATGGCCACGTTTGCCCCCGCCTTCGGCATGCTGGGCACGCTGATCGGCCTGATCAACCTGATGGCGGTGCTGGGCGACGGCAGCATGACGATGATCGGCCAGCAGCTGGCCATCGGCCTGATGACGACTTTCTACGGCATCTTGCTGGCCAACCTGGTCTGCAAGCCCATCGCCGTGAAACTGGAACGCCGTACCGCGCGCCGCGTGGAATCCATGAACATGGTGCTGCAAGGCATCGCCATGATGTGCGAGAAGCGCGGCCCGGCCGTGGTGCGCGAAACGCTCAATTCGTTCGTGATGCACGTCGAAGACGAAATCTACGACGGCGGCGCCTCGGCCCCGCGCGCCAAGACCGAAGGCCAGGTGGCCGCGGCCGCCGCCAAGCCCGTTTCCATTACCCGCCCCGCCGCCGCGCGCCAATGAGCCTGATTTCCCCTTCCCTGGCGCAGCGGATCGAGCAGGCCCGCCAGGCCCAAATGCGCGCGCAGAAGGCGGCCGCCAACAGCGGCTGGCGCCCGACCAAGAGCGACCGCAAGGACCGCTACGCCCGCTGGCACGTCGAGGAAACGGTCGAGCAGGACGCCGAGAACTGGCTGCTGAGCTACCTGGACCTGATCACGCTGCTGCTGGCCATGCTGGTGGTGCTGCTGGCGGTGTCGCGCCTGCACGGCGGCTTTTACGAAGCCGGCGACAAGCAGGTGGATCTGGTCGGCACCCTGGCAACCAAGGGCTTGCCGACCTATGACGGCGAGTATTCCGAATTCGATGCGGTCGCCATTCCGGCCAGCTGGGCCGAACCGCCCGCCCCCGTCGCCACGGCGGCTACCGAGAACGCCGAACCGCCGGCCGACGGCGTCGTGGTGGCCGAGGCCGCCAAGCCGCTGAAGGCGCCGTCCAAGGAATCGCTGGGCCTGGGCGACCTGGGCAAGTCGGTCGACGTCATCATCAATGAGCAATCGGTGAGCTTTCGGATCAGCAACGAATTGCTGTTCCCGTCGGGCCAGGCCACGCTCAGCCCGGCCGGGCTGGACGTGATCAAGCGCCTGGCCGTGATCCTGAACAAGAACGCCTACCAGGTGTCGGTGGAAGGCCACAGCGACCCCGTACCGATCCAGACGCGCCAGTTCGCCTCGAACTGGGAACTGTCCAGCAGCCGCGCCACCAGCGTGCTGCGCGAACTGGTGCGCGACGGCGTGGCCGGCAGCCGCCTGCGTGCGGTGGGCTACGCCGAAACGCGTCCGATCGAGTCGAACGACACTCCGGCTGGCCGGGCGGCGAATCGGCGGGTGGAACTGATCATGGACATCACCGCGGCGCAGAAGCCGGGCCAGGACAAGCCGGTGCACGTCGAAGCCAAGGCGGCCGCCGGCGCCAAACCCGTGCAGGCCAAGCCGGCGGTTACCGCAGCGGCGGCTTCGACCAAGGCGGCAGATCCCAAACCGGCCCAAACCAGCGCCCCCCAGGCGGGTGCTGCGCCTGCGGCCGCCAGCCAGATGGAAGCTCCGCCCGGCAATTCCTGATCGCGCCTCGGCACAACCGGCTTCGGCCGGTTTTATTTTTGCCGTTGATGTAAAGCAAGCTTGACACACCCCGCTCACCCCATCAGAATGTCAAGCACGCTTTACACAACGGGAGATTGCCCTCATGAATCAAAAGCAGGCCCAGCGCCGCTATCTCAAGGAATTCGGCGTCGCGATGGCGCTTTACGCGGCGCTGGTGGCCGCATCGGCGTATGCCGGCGCGCAGCTCGAACCCGGCGCCTTGCGCACCGCGCTGCTCGCCAGCCCTGTGCTGGGCATCTTGCTGATCATCCGTTCCGTGGTGCGCCAGATCCGCCATTCCGACGAGTTCATGCGCAAAACCACCGTCGAACACCTGGCCGTCGCCGCCGCGGTCACGGCCGGCGCCACGTTCACCTACGGCTTCCTGGAACTGGCCGGCTTTCCCAAGCTGAGCATGTTCTTTGTCTGGCCGCTGATGGCCGTTGCCTGGATCGCCGCCAGCACCATCACCTACCTGCGCAACCGATGAAGAACATCATCCGCGACCTGCGCACCGAGCGCGGCTGGAGCCAGGCCGCGCTGGCGGAACGGCTGGACGTCTCGCGCCAGACCGTGAACGCCATCGAAACCGGCCGCTACGACCCCAGCCTGCCGCTGGCTTTCGCCATCGCCCGCGTGTTCGGCATGTCCATCGAAGCCATCTTCCCGCAGGACTGAACCCGGCGGGCGCATGCGCCGGGCGCGGCCACCCTCCGGCCTCCCGGCGCGGCGCAATCCGCAGTAATCTGGCGGCCTGCCGTCCCCGTGAGCGCCCTGCCCGGCGCCGTCCACCAGGAAAAAACCATGCCGTACATGCTGCTGATCGTCGAACCGACGGGCCAACGCGCCGAGCGCACGCCCGACGAGGGCCGCGAGGCCTACGCGCAGATGCTGCGCTATGCCGAAGGCCTGCAATCGCGTGGACTGCTGAAAGCCGCCGAATCGCTGAAGTCCGATGCCGACGGCGTACGGCTGCAAGTGCGCGGCGGCCAGCGCACGCTGGTTGACGGCCCGTTCGCCGAAGCCAAGGAAATGATCGGCGGCTTTTTCCTCTTGACCACCGACAGCCGCGACGAAGCCTTGAAGCTGGCGGCCGAGTGCCCGGCCGCGCAGTGGGCCACGGTCGAAGTGCGGGAACTGGGGCCCTGTTTCCTGTAACCGCCCGACCGGCCGTTGGCGGACACAGGCCGGCAGCCGCCTCATCGACTAGGTATTTACCCTGAATTCGTGATGCCGCTGTCGATTTCGCCCTGCGCCATGCGTCGTGCCGGTACAAGCCCCAAAACTGGGGCCTTGCCATCGACACCAGGAGACTGCAATGCGATTCATGATCATCGTGCGCGCCACGTCCGACAGCGAAGCCGGCGTGCTGCCGGATGCCAGCCTGCTAGCCGCCATGGGCGCCTACCACGAAGCCCTGGCCAAGGCCGGCGTGCTGCTGGATGCCAACGGCCTGCGCCCCTCGTCGGCGGGGTGGCGCATCCAGTACGACAGCAAGGGCCAACGCAAGGTCGTGGACGGCCCCTTTGCCGACACCAAGGAACTGGTGGCCGGCTACACCCTGATCCAGGTGCGCTCGCGCGAAGAAGCCCTGCAATGGACGCTGCGCTTTCCCGAACCGTTCCCCGACCAGCCCTGCGAAATCGAAGTGCGCCAGCTGTACGAGCTGGATGACCTGGGCGCCGGCGAGGCCATCGAGCGCTTTCGCGCCCTGCCCGGCAACGGCCGTTGATTCACCGCTGATCCCCCGCTGTTACCCCCAACACGAGGCACGCCATGCATAAACAGATCTTCGTCAACCTGCCCATCAACGACATGCAGAAGTCGCAGGCTTTTTTCAAGAGCCTGGGCTTCACCTTCAATCCGCAATTCACCAACGACCAGGGCGCCTGCATGGTCGTCAGCGACGACATCTACGTCATGCTGCTGGTCAAGCCCTTCTTCCAGGGCTTTACCGGCAAGCCCATTGCCGATGCCACGCAAAGCACCGAAATGCTGATCGCCCTGTCCTGCGAAAGCCGCGCCGAGGTCGACGACCTGGTGGCCCGCGCCAAGGCCGCGGGCGCCACCGTGCCGCGCCAGCCGCAAGACCATGGTTTCATGTACGGCCATGGCTTTGACGACCTGGACGGCCACATCTGGGAAGTGTTCTACATGGTGCCGGGCGAGACCCCGCAGGCATGACCCCGCCGGACGCCGCCGCCACGCATCGCGCCATCGAGGCCGTCTGGCGCATCGAGGCCGCCAGCGTGATTGCCGGCGTGGCGCGCCTGGTGCGCGACGTCGGGCTGGCCGAAGAACTGGCCCAGGACGCGCTGGTGGCCGCGCTGGAGCGCTGGCCGACCAGCGGCGTGCCGGACAACCCCGGAGCGTGGCTCATGACCACCGCCAAAAACCGCGCCCGCGACCGCCTGCGGCTGGACGCCATCCACCACCGCAAGCACGAGCAGATCGGGCACGAACTCGAAGCCTTGCAGGCCGACGTCGAGCCCGATTTCGTCGACGCGCTGGACGCGGCGCGCCAGGACGATATCGGCGACGACCTGCTGCGGCTGGTGTTCACGGCCTGCCACCCGGTGCTGTCCACCGAGGCGCGCGTGGCGCTGACGCTGCGCCTGTTGGGCGGGCTTTCCACCGCCGAGATCGCACGCGCGTTCCTGGCATCGGAATCCACCATCGCGCAGCGCATCGTGCGGGCCAAGCGCAGCCTGACCGCGGCCGGCGTGCCGTTCGAGGTGCCGGGGCCGCAGGAACGCGCGCCGCGCCTGGCCTCGGTGCTGGAAGTGATCTACCTGATCTTCAACGAAGGCTATGCCGCCACGTCGGGGCAAGACTGGATGCGCCCGGCGCTGTGCGACGAAGCCCTGCGGCTGGGACGCATCCTGGCCCAGCTCGCGCCGTTGGAAAGCGAAGTGCACGGGCTGGTGGCGCTGATGGAATTGCAGGCCTCGCGGCTGCATGCCCGCAGCGACGCCCAGGGCCGCCCGGTGCTGCTGCTGGAACAGGACCGGGGCCGCTGGGACACGCTGCTGATCCGCCGCGGCCTGGCGGCGCTGGCGCGGGCCGAAGACCTGGGCGGCGCAGACGGGCCTTACGCATTGCAGGCCGGCCTGGCCGCCTGCCATGCGCGGGCGCGGCAGGCGGCCGACACCGACTGGCCGCGCATCGTGGGGCTGTACGACCGGCTGTTGCGCGCCCAGCCGTCACCGGTGGTGGCACTGAACCGCGCCGTGGCCGTCGGCATGGCGTTCGGCCCGCAGGCCGGACTGGACCTGGCCGATGCCCTGGCCCAGGACCCGACGCTGGCCAACTACCACTGGCTGCCCAGCGTGCGCGGCGACCTGCTGGCCAAGCTGGGCCGGCGGGCCGAGGCCGCCGTGGAATTCGAACGCGCGGCCGGCATGACCCAGAACGCCCGCGAACGCGAGATGCTGCTGGCGCGGCTGGCAGCCATGCAGGATGGCAATCATGTTTAAATTCCTGCATGGCTTCCCTGTTGCCTCCCCCTCGCGGCGCCGCCGCGCCCGCTGAACCGATCATCGCGGGCGTGCCGCAGGCGTTCGACCACCCCAACGACCGCGCCGAATTCCGCCGCCAGGCGCACCGGCCCGGCGTCGAGCTGTACCGCGCCCACATCATCCGCCACGCGTTCGAACCGCATACGCACGAAGCCTTTGGCCTGGGCGCGATCGAAACCGGCGTGGAACGCTTTCGCTACCTCGGCGCCGAGCACCTGGCCCCGTCCGGGTCGGTGGTGCTGATGAACCCCGACGAACTGCACACCGGCCAGGCCGAGACCGAGGGCGGCTGGCGCTACCGCATGGCGTACATCGACCCCGCCGTGGTCGCACGGGTCACCGGCGAAGCCGACTGGTGGTTCGACTGCGCCGTGGGCCACGATGCCGCCAGCGCGCAACGCGTCACCGCCTTGCTCGACGCGTTGTGGCAGGCGCGTGAACCGCTGGCGTTCGACAGCGCCCTGTATGCGTTGCTGGCGGAATTTCGCCGCCACGCCCGCGTGCCCAGGCCCTTGCAGGCGGCCGCCGCGCCGCGCTTTGCCCGCGTCATCGACTACCTGCGCGCCAATCTGTCGCGGCGCCTGACGCTGGAAGAACTGGCCGAGGTCGCCGGACTGAGCCCCTTCCACTTCCTGCGCAGTTTCCAGGCGCAGCACCACGCCACGCCGCAGCAGATGCTGATGGCACTGCGCCTGTTCGAGGCCAAGCGCCTGCTGGCCGCGGGCGAAACCCCGGCGCAGACGGCGCTGGCCGCCGGCCTGACCGACCAGGCCCACCTGACGCGTGCGTTCACCCGCCGCTATGGGGTGACGCCGGGGCGGTATCAGAAGCAGGTACGGGCCTGACTTCCAAAGCGCACCCGTCCGGCGTGCTCTCGCCAACGGTCAAGGGCGAACCGCGCCCCCGCTAGAACGCCCAGCGCCACGACAGTGTCGCGCTATGGTCCTGGTTGCGGGCACCGAATTGCCCGGCGTAGCTGAGTCCCACCGTTGCGCTACGGCCGATCGCCGCGTCCAGCCCCGCCTCGATCAAGGCGGCGTCCCGGGCGATCGGCGCGCCCGCCACGGTAAAGGTGTCGCCCGCGTCGAATGCCATGCGCGAGGTCGGCGTCACATCACCAAAGGCATGGCGCCAGCCCAGGCCGCCGGTGACGGCGCCTGCCGTCGTGCCCAACATCCATTCCTGGCGCGCGCGCACGCCGAGCGTGGTGGTCGTGGTGGTACTGGTCTGGCTGGCGCCCGACAGGGCCGCGCTGCCGCCGCTTTCGCTGAAGGCCCGGGTGCGCAGGCCCGCCCAGGCCACGCCCGCGTAAGGTTCCAGCGTGAGCGTATCGCCTGCCTTCAGGGCCCAGCCGAGTTCGGTAAAGACTTGCGTGGTGCTGGCGCCGTAGTCGGCGCGCAAGGTCTGGTCCAGGCCGCCCACCGCGATGCGCCGCTGCGTACTGATGTCGTGCCAGCTGTACGCCGCCCCCAGCATCAGGCTGAGCTTGCCGGGGCCGGCATCAAAGGCCTTGCCCCCATAGACGATGGCGCTGTAGCTGGCAATATTGGTCCTGGCGTCCACGCCATCGGTGCGCACATTGCTGTCGGTGTAGCCCACTGCGCCGCCCAGGCGCCAGCCGCGGCCGACCGCAGCATCGGCGCCCGCGAATACGCCACCGGTGTGCTGCCGTACCGCGGCCGTGTCACCCGTGGCGCCCAGCCGCTGCCAGTTGCCCACGACCTGCGCCCACGCCGGTTGCACGCTCGGGGTGGGCAGCGCGGACGCGGCCGGCGCGACGTCGCTGACGCCCGCGGCAGCGACTGGCGCGCCCGGGCGCAGGCCAGCCCCCAGGTTGGCGCGCAGTTGCGCCAGCGGCACGTTGCGCGCCTGGCTGCTGACGCCCTGCAGCGCACTGACGGCGCTGGCGTGGGTTTCGCCGGACAGCGTCGAGAAGAACGACGGCGGCGCGCCGTTGGGCAGGTTCAGCGCATGCCGGTAGACCTCGTGGGTGACCGGCATGCTGTCGACGGCGTTGGCGGTGGCAATGCCATTGCGGCTGAAAACGAGGTCCGCAAAGCGGATGGGACGGGTGGGCGGCGCCACGGGATTGCCAACACCGGCACCGGCCGGATTGCCGGGATTGGTCTCGGGCGGCACTTGCTTGAGGATGAATTTCAGGGTGACATCCTTGTCGTCGGCCGAGTAAACCAGGGTCGGCGTCAGGAACGCCAGGTCGGCGCTGACGCTGGCAAAGCGCGTGTCGTTGAACGTGTCCTGCGCGCGCAGAATGGGGTACAGCGTGCGCGTGTCGTAGGAACCCGCGCCCGTGCTGACTTTCACGGTGGCGCTGCTCAGCCTGGCGTTGCCGGTGACGGTCAACTGGTCGGCCTGGCCGGGCACCAGACGCACGGCGAAAATGCCGCCGCCGAAATCCACGGACCCCGTGACAAGCACCTGTGCCGTGGGACGGTTGAAGTCGCTACCGATCGCCAGCGTATTGCCAGCGCCCAGGAAGCGCACGTCGCCAGTGGTGGTCGACCCCTGCCACAGCGTCAGCGTGTTGTTGTTGCCTTCGAAAATCACCGCCGCTGTACCGCTGATGAGCGCGCCTTTGTTGGTAACGATGGTGTTGTTGCCCGCCAGCAGCGCGGCGCCTGCGATGCCGGGCTGACCGTCTGGGAAGAACACGACTCCTCCACCGCCGCCTTCGATGCGCCCGGCATTCATCACTGAACCCGAGCCGATCGAAAGCCCCGTCCCGCCCGCGCCGCCTCGTGTCACTGAGCCAGGAAGCGCGTTGCGCGCAGTCCCCCCCGCACCGCCCATGATGATGGCCTGTGCGCCTACCGTGACCGTACCCGTGGAAAGCACCAGGCCGTCGCCACCGCCGCCAGCCAAATACGACGCATCCCCTCCCTGGCCTCCCGCTATTCGCCCCCCCAACAGCGTCACATGGCCAGAGGGGGCAACCACGCCGGCTCCGCCACCGCCGCCGCCACCCCCGTAGAACGAAACACCATCGGTCACACCGCCATTGGCTAACCCGCCACGTCCACCACGGATTTCTGCGCCATCGCGGACCGTCAACGCAAGGCCCGGCAAACCAGAGATCGCGGCGCCTGCCCCCCCAGCGCCGCCCAAGTAGTCGGCGCCCGTGCCATCCTGCCCTTGCACGAACACGCTGCCGAGGTCGCCGCCAGACGTCGCCAGGTAGGCGGATCCACCGGCGCCACCGGTGGAATTGACATAGATGAGGCCGCCCCCTCCGCCCCCGCCTCCCGCCCCTATCGCGGCACCTCCGCCTCCTCCGCCGCCGCCCACCCACGCGCCTCCCCCGACAGGCGTCGTGCCGCTGGCGCCGCCCTGTCCGCCGCCGGACGGGCCATCATTACCCGGAAGGCCGGGCAGGCCGCCGGCGACTTGCCCGGAACCGGCAACACCGCCGCCGTTACCCCCCGCAGCCGCCGGACCGCCAACCGCGTCACCGCCTTGCCCGCCGGCGCCACCCGTTACGCCGCCGCCTTGGCCTCCGCTAGCGCCAAACCCTATGCCCTGCCCGCCCTGGCCGCCGCCGCCGTAGCCCGCAGCCGCCACGGCGTTGGTGCACGGGGTGAGCAGAACGCCGGCCGCAAACGCCAGGCTCACCGCCAACGACCGCAGCATGCCGGCGCGGGGCAGGAAGCGGCCCGGCCTGCCCGCCCGTTGGCAACGACACGCGGCGTTGCTTGATGGAAAGCGGGATCGTGACTGGCTTGGCGAATAAGGCAAAGGAACTTCTCCAGAAAGAGGACAGTTGGCGCTTAGTGACACGCTTGGCCAGGTCGTCCGGGAAAAGATGTAACGGCAGGCCGGCAGTGCGCCGCAGCAATCTGGTACAAGACCCGCCCTATCGCCGCCGCCTAGACTGGCCCGTCTGTTGAATCGCGATGGGAGTCTTTATGTGGGCAGGAACGATGTACGCCCTGGCGGCTGGCCTGATGTGGGGGCTGGTGTTCGTCGGCCCGCTGCTGCTGCCTGAATACCCCGCCGCCCTGCAATCGGTGGCGCGCTACCTGGCGTTCGGCCTGATCGCGCTGCCGCTGGCGTGGCTGGACCGCAAGGCGCTGCGCCAGCTGACGCGAGCCGACTGGATCGAAGCGCTGAAGCTGGCGGCGATTGGCAACCTGCTCTATTACCTGTGCCTGGCCAGCGCCATCCAGCGCGCCGGCGGCCCGGTGCCCACGATGATCATCGGTACGCTGCCCGTGGTGATCGCCATCTGCGCCAACCTGCGCAATGCGCGGCGCGATGGCCGGCTGCCGTGGAAGCGGCTGGCGCCGTCGCTGGCGCTGATTGCGCTGGGCATCGGCTGCGTCAACCAGGTGGAATTGCAGGCGCTGCGCCAGGAAGCCGACGCGGACCTGTCGCGCTACGCCATCGGCGCCGTGCTGGCGCTGGGCGCAGTGGCCTGCTGGACCTGGTACCCCTTGCGCAATGCCGACTGGCTGCGCGACCACCCCGGCCGCAGCCCGCGCACCTGGGCCACCGCCCAGGGCGTGGCGACGCTGCCGCTGGCGCTGGCCGGCTACGGCCTGCTATGGGGCGGCATGGCCGCCACCGGCAGCGGTTTCGCCATGCCGCTGGGGCCGCGGCCCGAGGTGTTCCTGGGCTTGATGATCATCATCGGGTTGTTCTCGTCATGGCTGGGCACGCTGTGCTGGAACGAAGCCAGCCAGCGCCTGCCCACCGCCCTGGCCGGGCAGTTGATCGTGTTCGAGACGCTGGCGGCGCTGGCCTATGCCTTCATCCTGCGCGGCAGCATGCCGCAGCCGCTGACGCTCGTGGGCATTGCACTGCTGGTGATCGGGGTGCTGCGCGCGGTGCGGGTCAAGCCCGAGGCCGTGCCCGCGGCGGCGTGACGGGGGTGTCGTCACGGCAGTGGCGTAACGGCGTTGACCTCAGGCGACTAAATGATGTCCGTCAGCCGCTGCAAATCATCGATGACCTCGAACGCGCCTTCGTCCAGCAGGCGCTGGCGCTGGTCCGGCCCGTTGTGCGAGGCGCCGACGTAGCCCACCGCCCGCATGCGCGCGGCCCGGGCGGCGCGCACGCCCGGCACGCTGTCTTCGACCACCACGCAGTCCAGGATGGCGGCGCGCATCTGGCGCGCCGCGAACAGAAACACATCGGGCGCGGGCTTGCCGTGCGCCACCTGCGCCGTGCTGAAGACATGGGGCGCGAATTCCTCCCACAGGCCGACCAGCTTGAGCGCGGCTTCCAGCTTGGGCGGGGTGCTGCTGGAGGCCACGCAGTATTCGATGCCGCGCTCGCGCAGCGCGGCCAGGGTTTCGCGCACGCCGGGCAGCGCACGCAGTTCCTGGCGGAAGGTGTCTTGCAGCCGATCGGCGTAGGCGCGCGGAAAGTCTTCGGGCAACACACGCGCGTTTTCGTCTTGCAGCGTCTGCCACATGTCGGCGTCGGGGATGCCGGCAAAACGCCGGGCAGCCTCTTGCGGGGTGATCGCAATGCCGTGTTCGGCCAGCGCGCGCGATTGGGCGCGCGCGGCAATGATTTCGCTATCGATCAGGACACCGTCGCAATCGAAGATGACCAGGCGCGGGGCGGGCAAGGAAGACATGGCGGCTCCAGGGAAGACGAGCTTGCATGATAGGCCTGACGCGTGACAGCTGCACGTGCGTGCGGCGTGGCGCGCGGCCGCCGCCATGATTGCCCTGCCGTTATCGCCCCGAGCTATCGTCCCGCCGCCATGACGCCGTCCGCCCTCTTGCGCCGAGAATTCTGCCTGCGCCTACAGCCCGGCCCCGCCCAGCCGGCGCAATCGCCACGCGATGAACACGCCGCCCAGCGCCGCGGCCACGACGATCAGCGAGGCCTGCGCCCAGCCATAGCGGTCGATCACCCCGCCCACCGTGACCGGGCCGATCACCTGGCCCAGGTTGCTGCCCATCATCACCAGCCCGACGGCCGAGGCCGTCAGCGCCGGCCGCGGCGCCACCAGCGGCGCGGTGCCCAGCAGCGTGGCCGGGATCAGCCCGCCCACCGCCGAAAACAGCACGCACAGGAGAAAGGTGGGCATCGCCGAAAACACCGAGCGGAAGATCAGCAGCGCCACTACGCCCATCGCCGCGCTGGCGCAGGCAATGAGGGTCGACCGCCGCCAGCCGCGCGACAGCAGCACGCCCGCCCCCAGGTTGCCGATGATGTTGGCGGCGCTGGCTGCCGCGCTGTACAGGCCGGCGGTGGCCAGCGGCAGGCCCAGCTTGTCCATCAGCAACACCGGCAGAAAGGTGAACAGCGCAAAGAACATCAGGCTGTAGAGCGTGAACGAGGCGGCCAGCAGCATCGGCCCGGCAGCGCCCAGGGTGTCGGTGGTGTCCTGGCGCAGGCCGGCCCACGACAGGCCTTTGCCGCCCGGCGTGGCCGGCGCCAGCGCGGCCACGCAGGCCAGCGCCACCAGCACCGCGGCCCCGGCGCACCACCAATAGGCATGCCAGTCGCCAAACGCCTGCGAAGCCAGCATGGCCACGGCCATGCCGGTGGGCATGTAGCAGCTCCAGAGCGCAAAGGCCAGGTCGCGGCTGGAGGGCAGCACGATGCGCTGCAAGGCCGCCGGCCCGGCCACCGTGATCAGCAGGAAGCCCAGGCCTTCGACCACGCGCGTGGCCAGCAACACGCCATAGCCCGGCGCCAGCGCGCCCGCCGCCGTGCCCAGCGCGGTGGCAAGCAGGCCGCACAACAGCATGCGGCGCGCGCCGAACCGCGCGATGATGCCGCCCGCCGCAATGCCGCCCAGCACGCCCAGGATCGAGAACACGGCCGTCAGCGTGCCGATGGACGCCAGGTCCAACCCCAGGTCGCGGCGCAAGAGCGGCGCCGCGATGATCACCTTGCCCACCTGCAACGACGCCACGACGCCTGCGCCCACGATCGCCAGCACCGCGCCCCAGCGCGTACCTGCCGGCTGGCCGGCCAGCGCCGTGCCTTCTGCCTTGTCCATCCTTGCCTCTCCTCGCTTGGCGAAGCCGCCAGCATGCCGGGTGGAACCGATTCTGATAAGTGATAATCTTTTGATGAAACCGATCTAAAAAACAGATCGAGCCGCCCGATGATAGACGCCCTGACCCTGGACCAGCTACGCGTGTTTGCCGCCGTCGCCGACACCGGCAGTTTCCGCGCCGCCGCGCGGCAGCTGGCGCGGGTGCAATCGGCCGTCAGCCACGCCATTGCCAACATGGAAGCGCAGTTGGGCGTGCGGCTGTTCGACCGCACCGGCCACCGCCCCGTCATGACGCCCGAAGGCCAGGCCTTGCTGGCCAATGCGCGCGACATTTTGCTGCGCGTGGATGCCATGCGGGCCCGCGCCCAGGGGCTGGGTGAAGGGGTCGAGCTGGAACTGTCGCTGGTGGTGGATACGCTGTATCCCATTGCCCAGGTGGGCGCGGCGCTGAACCGGCTGCGCGCGGTCTATCCGTCGGTGGCCACGCGCGTGGCCGTGCTGCCGCTGGGCGGGCCGATTGCCGCGCTGCTGGCCGGCAGCCACCAATTGGGCATCGTGGCGGGCGAGCATTTCCGCCATCCTCGCATTGCCTTGCAGGCGCTGTCGTCGGTGCAGATGGTGGCGGTGGTGGGCGCCGGCCATGCGCTGGCCGCACACGTGGCCGATGGCAAGCCGCTGGCCGCGCCTGACCTGGCCGACCACGTGCAGGTGGTGCAGACCGATCCCTCCACGCTCAGCGACGGCCGCGACTTCGCCGTGCTGTCGCCGCAGACCTGCCGGGTCAGCGGGCAGGACACCAAGCATGCGTTGATTCTGGCCGGCGTAGGCTGGGGCCGGCTGCCGCTGTGGCTGGTGGAACGCGACCTGGCCGAAGGCCGCCTGCTGCGCCTGCCCACCGGCAGCCTGGGACGCGGCAGCCAGGTGGCGACCGAGGTCTACCTGGCGCACCGGATCGACCAGCCCTTGGGGCCGGCGGCACGCACCCTGGCCGCGGCGCTGGCGGCGGCTTGACCGCGTCGCGCCGCAAGGCCGTTCAGCGCTGGCAGCGCTTCATCAGGTACTTCGGCGATTCCTCGTAGCCCTGGCGGTAATAGAAACGGTGCGCGTCCACGCGCCGCTCGTGGCAATGCACTTCGATGCGGTCGCAGCCGCGCCCCACCGCCAACGATGCCGCCGCCTCTTCCAGCGCCCGGCCCACGCCGCTGCCGCGCGCCGAATCGCTGACGCAGAAATAGGTGATGCGGCAGAAGTCGCCCGGCAAGGCCAGCTGCACCATGAAGTGCAGGCCGATGAATCCCAGCAGCCGGCCGCCGTCCTCGGCCACCAGCAGTTCGGCATCGCGATGGCCCAGCAGGCGCTCGATTTTCTCGGGCACGAACGCCTGCGTGCCGGGGTAGCCCAACTGGGCCAGCAGTTCAACGATGTCGGCGCTGTCGCCGACCTCTGCATTGCGGATGATCATGTTGCCTCGCCGAAAAGCGGGATGCTAGAGCGGCGTCATGTCGGTGCGATGACCGTGCATGGCCCGCGACCGCCGGGCGCGGCCAGGGCTGTCATCGCGCCGCAACATGTCGAACAGCGCCTGGACGGCCGGGGCGTCCCTGGCCTGATCCGACGCGGCCAGCGCGAAGCGCCGCTGCACGGGCGCCGCCAGCGGCAGCACGCGCAGGCCCCGGCGATTCTCGGGCAGCGTCAGTTCGGGCACCAGCGCCACGCCGACGTTGTCGCGCACCAGCGCAAACGCGCTGGACCATTCCATGACCCGGGCGCGCACGTCGGTCAGCGCCAGCCCGGCGTCGGCGGCCACGCTGCCCGCATGCGCCGTGCAGCCCCCGGTGGCCAGCACAAAGGGCTGCGCCGCCAGTTGCGCCAAGGGCACCGACGCGCCCAGCGCCAACGGGTGCGCCGCCGGCAACACCGCCACCCAGTCGTCCGCGCCCAACGGGCAGGCGTCGCGGCGGGCCGGCGGGTTCAGCACCACGCCCACGTCCACCGTACCGGCGGCCAGCAGGTCTTCGACCTCGCTGTCGCTGGCTTCCAGTGCGATCACCTCGATGCCCGGGTGCAATTGGCGAAAACGCCGCAGCACCGGCGGCAGGATGGTCGAGAACACCATCGGAAAACTGGCCAGCCGCAGCACACCGCCGGCCGTGCCCGTGGCCGCGCGCGCCAGCGCCTGGATGCGGCCCAGCGATGCCAGCATGGCGCGGGCTTCCTGCGCCACCCGCAGGCCAAACGCCGTGGGCACGCTTTGGCGGCGTTCGCGCGTGAACAACGGCGCGCCCAGTTGCTGCTCAAGCTGGGCGATGGCCTGGCTGGCGCCGGACTGCGTCATGCCCACCTGGCGCGCGGCATGCGTGATGTTGCCGGCGTCGGCCACCGCCAGCAGCAGGCGCCAATGGATCAGGTTCATCATGGCATCAGCTCAGCTTATATCTAGTTTCTGAAAGATTGATTTTACGGATTTCTACGGCGGCCCCAAGCTGGCGCCTTGAACCCCTTTTCGCGATTGATTCAGGATGCCCGCATGAAGCTGTATTACGCCCCCAATGCCTGCTCGCTGGCGCCGCACATCGTGCTGCGCGAACTGGCCCTGCCCTTTGAATTGGTGCGGGTGAACAACCAGACCAAGCGCATGGTCGACGACGCCGACTTCCTTGCCATCAACCCCAAGGGCTACGTCGCGGCGTTGCAAGTAGACGACGGCCAGGTGCTGACCGAAGGCCCGGCCATCGTGCAGTACCTGGCCGACCTGCGCCCAGAGGCCGGCCTGGCCCCCCCCGCCGGCAGCTGGGCCCGCAGCCGCCTGCAGGAATGGCTGAATTTCATTTCCACCGAAATCCATGGCGGCTTCGGGCCGCTGTTCAACCGCGCCCTGCCCGAGGATGCTCGCACGTGGTGGCAGGCGCGGCTGGAAAAACGGCTGGACTACCTGGCCGCCGCGCTGCGCGGCCGGCAGGCCTTGTTGGACGACCGTTACGGCGTGGCGGACGCCTACCTGTACACGGTGCTGCGGTGGGCAGCCCAATTCGATATCGACCTGGCACGCTGGCCCGGCCTGCCCGAGTACCAGGCCCGCATCGACGCGCGGCCGGCGGTGCAGGCGGCGCTGGCGGCGGAAGCAGCAGATCGCGGGCCGCAGTGATAGCATTTCCGGATGACTTCCATCCTGCACGCCCACCCCATCGATCCGGCCATCCGCGAACGCGTCATGGCCACCCTGGAACACATCGAACAGCGCCACGACGTGCGCGTGCTGCTCGCCTGCGAATCCGGCAGCCGCGGCTGGGGCTTTGCCTCGCCCGACAGCGACTATGACGTGCGCTTTCTGTACGTGCACAAGCTGGATTGGTACTTGCGCGTGTCGCCGCAGCGCGACGTGATCGAGCTGCCGATTGACGACGAACTGGACGTCTCCGGCTGGGAACTGCGCAAGGCGCTGCAACTGCTGCGCGGGTCCAACCCCACGCTGTTCGAGTGGCTGGATTCGCCCGTGCTGTATCGCCAGGACGACGCCACCAGCGATTGGCTGCGGCATTTTCGCAGCGAGTATTTTTCGCAGATGAAGGGCCGCTGGCATTACGTGGCCATGGCCGGGCGCAACTTTCGCGAGTCGCTGCAAGGCGAGACCGTGCGGCTGAAGAAATACCTGTATGTGCTGCGCCCCGTGCTGGCCGCGCAATGGATCGACAGCGGCCGCGGCATTCCGCCCATGCGCTTTGCCGACCTGGCCGACGCCATGGTGACCGACGCGGCGCTGCGCGACGAGATCAACGAATTGCTGGCCATCAAGATGCAGGTCGGCGAGGCCAAGGAAGGCCCGCGCTTTCCGTTGATCCACGCCTACCTGGAAACCACGCTGCAGGCCCTGGAAAAAGCGCCCTTCTTCGACCGGCCCGATGGCCAGACCGAACGGCTGGACCGCTTCCTGTACGAGGTCGTGACGGGGGCGTCGCTGACGTATTGAACGCGGCCGGCGCATACCGGCCCGACGATCGGGATAGGCGACTATCCCGACTTGGCCTGGGCGCCGATGGTGCGCAAGGCCCGCGTGCATAGACGCTGGGTGGCGGCCACCGGGCTTTCCTTGCCCCAGCGCGTGCACACCGCCCTGACCCAGGCCGGCTGGTCCTTGCTGGCATCGTTCAGCCAGTTCGCCACTGAATCCTGCACATACACCGCAGGGTCCGCGCGTAGCGGTTCCAGCAGCGGCAAGGCGCGGCCCGGGTCGGCCTTGAGCGCCGCGATATGGGCGCACCACACACCGCGCGGCCGCAACGACTCGCTGGCGAAGCGGCGCAGCCGCTCTGATGGGTGCGTCGTCCAGGGACGCAACAGCGCAATCGACGAATCCAGCTCGGCCGCCAGCGCCGGCCGCACGGCCAGCCAGGCCCATTCCCGCACGCCGAAATGCGCGTCATCGGCCAACGGCTGAATCCACGCGAGCCGCTGCTTCAGCGACAGGCCCGGCGCCGCGCCCGCCATGAAGCAGGCCCATCCGCGCACGGTGTCCGACGCATGCCCGGCCATCCGCGCGAAGGCGTCGGCGCCCAATTGTGCCAGCAGGATGCTTGCCGCCAGCGCCATGCGCCTGGAAATGCCGGCAGTGGCGGCGGCGCGCATCTGTTCCAGTCTGGCGGCGCCCACATCCGGCGCCACCGCCTGCATCAGCTGCGCAAAGTCCACCGCCAGGCATTCGGTCAGGTGCAGAGCCGGGGCGCCCGCATTCAGTTGTGCGAGGCGCTTGGCATCGATGTCCTTCACGCCGCGGCCAGCAGACTTGCGTGCGGATGCGGCGGTCATCGGGCTTGCTCCAGCAACGCGGCGCGGCCGCTGTCGGTGCCCTGCCAGACCTTGCGCAGCAACGTGCTCAACTGCGCACGGTCCGCCGGCGACAGGCCGTCGAACAACGATCCGATCCATTGCGCGTGCTCCTTGAACAGCTTGGCCGCCGTCGTCTTGCCCTTGGCGGTCAGCCGCGCGGTGATCATGCGCCGATCTTGTTGCCCCGCTTGGCGCTGCACGAAGCCGTCGCGCTCCAGGCCGTCCAGCAGCCCCGTTACCGTGGCCCGCGTCACGCCAGCCCGCGTCGCGAGTTCGTGCGGCGGCAGGCCGCCGGCCTGCCCATGCAGCAGGAACAGCAGCACGAACTTGCCTTCGGACAGCTGCCTGGGCGCCAGGCGCGCGGCGCAGTCGCGGTCAATGGCGCGGGCCAAGGCAAGGACCTGGAAGCAGAGTTCGATGCCATCGCACGAAGGCAGGCCGCGACGCGTGGCCTCGTCCAGCAGGGCGTGGTGCTTGGGTTCCAGCATGGGGCGAACGGGCTGCGGCATGGGCTTGGCTCATGAAATATGGTGGCATATAGTATGGCGGCTAATTATTAATTGGCAAGTGGTCGTCGGCGCGGCCGCTATCATGGCATTCATCCCATTCACGCCCCGCCCCTATGCCCCCACATGCAGACGTCACCCTGCGCCGCCTGCGCGAAGACGACGTGCCGATGATCCTGGCCCTGGAGTCCGACCCCGAGGTCATGCGCCACAGCACCGGCGTGAAACCGGCTACCGACGCGCGGCGCCAGGAATTGCTGGACTGGCTGCAGCAACCGGTGGACGGCATCGGCCACTGGGCCGTGGTGGCGCCGGACGGCGCGGCCGTCGGCTGGATCAGCCTGACCCGCCTGGAAGACACCGGCCGGCTGCAACTGGCCTACCGTCTGCAGCAGGCCGCCTGGGGCCGCGGCTACGCCACCCAGGCCGCGCGCCAGCTGTGCGGCTATGCCTGGCGCACGCTGGACATCACGGCATTGTTTGCCGTCACCTGGCCGGACAACCTGGGTTCGCAGCGCGTGCTGCACAAGCTGGGCTTCGTGTACCAGGCCAATGAAACGCACTACGGCCGCGACACCCGCGTGTACGCCCTGCCCAGGCCTACCGCCGCCGTTCGCTGACCTCGGCATGGCGCCGCGCGATGGCCTGCGCGCGGTCGCGCATGCGTTCGACCACCTGGGCCAGGCGGCCGCCGGCCAGCCGGTCGGCCATGGCGGTCACCGTCACCGCGCCCAGCGGTTCGCGATCGTCTGCCCGAATCGCCAGCGCCACCGCGCTGGTGCCCGGCATCAGCCCGTTGGGCGCGTGAGCAATGCCGCTGGCGCGCGCCTGCTCCACGCGCCGCAGGATGTCGTCAACCGATTCGCCCGCCACCGCCAGGCGCGCGGCGTTGGCCTGCACGATGGCGGCGCTTTCCGTCGCATCCAGGCACGACAGCAGCGCCACGCCCGACACGCCCAGCCCCAGCGGCCGGCGCACGCCCACTTCGATCGACAGCACCTGGATCGGATGATGCCCGGTCTTGCGACCGATGCAGATGGAATCGTGGCCGTGGCGCACGCTCAGGAAGACCGTGTCGCCCACCTGGTCGGCCAGTTCGGCCAGATACGGATCGGCCAGGGTCAAGAGCGGAAAGCGGCGCGTGCGTGCCAGGCCCAACAGGCTGATCTCGCCGCCGATCAGATAACGCCGGGTGGCCGCGTCCTGCTCGACGGCGCCTTCCTGCACCAGCGTCTTGAGCAGGCGGTGCACGGTGGGCCGGTTCAGCCCGGACATGCGCACCAGGTCGATCAGCCGCACGCCCCGCTCTTGCCCACAGGCCACCAACCGCAGGATCGCCATGGCGCGGCGCACGGTCTGCACGCCGGGCAGCGCGTCGTCGGCCTCGTTGCCCGCCGCCGCGCCGTGCGACGTATCGTCATCGTCCACCGTGCCGCGCAGTGCGCCGCCGTCGCCCGTTATGCCACCCGCCCGCGCGTTCATGGCGTGTCCTGGCCCATGACCGACTTGGGCGTCTGGCGCAGCGTGCGCTTGGTGATCAGCGGCCCCAGCCGCGCGTAGTTCGGCCCGCCGATGCGGCAGACGGGGTCGAGCAAGGTGGTGTCGATCTTGCCGTCGCGCGCCAGCCCGTCGCGGATGTGAAACAGCCGTACTTCACCGACGAAGAATTCCGCGCCCGTGTCGCCAAACGGCGTCACGCTGTGCAGCACGCATTCCAGGCTGACGGGCGCCGCGGCCAGGCGCGGGGTGGCGATGGCCTCGCCCGGCAGCACGTCCAGCTGCAGCAGTTCGGCTTCGCTGACTTCGGGCGGATGCTCTTCGGCGCTGGCGTGAATGGCATCGAGCAGATCTGCATTGCCGACGTTCACCACGAAATGGCCGTGCTCAAGCATATTGCGGGCGGTGTCTTTGCGCAGTCCCGCCTTGCGGCCGATGTTCACGCCCAGCATCGGCGGCGTGTTGGACACGAAGGTGTAGCAGCTGAACGGCGCCAGGTTGACCTTGCCGCCCGGCCCCAGCGTGGTGATCCAGGCGATCGGGCGCGGCACCACGATGCCGCTCATGAGCTTGTAGGTTTGTTCGGGGGTGAGTTCCGGGGCGGCGATACGCATCACAAGACGTCCATATATTGAACCTGAAAAGCCGGCCAATACCGCGGCCGACGATAGCTTTGCGCCCATTTTCCCGGGTTTTCCAGGGGTCGGTGAATCCGGACAAACCGCGATTCCCGCAATAAGTCCAACATTCGGACTTTTTCGAATTTTTGGCGTTGTCGCCCGGCGGGCAAGTTTCTAGAGTCTGTCCAAACAACAGAACAACCCAAGGAGACAACCCATGCACCCGCTTGCCAAAGCCTGCGCCGCCCTGGCGCTGACCGCTGTGACGACCCTGGCCCACGCCTGGCCCGACAAACCCGTGAAGATCGTGGTGCCCTACCCGCCCGGCGGCAATGTGGACGTGGCCGCGCGCCTGATCGGGCCGGGCCTGCAGGCGGCGTTCGGCCAGCCGTTCATCGTGGAAAACAAGCCGGGCGCCGGCGGCATGATCGCAGGCGAACAGGTGGCGCGCTCGGCGCCCGACGGCTACACGCTGTTCATGGCGGCCAACGGGCCCTTGCTGTTCAGCCCGCTGATCTTCAAGCGCCAGGCCTACAAGTGGGACCGCGATTTCGAACCCATCAGCTCGGTGTCGTACACGCCGCTGGTGTTGCAGGTGCGGCCCGGCCTGCCGGTCAAGACCCTGGGCGACCTGCTGGCGCTGGCCAAACAGGAACCGGGCAAGTTGAACATGGCCTCGCCGGGCGCCGGCACCACCAACCACCTGGTGAGCGAACTGCTGCAATCGTTGACCGGCGCGCGCTGGACCACGGCGCAATACAAGGGCAACGCCCCCGCCACCACCGACCTGTTGGGCGGCCAGGTGGACTTCAACTTCGACCAGATCTCGGTATCGCTGCCCTACATCAAGGAGGGCCGCACGCGCGGCCTGGCCGTGACCACGGCGCAGCGCGTGCCGTCGCTGCCCGACGTGCCCACCTTTGCCGAAGCCGGCGTGCCCGGCATGGAAGCCGCCACCTTCACCGGCCTGCTCGCGCCCAAGGGCACGCCGCCCGAGGTGCTGGCGCAACTGAGCCAGGCGCTGGACAAGATCCTGCGCCAGCCCGACATCATCCAGCGCTTCCAGGAACTGGGCGCCGATGCCCAGGCCAGTTCGCCCGCCGATTTCACCCGCTACCTGGCCGCGGAAGACGCGCGCTGGACGCCCATCATCGAACGCGCCGGCATCACCGCCAACTAGGTTGCGCAAGGCGCCTGGTGGCGCCGATCGACCCTGCCCGCTCCCGACTCCCTTCCCTGGCCACACACCATGACACGACAAAGCATCTACGCCGAAGGCTTCAGCCACAAGAACCCCATTCCCGCCGCCTGCCGCGTCGGCAACCTGCTGTATTCCGGCAGCATCCAGGGCACGGACCCCGCCACGGGTGCCTACGGCGACACGCTGGAGCGCCAGTGCGAGCTGATGTTCGACCACATCCGCCGCATCGTTCAAGCGGGCGGCGGGTCGCTCGGCCAGATCGCCAAGATGACCGTCTGGATGCGCGACCGCAGCCAGCGCGCGGCGCTCAACGCCGTGTGGCTGCGCGTCTTTCCCGACCCGGCCGATCGCCCCGCCCGCCACACCATGCAGGCGGACCTGGACGGCGACAAGCTCATCGAATGCGACTTCGTCGCGGTGCTGGGCTAGGGCCTGACAACACCAAGGACCAACATGCCGCAATACCTGCCCTTTCACCCCCACCCCACCGCGCCGGCCAAGGCCTTGCCGCCGAAAGCCTGCGACAGCCAGTTCCACGTGTTCGGGCCCGTCGACCGCTACCCGGTGCGCCCCGGCGCGGCCTATGAAATGCCCAGCGCTACCATCGACACCGCGCTGCGCCTGCACCGCCTGCTGGGCATCGAGCGCGGCGTCATCGTGCAGGCCACCACCTACGGCGCCGACCACCAGGTGGTGCTGGACGGCCTGGCCACGGCCGGCCCCGGCTACCGCGGCTGCGCCAATGCGCTGGTGCTGGCCGAACGCGACGACGCCTACATCGCCCGGCTGCACGACGCGGGCGTGCGCGGCGCGCGCTTCACCCGCCAGGGCCTGGGCATCAGCATGGACCCGGCCACGTTCCAGCGCGCCATCGACCGCATCCGCGAACTGGGCTGGTACGCCAAATTCCAGCCCGAACCCGACGGCATGACGGCGCAGGCGGCGCAGTTCGAAGCGCTGGACATTCCGGTGCTGATCGACCACATGGGCCGCGCCGACCCCACCGCCGGGGCCGACGACCCCACGCGCCGCAAGCTGGTCGAGTTGCTGGGCCGGGGCAACTTCTGGGTGATGCTGTCACTGACCGAAAAGCTGTCGCGATCCGGCCCGCCCTGGGACGACGTGGTGCCGCTGGCCCATGCGCTGATCGCCGCCAACCCCGACCGCGTCGTCTGGGGCAGCGACTGGCCCCACCCCGTGTCCGTCAAGCAGCCGCCCGACGAGGGCCGCCTGGTGGATCAGCTGCACCGCTACGCGGGCGATGCCGCCACGCTCAAGAAAATCCTGGTCGACAACCCGGCCCGCCTTTTTGGATTCGACGCATGAAACTCCTGTCCTTTGAACACCAGGGCCGCCCCGGCTTCGGCCTGCTGCGCGGCGACGCGGTCGTCGACCTGAGCCAGCAAGGCTATGTCGACCTGCATGCCGTGCTGGCGGCCGGCGCCCTGCCGCGCCTGGCCGAGCTGGCCGCAGGCCTGGACGCCACGCTGCCGCTGGCGGCCCTGACGCTGCGCCCGCCCATTGCCGCGCCCGGCAAGATCATCTGCGTGGGCGTCAACTACGGCAACCGCAACGAAGAATACAAAGACGGCAGCGCGCCGCCGCAATACCCCAGCGTGTTCCCGCGCTTTCCCGAGTCGTTCGTGGGCCACGGCCAGCCGCTGCTGCGGCCGCCGGAATCCGAACAACTGGACTACGAAGGCGAAATCGCCCTGGTCATCGGCAAGACCGGCCGCCGCATCGCCGCGGCCGACGCCTGGTCGCACGTGGCCGGCCTGACCTGCCTGAACGAAGGCACGATCCGCGACTGGCTGCGCCACGGCAAGTTCAACGTCACCCAAGGCAAGAACTGGGACGCCAGCGGGTCCATGGGTCCGTGGCTCGTCACCGCCGACGAGTTCGACCCCCGCGCGCCGCTGACCGTCACCACCCGCGTCAACGGCGAGATTCGCCAGCACGACACCACCGCCAACCTGATGTTCCCGTTCGATGAACTGATCCGCTACATCTCCACCTGGACCACCCTGCAACCCGGCGACGTCATTTCCACCGGCACGCCGATCGGCGCGGGCGTGCGCTTCACGCCGCCCCGTTTCCTGAAACCCGGTGACGTGGTCGAGGTGGAAGTCTCGGGCATCGGCACGCTATCCAACCCCGTGGCCGACGAAGCGGCCGCGCGCTCCTGAGGTAAGCCCCATGTTGAACGAAGCCTCCCGCCAACGCGCCGCCGACCTGCTGATCGAGGCCGAACGCACCGGCGTGCCCACCACCCAGCTGGACCAGGCCTTTCCCGGCATCGAGATCGACGACGCCTACGCCATCCAGCAACGCATCATTGCCGCCAAGCTGGCGGCCGGCGCGCGGCTGCGCGGCCACAAGATCGGCCTGACGTCCAAGGCCATGCAAAGCACCGTCGGCATCAACGAACCCGACTACGGCCATTTGCTGGACACCATGTTCTTCCAGGATGGCGACACCATCGCCACCGATACACTCATCGTGCCGCGCGTGGAAGTCGAGCTTGCCTTCGTGCTGGGCAAGCCGCTCAAAGGCCCGGACGTGACGCTGTTCGACGTGCTGGACGCGACCGACTACGTGGTGCCGGCGCTGGAACTGATCGACGGGCGCAGCAAGTACCCGCGCCGCATCGTCGACAACATCGCCGACAACGCCGCCTGCGCCGGCATCATCCTGGGCGGCCGCCCCGTACGGCCGCTGGACGTGGACCTGCGCTGGGTCGGCGCGCTGCTCCTGAAGAACGGCGTCATCGAAGAGTCGGGCGTGTCCGCCGCCGTGCTGGGACATCCGGCCATGGGCATCGTCTGGCTGGCCAACAAACTCGCGCAGCACGATACCGGCCTGCAAGCCGGCCACGTCGTGCTGGCCGGCTCGTTCACCCGCACCGTCGCGGTCGCCAAGGGCGACACCATCCACGCCGACTACGGTCCGCTGGGCAGCATCTCGGTGCATTTCTCGTAAGGAACCGGCCGTGCAACTTCCCCTCAACACATTCAAGCGGGCCCTGCGCGAACAACGCCACCAGACCGGCCTGTGGGTCACGCTGGCCAACCCCAACAGCGCCGAACTCGTGGCCGGGTCGGGCTTTGACTGGCTGCTGCTGGATACCGAGCATTCACCCGCCCTGCTGCCCACGGTGATGGCGCAGTTGCAGGCGGTGGCCGCCTACCCCTGCCATCCCGTCGTACGCCCGACCTGGAACGACAACCTGCAGATCAAGCGCTACCTGGACATCGGCGCGCAGACCCTGCTGCTGCCCTACGTGCAGAATGCCGCCGAAGCCGAACACGCCGTGGCCGGCATGCGCTATGCGCCGCGCGGCGTACGCGGTGTGGGCGGCACCGTGCGCGCCACTCGCTATGGCCGCGTCGCCGACTACATGCAGCGCTGCGAAGACGAACTGTGCCTGCTGATCCAGGCCGAAACCGGCGAAGCGCTGGAACAGCTGGACGCCATGGTGGCCGTCGACGGCGTGGACGGCGTCTTCATCGGCCCGGCCGACCTGGCCGCCAGCCTGGGCTACCCCGGCGAACCCGGCCACCCCAAGGTGGTGGCCGCGGTCGAATCGGCCATCGCCCGCATTCGAAAGGCGGGCAAGGCGCCCGGCGTGCTGACCGTGGACGAAACGCTGGCGCGGCGCTACATGGCCGCGGGCAGCCTGTTCACGGCGGTGGGGGTCGACGCGGCCTTGCTGGCCAGGCAGTGCGATCAGTTGGCGCAGCGGTTCAACGCGGCCGCGTAGCAGCGCAAGACGGGAGCCTGGCCGCGCGGGGCGGCACGGCCAGGCGCTTGCCCCCTGGAACGCGCGCCTGACCGCGCTGCCGGGCACGGGCAAGCCGCCGCGCTTGCGGGTACGCTATCGGTTTTCTCACTTGCCGAGCCTTCGCATGTCCGACAACGCCCAAGCCTTTGATGCCGCCACCTATATCGCCCAGAGCCTGGAAGGCCTGCGCGCCGCCACCGCCGCGCACTGCGGCACCTGGCACCTGGACGAAGCCGAGCAATGGTCCGTGGACATGGACAGCGGCCTGATCGTGTTCCAGCTGCCCGGCGGCATGATCGCCCGCGCGCCGGTGCAGATCGTCGGCACCACCAACAGCGCCGACGGCTCCTTCCTGTGGGGCTGGGACCACCCGTCCGTGCCCGCCGAACTGGCCGAACACGCACAACTGGCGCAGGCCTTCGGCCAGGCCCACGGCCTGCCCGCCTACACCACCCGCCAGGTGGCCTGCGAAGACGAACAGGCCTGGGAATTCACCGCCGTTGCCATGCGCCTGGGCGAAGCCAGCGGCGCGTATCGCGCACAGGCGTCGGACACGGCGTATGTGTGGATGACGTTCGGGCAAGTCACGTTGTCGAAGGCGGAAGCCTAAGCCGGCTTTTCCGGCCGCACGCCGGTATACGCCGCGCGCGGCCGGATCACATTCTGGCTGCCGCGCTGCTCCAGCCCATGCGCCAGCCAGCCGATCGAACGGCCCAGCGCGAACAGGCCGAATGCCGCGCCCACCGGCAGCCCCAAATGACGGCGCACCGCCACCAGCGCGAAGTCCAACGACGGACGCTGCCCCACCAAGCCGAACGCCTGATCGATGAACGACTGCCACGCCGCGCGCTGCGGCGGGATGCGGCCCAGCATGGCGATCGCGCGCGGATCGCCGCCCGGGTAGAGATGGTGGCCGAAACCCGGCAGGTCTTCGCCGCGCGCCAGGCGTTCGCGCAAGGTCGCGCCCGCGTCGCCGCCGCGATCCCGCTCGTCCCATAGCGCTTCCACGCGTGCCGTGGTGCCGCCATGGCGCCCACCCGTCAGCGCCGCCAGGCCGCCGACGATGCCTGCTCGCAGGCTGGCGCCGGTGGACGCGATGCAGCGCGCCGTGAAACTCGACGCGTTCAATTCGTGGTCTGCGCTGAGCACCAGCGCCATCCGGACCAGATCCGCACCGGCGGCATCCAGCCCCCAGGCGCGGGCGCACTGCTCATGAATCGGCGAGGTATCGGGCGGCGCCTGCAACAGGCACGCGGCCAGCATGCGCACCAGATCGCCGCACCCCTGCGCCTGGCGCGCCGCGGCGCCTTGCCACAACGCGGTCGCATCGTCGTCGCTGGCCGCGGTGAACAGCGGCAGCAGCGAGCTTTCCGCACGCTGCCCGCGATGCTGCGCGAGCAAGCCGGCCAGCCCGTCGGGCCACGGCAGCGCGGGCCCGCCGAACGCGGTGCGCGCCTCGCACTGCCACAGATGCGCCGCCACGGCCTCCACCGAATCCGACTCGGCCAGCGTCACCGCATTGACGCCGCGGTAGTACATCTGCCCGTCCTCGATCAGCGTGATGGCCGATTCCAGTACCGGCAGCCCCCAGCTCAGCGTCGCCTTGGCAACTTCCTTGGGTTTGCGGCCCCGCGTGCGCTGCGCGGCCAGCCGTTCGACGTCGTCGGCCAGATAGCGGCTTTCGCGGTGGCTGTCGCCCGCTTCGGCATGCAGCAGACCGCGGCTGACATAGGCGTACAGCGTCTGGCGCGACACGCCCAGGCGGGCGGCGGCTTCGGAAGAAGACAGGTAGTTGGGCATGGCGCGCAGAGGGGAACGAAAGGTCACAAAGTCACAAGCGGCGGGGCAACCCGGCAGTCGGTCTGCAGACAGCCCGCTCGATAAGTTGATTAATTTAATCAATATTGACAATTAAAACCAGAAGAATAGGCTGTCGACATTGCTTGATGAACCAGGAAACGCCATGTCCGCCCCCCACCACGATCCGATCTCGCCGCCCCCCGCCTTCACCGATTACCTGCGCCAGTTCTGGCTCGCCGCGGGTGGCGACGCCGCCCGCTTGCCCGGTGTCAGCGTGACCGGCCACGGCGCGCTGCCGTCTGCCTTTGCCGTCACCGACTTCGCCACCGCCGCCATCGGCGCCGCCGGCCTGGCGCTGGCGGAATTCACCGCTGCCGGGTCTGGCGACCTGGCGCCCGTGCAGGTCGACCGGCGCCTGGCATCCCTGTGGTTCGGCACCACCCTGCGTCCCGTCGGCTGGACGTCCCCGCCGCTCTGGGATGCGGTGGCGGGCGACTATCTGGCGTCCGACGGCTGGATACGGCTGCACACCAACGCCCCCCATCATCGCGACGCCGCCCTGGCCGTGCTGGGTGTCGCGGCCGAGCGCGCCGCCGTTGCACAGGCCGTGGCCCGCTGGCGCGCCGACGACCTGGAAGCGGCTGTGGTCGAACGCAACGGTTGCGCCGCCGCCATGCGCAGCCTGGACGCCTGGGCGGCCCACCCCCAGGGCCGCAGCGTGGCCGCCGAACCGCTACTGCACCGGGCGACCGGCGGTCAAGCCGCCCGCCCCGTCTGGCAGATTCCCCGCCAGCGCCCGCTGCAAGGCATCCGCGTGCTGGACCTGACCCGCATCCTGGCCGGC
Source organism: Achromobacter sp. DH1f (assembly GCF_000633435.1). Lineage (NCBI taxonomy): Bacteria > Pseudomonadati > Pseudomonadota > Betaproteobacteria > Burkholderiales > Alcaligenaceae > Achromobacter > Achromobacter sp. DH1f. Next base: position 8,039 of record NZ_AYMF01000019.1, on the reverse strand, counting down.
CCCGTCGCCACGCGCTTTCTGGCGGGCTTTGGCGCCGACGTGCTGCGCATCGACCCCATCGGCTGGGAAGAACCCGGCACCGTGCCCGAAGTGGTGCTGGGCAAGCGCTGCGCGCGGCTCAACCTGAAAGATCCCGCCGACCGCGCCGTGCTCGAACAATTGCTGGGCCAGGCCGATGTGATGATCCACGGCTACCGCCCCGACGCCCTGGCGCGCCTGGGGCTGGACGCCGACCGCCGCCGCGCCCTCCACCCCGCCCTGGTGGATGTGTCGCTGGACGCCTACGGCTGGACGGGCCCCTGGCATGGCCGCCGCGGCTTCGACAGCCTGGTGCAGATGAGTACCGGCATTGCCGATGCCGGCATGCGCGCGGCGGGCAGCGACCGCCCTGTGCCGCTGCCCTGCCAGGCCATCGACCACGCCACCGGCTACCTGATGGCCACGGCGGCGCTGCGCGGCCTGACCGAACGCTACGCGAGCGGCGTGGGCAGCAGCGCCCGAGCCTCGTTGGCACGGACCGCACGGGTGCTGGTGGCGCATGCGGGCGCATTGCAGGGCGGACCGGCCTTGGCGCCCGAATCGCCGCAGGACCTGACGGCGGCCATCGAAGAAACCTCGTGGGGCCCGGTGCGGCGCGTCAACGCACCGCTGCGGGTGGGCGACATCCCGCAAGCGTGGGATTACCCCGCCAGCGCGTTGGGGTCGAGCCAGGCGAGCTGGCGGTGACTGCAGGGATGGGCAAGTCGTGGGGCGCAGCCGCCATGAACGGCGCGCGCTTTGCGTTCATGCCTTCGGGTGCGGCGCAAGCTGTGCAACAGATTCTGCGTACTCTGGAAACGCCGCGGCCAACGCCGCCGCGTCCGCCAGTTCGAATTCAGAAAACTCGAAACCCGGCGCGACCGTGCAGCCCACCAGCGCGAGGTGCTCAGGCGCCGCACAGCGCGCACCAAACCAGCATCCCGCTGGCACGACGGCCTGGAACACGCAGCCCGGATGGGTAAGCGGGTTACCCAGCCGGTGGACCGTCAACCCCTCGCCCTCGCTGAGCACCCACACCTCGAGCGGATCGCCCGCGTAGAAATGCCAGATTTCGTCCGAGCCGATCCTGTGCCACGAGGAATACGCCCCATCACACAACAAGTAATAGATCGCCGTTGATGCGGACCGCGATGCCCCATCTGCCGCCCGCAAGATCGAATCGGCCGCACGATAGGTTTCACGAAAATAGCCCCCTTCGGGGTGTGGCTGCAGGTCAAACTGCGCAATCAGGTCAGCGGCAGAAATTGGCATGGCATGTGAAATCAATGAAGGGATGAATTGGCTCGGCAACAGGCCGATCTGCGCTGATTACGTCTGAACGCTCGACGGGCAGGACGGTATCTTATTCTCCAGAGGTGTCGTGCGTAAGTACGGCGCCCGCCTAATCGATGGATGACCAATCCAGGTCCTCGGCATTCACCCATGCGACCTTGCGGGATTTTTCCAATGGATTCGTGAAAAAGTCATCCAGCACGGCAAAGGCCAACGTCGGCGGCAGGCAAGAACCCAAAGGAAGATAGAGATCGGTGTCCGCATCCACGATGTCCTGCATTGCCTCGGCTTGCCCCACGCTGTACCAGCACGATCCCGCCTTGGCATTGGGCACGTTGTAGTCATAGCGCAGAGAGATTCCCTTACCGAAATAATCCACGACGAAAAGCACCACCCAGCCGCCCTCGAATCGACAACTGAACCGGGCTTCATACCCATCCGCCTCCCAATCTGTTCTACGGTACGCCAGGAAGTACTTCGCATAGTCGGCAAGATTGGCCTCGGCGGTGTCGGGCAGGCCCGGGAATACAGCGGTGATTTTCATTTGATCATCTTCCCTCATGTCCATCGCGTGTCTCACCCAGCGATGCGCCCATCCGGCGAACGCCGGTGTCGAAAACGTAGTCTGACACTTTAATTTCCAAATTTCTTCCGTACCAATTGGGCAGAGCCAAACCCTTAGAGATCACGTCATGAAGGTCTTCTTCGGACGCAATTCTTGAGCCATCGATAACCAGCTCCATCGCTGTTGCCCCTAATTTTCCAACGTCCAATAGGAATCATCAGAGGGTCTCGGCAATAACGTAGTCTGACACCTTATCTCACGTTTTTACACAGCCATCTTCAGGCCAAAAACGTAGTCTGACGCCATATTTTCATGAGGAATGTTTATCTGGATTTATATAAATATACCTATTTGTCATGTCGATATTCATGTCTTTAACTAAATCAATAATATGACGATATTCAAGTTTTGTTATCAGAATATCACTATCAGCAATGAAATCACATAAAGTTTCAAGCGCCAACACACTTTCAGAATGATCGATGTATTCAAGCGCGTAACTAACCAACGCAGGATCCAACCTATCGGTCAGTTGTTCGCCTAGAAATCTAATTCGGTCATTTATTTTCATATTTACCCTTATGGCCTTACCAATTTCAACGGTGGTATGGGACTATTATCAGGAAAGGCTGTTATCACCTTCCCATTTGCAGGTTCATATACAACCCGTATCCGAACCTCATCTCGGACCTCCCATGCAACCCAACGAGCGGGCTCACCGGCTTTCGTATACAGCCCACCAGTACCCTTCTGGGCATACCAAACTGTATTTGGCGCTGTCGCAATATCACCAATTTCGTGAACGATTTTATCTGCCGACCAACCCTGAGGGAAAACTGTCTTTCCTGGCTGTCCTGGCCACATATGGCCACCACTTCCAGGCTTATCACCGTGCAAAATATGCTGCTTAGCTTCAGGAGAAAGAATATCGGCATAACTTTTTCCAGTCGATTTTTCGCCGTCTTTAGCCGAAGCCTTCGCCCCCTCGGACTCCGATTGTATTGGCCGCCCTCCGGGTGAACCACCGCCGTTTCCTCCAGCAACCGGCTTCCTATTAGAGCCGACAGCGCCCACTGCCGCTGCCGCCCCTGCCACACCCGCCTTCCCTATTTCATCCCACGCAAGCTGCTTGGCCTGATCGCCGCCCAGCAAAAGGTAATTCTTGATCGCAGCATTGCGATCAACATCCAGCAGCAACGACGCGGACATCTTTAGAAGTGACCACTCCTCCAGTTCGGAAGCGCTCAGCCCGCCCTCCATGCGCAGCTTTTCTTCCAAATTCGCAATTCGGCTGCCGTACTCCCCAAGCCGCGCTGCTGCTGCTTCTATTTCTGCCTTACAAACGTCCACGCTCGCGCACTGGGCCAACGCCTTTCGATTCTCAGCGTCGATCTCCTGGTACTTTTTCGCGACGCGCCGCTCGCATACTGTTTCGGATTTGCATGCCGCCTTTTCTTCAATTCGCGCTTGATGTTCCTGCACGCTCAAGGCGTTGTTTTCCGTCTCATTGATCGCCGCAAAAACTGCCTCGGCACCAGACACCTCAGACGCTTGCGCGATTCCCGCTACCAGCGAGCCGATCAAGTTGCGACGCACCTCCCTCTCTTCCGGGGTCATCTTTGATGCGTCGCCACCCAGCAGCGCATTGAGCACAGGCCCAGAACCCGCACCCAGTGCTCCCGCACCGCAATCGCTGCCTTTTCCTGCTGCTCCCGCGCACCCGACGATCGCGTGCATTGCGGCGCGAGCAGCTTCCGCCTGCGGCCCGTCTCCTAGTGCAGAGACGATCTCCTTTACCTGGGACGCCGCCAGCCCTTGCAAATAGTTGACCGCGACAGCCTGTAGCGCGTCACTGGCCGCACCGGTCACATTGCCGCTCACAGCCCCGATGATCGCGGTCAGCCAACGACGGCTTTCTCCGCCCGGCGCCCACGTCTTCGCATCCTCAAAGGCCCGTTGCAATTGATCTCGACGCGGTCCTTCGGGCTCATTCTTCAGCGCGTCTTCCAGCGCCTTGGCTTCCTTCGCCCGAGTCGTCAGAAACTGCCCCACCTGCCGTTGAGACTCCAACACAATCTCGAACCCCGCCTCGATCTTCTCCTTGTCAAAGATCGGCTTGAGCGCGTTCAACGTATCGGACGACGTGTCTCGGTTGAGCGAGGCGATCGTCTCGGCTGCCGTCATTCCCGACAGATTCTGCTGGGCGACCTCATCGCGGATCACGACAGTGCCGCCGCTGATCGCGCTATACGTGGTCGAGCTGTCTCGACCGCTGGCGGCGGCCACCCCCGGGGTTCCCATTCCCAGCCCGCCCGATGTCTGCGACACGTGCGTGCCCGGCTGCGCCTTCGAGCCACTGGCCACGTTGCCTTTGGCGTCCGTGCCAAGGCCGCCCTCTTTACCGCCCGAGCCGCTCCAGCCGTATCCCCCACTGATCCCGACCTGGCTCGCCTTGTAACTGGCGCTGTTCTTCAGGTTCTCGGTCACCAGCGTGCCCGTCGCCAGCACGTTCAGCCCGTCGGCCACGGCCTTGTCGCTGCTGGCGATGAGCCCCCCGATCAGCGTTGTGTTGTTCTTGACATCGATGATGAAGCCGCCATCTCCGGCCTTCAGGCCAGCCTGTTCCGAGGCCGACTTGAAGTTGCTCTTCATCTGGCCCTGAGACACGTTGGCCGATATGCTGCTGGTGCAATAGCCGTAGCAAAGACTGCCTGCGAAGCCCGCACTTTGCTGTTTGGACGCGTAGGTGCTTATGTCCTGCAAGGTCTCGATGCGCAGGTTGTTGCCGACCGACGCCACGATCTGATTAGCCTGACCGATGGCGCCTATCAGCGACGTGTCGCCACCCGACTGCAGGCCAAGCACGTTGCCCGCCGTCACGGTGCTGCTGGTCCAGCTGGTGTCCTTGCCATCGGCCTTGCCGCGCGCAGCGCTGGCCGCGATATTCAGCGTGAAACCCACCCCCTGCGAGCCCACCGTCACACCGACGCCGATGCTGGCGTTGGTGCTCTGGTTCGTGCTGTGCTGCTCGAAGGTGTTCTGAGCGGCGCGCAGAACAATGTCGCCGTCCGCCTTGATGGCCGCGTTATTGCCGGCCGACAGGCTCGATCCTGTCACCATCACGTTGGATGCCTGGCCGCCGCCTTGCGCGATAACCGTCAGATCCCGGCCAGCAGCCACGGTGGACCCACGAACCGACGCGGATTCACGCTTTGTGGTGCTTTGGCTCTTGCTCGATCCCAGGTCGATATTGATGTTCAGGCCGCCCGCCGTGCCGGGGTTGGCCTGGATCGCGTCATAGGCATTGACGCCAGCCAATCCGGTCGTGGCCAGCGCTAGCCCCTGCATGACCTTGTTGTCGGTCTTGCCCGCCGCGTCGCCCATCTTGCTGGCGGTCTGCATCGCACTCAAGAGTGGCGTACTCGCGTTGATGCTCAACCCGCTCTGCTTGACCTCGTGGAACTCCTTCTCGCGGGCGGTATCGATCGCGGCCGTGATATTCACGTCACGGCCCATCATCGTCACATCGCCCTCGCGTGCCAGCACATTGCTGCCGACGACATTGAGCGACTTTCCGGCGTTGATGAGCGCATTGCCCTGGACGCTGCCCACCGTGCTCGCGGTATGCAGCACCTTGTCGCCTTCGAGAATGTCGGTCTGTTGGCGTGATCCATAGCTCAAGCCGCCCGTCGCCCCTAAGCCAGACTTCTTGATTTTCTCGTACTGGTACTCCTCGGATGTGTTCTGCGCCGCCAAGATATTGACGTTGCGGTCGGCCGACATGACGAGGTCGTTCTGGGCCGCCACATTGGAGCCGACGACGTTTAGGTCGCGGCCGGCCATCATCACCGTGGTGTCACCGGTGAAGGTCGAGGAAGCCGACGTCGTCCAGTCCGTTTCTGTCTTGCGGTGTTCGCTCTTGCTCGAGAGGAACCCGCGCTTCTTGTAGTAGGTCTCGTTGTACGCGTAATTGCTGTTGGTGCCGGCGGCCACGGTGATATCGCGCCCGGCGCCCACGGCCAATTGTTTGTCGGAGGTGACCTCGGCCGCGCGGGCGTTGACGTCCTGGCCCGCCATCAGCGTCAGGTTTCCGTCCGCGACGATGCGCGAGCCGACCTCGGTGGCTGAACGCATTGCCGACCGGTTCTTCGAGCCGTAGTTGTACGACTCCGCGTACGCCTCCTGGACGGTGGTCAGATTGATGTTGTTGCCTGCCTTGATGCGCGCGTCGCCACTTGCGAAGATGCCGGCGGCCTGGGCATTGATGTCGCGGCCAGCCTGCACGTTCAGGTCACCGGCATCGACGCGGGCCACGCCATCGACACGCGTGCTGCTCACCCCGCCACTGGCGTTCGATTGCGTGCTGGCTTGCAGATTGATATCGCGCCCCGCACTCAGGGCGACCTTGTCGCCCTTGAGCAACCCGGCAATGTTGTCGATGTCGTTGCGGGCGTTCAGGTTGACGGTCTTGCCCTGCATCGAACCTACGGTGTTGCGCACGTTCTGAGCGTCGACGATCAACGCATTGCGTGCGCCGATGGTGCCGCTGTTGGCGACGTCACCGGTGGTGCTGATCTGCGTGTCACGGCCGGCGATCAACGTCCCGTCGCCACGCAAATCGCCTGGCTTGACGGCCAGGTAGACCTGCGGCGTCAGTACCTTTTGTTGGGTGCCATCGGGCAGCGTGACAGTCTGTTCCACCAGCCAGACGATGTCGCCCGTCAGTTGGCGCATCTGCTCTTGCGTCAACGCGGTGCCCACGGTCAGGCCGAACTTGGCGGCGAAGTCCGCGCCTGCGGTGAGCAGCGCCTTGTACTGGGTTTCGTTGTCGGTGTAGTCGCCCACGAAGCGCTGGCCGCTGGCCAGCATGACTTGCTCGGCAACGAGTTTCTGTTCGTAGAAGCCGTCGCCCAGACGCTTGAGGATCACGCCAGGATCTTGATTGAACTTCTGCAGCAGGAAGTCGCTGGAAAGCGGTTGACGCTGTCCCAGGAACTTGCTGTCGGTAGCGATCAGGTACGGCGCGTTGGGCGCCTGCATGACCCGATACAACGCGCTGGTCGGGATGACCGGCGGCAGCGTCGGCACGCGGATCACAAACTTGCCGGGGGTGCCGATTTCAATCAACTGCGCAGGTTGAAGCGGGCCGGTCACATTGCTGCCCCCCGGCTTCTGGTTGCCGGTGGCAGGCAGCGCAGTATTGCCATCGGAACTCGCGATGGCCAGATCAATGCGCTCGGGCGCTACGACATCTTTGTAGTCAGACCAGCGTTCGTCACGGCCGCCGCCCTTGGCTACGGTCCGGACTTCGGAACCTGTCCGCTCGATTGAACGGAGACCTTCGGCGCCCAGGTTGTTGATCGCAGGCCCCACCGCCGACAAGGTGCCGCCCGCAACGATGCGGCTCTTGTCATTGGTCACCGTGCCGGTGAACTTGGCCGCGCCGCCCACGATGATCCTGGCGGGATCTGTCGAAATCGTACGGCTTTCCATGACGACTTCTTCCACCTTGTAGTAGAAGAAGTTCTTGACCAGCCGGCTATTGAAATCCGCGTTGAAGGCGTAGATCTTGCCTTCCAGTTCCTTATGGCGAGCTTCGTTGGTCGCCAAGGCCTGGTCGCGTTCCGGCGTCGAGACCTGGCAGGTTTGGTTGATGTTGCACTTGACCTCGACCATGGGCGGCACGGGGACGGGTTCAGCCACGCCGAACACGCGCCACACGCCGTCGCCCGCCTTGTAGCGGGGGCCGCCCTTCTCGTAGTTGCAAGCATCCCCACCCGGACCGCACACGTAGGGGTCCGGCAGATAGGCCGGCGGAATCGGCGCGTCTCGGCCCTCTTTGCCCCTTACGCCCTGAACGTAGTCGATCGGCGGACCGTAGCGAGACTCGGGATACTTGTCGGACGGCAGCAGCAGGCGGCGCTCGGAATCATCATCCAGGAATGTCACCGGGTCTTTGCCGCAGGCCGTGGTGACGGAATCACACAGCCACAATTTGGAACCGTCCAAGAACTCCGTGGCGTTCTCTAATCGGTAGTAGAGCTTGGGACCGCGGCTGGTTTCGACCGTTTGGCTGGCGAAGTGCAGGTTGTGATTCTGGATGCTGGCCGCCGCGATATCCGCGTTGCGTTCGGCTTCGATTGTGGCCGATTCATTGACCAGC
>NZ_AYMF01000018.1:0-199034 GCF_000633435.1 Achromobacter sp. DH1f | reverse complement strand
CGTCACGCGCTCTTGATGTGCCTTACTCGCGGGCGTTGGGGCGGGCGGTGTGCTTGGCGTGGTGGCCTGGATCGTTTGGGGTTGGAGCGGGTTGCGGGGCTCGCCTCGTGCCGGCCGCGCGGGCGGCCTTGCTCGGCTTACGTGGTGTCTTGCGTCGGCGGATGACGCTGCGCGCTGGTGGAGAGTGGGGGACGCTGGCGACTTGGCGGGGTTTGCGCCGTGTGGCTCGTGCCCGTGTTGTTGCCAGCGTTTGAAAAGTGCGTACGCCTTTGGGCTTGGCGATGTCGGTGCTTGCGCTCAGCACGGCGGCTTGGCCGCCGCGCTGGGGGTGTGGCTTAGGCGGGCAGGCCGGTTTCCAGGCAGGGGTGGAATTCGCCGGTGGCGGGGTCGCGCAGGAAGAGGACGCCGGTGGCGACGCCGAAGTAGGTGCCGTGCAGTTCGAGTTCGCCCTTTTCCACGCGGCGGCGGATGGAGGGGAAGGTCATCAGGTTGTTCAGGCTGTGGCCGATGACGGCGAGTTCCAGGCGCTTGAGGTTGGCGGCGCGGTCGTCGGTGCCGGGGCCGATGGCTTCGGCGACGGGGGCGATCTGGGACATCCACTTGCCGATGAAGTCGCCCTTGGTGAGGGGCTTGGCGTCGTCGAAGAAGGCGCGGATGCCGCCGCAGGAGGCGTGGCCGAGGACGACGATGTGTTTGACGTTCAGGCCGTTGACGGCGAATTCGATGGCGGCACTGGTGCCGTGGTACGAGGATTCGGAGTCGGGGTCACAGGGCGGGACGAGGTTGGCGACGTTGCGCACGACGAACATTTCGCCGGGGCCGGCATCGAAGATCGCTTCGGGCGAGACGCGGGAGTCGCAGCAGCCGATGATCAGGATTTCCGGGCTTTGCCCAGTTTCGGCCAGTTTTTCGTAGCGGCTGCGTTCGGAATGGAAACGGCCTTCGAGAAACGATTGATAGCCTTCGGTGAGTCTTTTGGGAAACATGATCTTCACTTCCTTGGTAACGATGCCAGGCGTGCTGGCGCGCCGCGGACGCAACAAGGGGCTTCGTGTGGAAGCCCCTTTTGTCGAGTCGGCATACGGAATTTTCCCATACTTGGACCCGGACTTGTTTGACTAAACCCTGATGTCGCCAGGGTTTTTGGTGGCCATCCCGCTATCTAGCCCTGATGTCTAGCGCAGTCACTTTGGCGAATTGCAGGGGGGTGATGGCGCGGATCATCTTGATCTGGCCGGGGGCGAGGGGGCCGATGTCGTCGTCGCGGACGCGGCCGACTTCGCGGCCCTGGTCGTCGTAGAGGACGAAGGTGAGCATGACGTTGTTGACGGCGCGGGTGGACTGGTTGGCGAGGGAGCCCGTGATGGTGGAGACGTTTTCGTTGGTGTCGCGGATGGCCTGGATGTTGCCCAGGGTGACGCCGTAGAAGAAGCTTTGCGCGCTGGCAGCGCCGGTCAGGCCGGCCAGCAGGGCGACGAAGGCGAGGGCGGTTTTCATGCGGGTCTCCTGTGAGGCCGGCGCGGCGCGAGCCGGGCTGCCTGGGACGCGGTCTTTTGCTTGGCGTTGCCGCGGGTATGCGCCTATCTCACACCTTTCAGCGCGCGGGCACAACGGCCTAAAAGGATGAATGGGTAACAGGTTGCGCGGATTTGCCGCAGATTTCTCTGCGGATGCCACAAGTGCATCGGAATGTCTCCAAGTTGTGGGTGGTTGGGCGCATTTTCGGGGATGTTCGTGCGCGGGCGTGACGGTGATCTGTGGCGAAGTTGCCGCGTTTTCTCGGGCGGATTGGCGGTGTGGACCCGGGCGTTTTTGCTGCGCCTTTCCGCAAGCTGAATGGGGCTGCGGCGTTAGCATTTGTTGTCTTTTGGGCGCTTGCGAAGCGGTCTGGTTTGTCCGATGATGACCGGGCCGGCACCTTGGCCGGCGGAACGTGCGGCCCGGTTGTGCGCGTGGATGGCGTCGGCGGGCGCTCAAGGGAGGAACTCATGCTTTCCCGTACTAGCCAGTTGGCTTCGGCCATTGTGTTGTCCGCCAGCTTCCTGGGCACCGCCTATGCCCAGACGCCCGCCGCCACCACGCCCGCTCCCGCGAAGACGCCTACCGCGCAGCAGCAGCGCATGGCCGATTGCAACAAGTCGGCGGAAGGCAAGAAGGGCGACGATCGCAAGACCTACATGAGCGCGTGCCTGAAGGGCGAGGCCCCGGCGCCCGCCAAGCAGCTGACGCCGCAGCAGCAGAAGATGAAGGACTGCAACGCCAAGGCCGGCGAACAGAAGCTGACCGGCGACAAGCGCAAGACGTTCATGAGCACCTGCCTGAAGGGCTGAACGCCGCTTGATGCAAAAAAAAGCGCCGACCGTTGAACGGGCCGGCGCTTTTTCTTTGGAAGATACCGCGTGGCTTACACCGTCGCGATCGGCGTGACCGGCGATCCGATCGCGTGCGGCAGGCGCAGCGGCGGGGCGGTCAGCATGAAGCGGTGGCGGCCGTTGGCGTGCAGCCAGTCAGCCAGGTCTTTGAGATACCAGAGTTCGGCCAGGGGCAGGCCCAGCTTGAACAGGCAATGGTGGTGCAGCGGCAGCATGGCGCGCGGGCCGGTCTTTTCGCGGGCGGGGTAGGCCTCGACCGCGTAGTTGTCGGCGCAGATGGCGGCGATGCCGCTGTCGGTGATCCATTGCAGCAGCGCGGCATCGGTGCCGTCCAGCGCGGCGCCGTAGGTGTGCAGCACCTGGGCGTCCGGCGCGCCGTTCATGGCGACGACCGCCTCGGCGTAGCCGGTGCGCAGCACCAGCATGTCGCCGGGTTCGACCTCGATGTGGTCGGTGGTCAGCACGTGCATGAGTTCGGCGTGTCCGATCAGCGTGCGGCCGGGGCCGTAGTGGCGAAAAAGGTCGACCAGTACGCCGCGGCCCTGCATGCCTTTCTGGGCCAGGTTTTCCACGCCCAGCTTCAGTGCGGCCGACGGGCCGCCGCTGTTGCAGCCGCAGCCGGTGTGGTCGCCATCGGCCGGGCCCAGCACGTCCACGCCGGCCTGGAAGCCGTTGTAGTAGCGCAGTTCGGGCTTGCCGTCGCCGTCGGCGTCGAACAGCGCGCCCACGTGCGCCAGGGCGTCCCACTGGGTGGAATACTGCATGGACAGCAGCACCTGGTCGTCGCTCAGCACGTCCACCGCATCGGGGTTGACGTTGCGCAGGGGGAAGTTCAGGTAGGGCGTGTCCTGCAGCTTCGTCGGGCTCAGCTGCGGCGGATGGCGGCGCGGGTTGAGCACGTTGCCGCCGGGCAGGTCCAGGGGTAGGGACAGGCAGAATGTCTTGCCGGCGCGGATTTCACGCGCGCCCTTCAAGACTTGTTCTTCGGTGATGAGGTTCAGGCGGCCGAGTTGGTCGTCGTGTCCGAAGTCGCCCCAGTTGGAGCCTTCGGGCCGGTGGGTCCAGCGCTGCATGCGGTTCACTCCGTCAGGAAGTCGACGACCGCGCGGGTGAAGGCTTCCGGTTGCTCCCAGTTGGAAATATGGGAGGTATTCAATTCCAGGTACTGCGCGCCGGCGATGGCATCGGTCAGTTCGCGGCCCTGGGCGGGCGTGGCGGCCAGGTCGTGGGTGCTGGCGATGACCAGCGTGGGGGCCTTGATGGCCGACACCTGTTCGCGGAAATCGGCATCGCGCAGCGCGGCGCAGTTGCCCGAATAGCCGGCGTCGGGCGTGCGGCGCAGCATGTCGATCAGCACTTGGGTCAGGCCCGGTTCGGCGGCGCGGTAGTCGTCGGTCAGCCAGCGCTGGACCAGCGTGGGCGCCATCTTTTCCAGCGTCTGTTCGGCCACGGCGGCGATGCGGGTGCTCCAGCCTTCGGCCGAGCCGATGCGCGCGGCGGTGTTGCACAGGATCAGCTTGTTGATCAGTTCGGGGCGGTTCAGCGCCAGCCACAGGCCGGTGGGGCCGCCCATCGACAGGCCGCAGAAGTGCGCCTGCTTGATGTTCAGGTGGGCCAGCAGTTCGGCCACGTCGTTGCCCAGCTGGGCAAAGGAGTATTCGCCATCAGGTACCGAGGATTTGCCATGCCCGCGGGTGTCGTAGCGCAGCACGCGAAAGTGCTTGCTCAATTCGGGCACCTGGCGCGCCCACATGTCGGCGCAGGTGCCGAGCGAATTGGACAGCACCAGCACCGGCGCGTCGGCGGGGCCGTCGATGACGTAGAACAGCCTTGCCTGGCTGAGATCGGCGTAAGACATGGGGAAATCCTCGGGAATGGGCAACGGCCGCCCGGGGGCGGCCGTGTCTTGATTACAGATGGCAGGTGCCGTTGACGTAGGCTTTGCGCCAGCGGGTGATGGTCACGCGGTCAAACAGCTGGGCATGGGCGAACGGGTCGGCATCGATGAACTGCTGCGCGGCTTCGCGCGTGTCCAGGTCGACGATGTACAGGCCGCCGCCCGCATCCGTGCCGTCGTCCTGCAGCTTGGCGCCGCAGGCCAGCAGCAGGTGCTTGTTGGCATCCAGGTATTCCAGGTGCGCGGCGCGGTGCTGCTGGCGCACGGCCTGGTGGCCGGGCTTGTCGAAGGTTTCGATGATGTAGGGCATGGGCGGCTCCGGTCAGATCGCGGACGGGTGGCGCGCCAGCGCCGTGACGTCGATGTCCATGTACGGGAACAGCGGCAGCGACGACAGCAGCGTGTGCAGCTCGTCGTTGCTTTCGACGTCGAAGATGCTGACGTTGGCGTAACGGCCGACCACGCGCCACAGGCTCTTCCATTTGCCATCGCGCTGCAGTTGCTGCGCCAGGGCCTTTTCGTCGGCCTTGAGTTTGTCGGCGCGTTCAGCCGGCATGTCGACGGGTAGGTTGACTTGCATTTGAACCATGAACAGCATTGCTTATCTCCTTATTGGGAAAACTTCAGCGGCAGGCCGGTCAGGCGCAGCAGCTCGTCGGCGGTGACCTCGCCGAACATGTCGATGACGGTCACGCCGTCGGCGCGGATGTCGAACACGGCCACGTCCGTGTACACGCGCGACACGCAGCGCACGCCGGTCAGCGGATAGGTGCAGGCCTCGACCAGCTTGCTCTGGCCTTCGCGGGTGGTCAGTTCCATCATCACGAACACGTCCTTGGCGCCGATGGCCAGGTCCATCGCGCCGCCCACGGCGGGGATCGCGTCGGGCGCGCCGGTGTGCCAGTTGGCCAGGTCGCCGTGCTGCGACACCTGGAAGGCGCCCAGCACGCAGATGTCCAGGTGGCCGCCGCGCATCATGGCGAACGAGTCGGCATGGTGGAAGAACGAGCAGCCGGGCAGTTCGGTGACGGGCTGCTTGCCGGCGTTGATCAGGTCGTAGTCTTCTTCGCCCTTGGCCGGGGCCGGGCCCATGCCCAGCATGCCGTTTTCGGTGTGCAGGATGACTTCGCGGTCGGCCGGCAGGTGATTGGCCACCAGGGTGGGCAGGCCGATGCCGAGGTTGACGTAGGCGCCTTCAGGGATGTCTTGCGCAACGCGGGCGGCGATCTGGTCGCGGGTCAGTTTGGTGCTCATTGCTGCTCCTTGGCGGCCGGGGTGGCGTCGATCTGCACGACGCGCTGCACGAAGATGCCGGGGGTGACGACGGTTTCCGGGTCCAGCGTGCCCAGTTCGACGACTTCACGCACCTGGGCCACGGCGACGCGCGCGGCGCTGGCCATGATGGGACCGAAGTTGCGCGCGGTCTTGCGGTACACCAGGTTGCCCCAGCGGTCGCCGCGCTCGGCCTTGATGAGCGCGTAGTCGGCGTGCAGCGGATACTCCAGCACGTACTGGCGGCCGTTGATTTCGCGGGTTTCCTTGCCGTCGGCCAGCGGGGTGCCGTAGCCGGTGGGCGAGAAGAACGCGCCGATGCCGGCGCCGGCGGCGCGGATGCGCTCGGCCAGGTTGCCTTGGGGCACCAGTTCAAGCTCGATCTTGCCGCTGCGGTACAGGCCGTCGAAGATCTGCGAATCCACCTGGCGCGGGAACGAGCAGATGATCTTGCGCACGCGGTTGGCGCCCAGCAGGGCGGCCAGGCCGGTGGTGCCGTTGCCGGCGTTGTTGTTGATGATGACCAGGTCTTTCGCGCCTTGTTCGAGCAGGGCGTCGATCAGTTCCATGGGCTGGCCGGCGGTGCCGAAGCCGCCGATCATGACGGTGGCGCCGTCGGGGACGTCGGCGAGGGCGGCCGCCGCGCTTGCAACAAGCTTAGAAATCATGGTGTTCGCTCATAGGTGGCGTGTCATAATTTGTTCTTAATTAGAACTTTCGTTCTTCTGAAGAACATCGTTTCATGGGGATAGTCGACCGTCAAGGCAAGCCGGCGCGGTGCGATCTCCCCCGTTCAGGGTTGCCGGCAACGGCAACGCTTCTTTTCGCGGTAGACGGATGGCCGAGCAAGAAACCCAGCAACCCAGCGACAGCTACGTTCAATCCTTTGCGCGCGGCCTGTCCGTGATCCGGGCCTTCGGCCCCGAGCGTTCGCAGATGACCTTGTCCGAGGTCGCCGCCGTCACCGGCCTGACCCGGGCGGGCGCGCGCCGCATACTGTTGACGCTCGAACATCTGGGCTACGTCACGGTCGAAGACCGCAAGTTCACCCTGACCCCGCGCATCCTGGAACTGGGCTACGCCTATCTGTCGGGCACGCCGCTGTGGAACTTGGCGCTGCCCTACATGGAAGAAGTGGCCGAACTGACGCGCGAGTCGTGTTCCGTGTCGGTGCTGGAAGGCGCCGACATCGTCTACATCTTGCGGCTGTCGACGCACAAGGTCATGACCATCAACCTGGCGGTGGGCAGCCGGCTGCCGGCATGGGCCACATCGATGGGCCGGGTGCTGCTGGCGGGCTTGTCCGCCGCCGAGCTGGACCGGGTGCTGGCCATGAGCCAGATCCAGGCCTACACCCCGCACACCGTGACCGACGTCGCCGAACTGAAGCGGCTGCTGGCCGGCGTGCGCGCCGATGGCTACGCCTGCGTGGCGCAGGAACTGGAACCCGGCCTGCAATCGGTGGCCGTACCCATCGTGGACCGCAGCGGCCGCGTGATCGCGGCGATGAACGTCAGCGGTCATGCCAATCGTTTTTCGCGCGAGGAAATGCTGGCCGCATTCCTGCCGCCGCTGCGCCGCGCCGCCGACCAGATCAACCACGCGCTGCTGCGCCGCTAGGCGGCGCGAACGCGCGGTGAACAGGTTGCGGGCGCGCATGGCGGCGGGCCTCAGATCGGGGCGACGCCCAGCGTCGTGCCGCCGCAGACATACAGCATCTGGCCGGTGACGAAGCCGTTGTCGGGCGACAGGAAGAACATCGCGGCGCGTGCCACGTCTTCGGGCGTGCCCAGGCGCTTGACCACGATGCTGTTGATGATGCGTTCGGTCTGGGGCGCGCCGGCCGGGTTGCTCTTGGTGAACAAGTCGGTGGCAATGGGGCCGGGGCCGATGGCGTTGACGGTGATGCCGTCGCCGCCCAGTTCCATGGCCAGCGTGCGCGTGAGTCCGACCAGACCTGCCTTGGTGGCCGAATAGACCACGCGGTCCGGCTTGCCCAGCGCGGCGCGCGACGACATGTTGACGATGCGGCCGAAGCCGGCTTCGCGCATGGCGGGCAGCGCGGCCTGCACCAGGATCAGCGCGGTGCGCAGATGCAGGTTCACCACATAGTCCAGGTCGGCCAGCGTGGCCGTATCGGCGGTGCCCGGGCGCGTGGCGCCGGCATTGTTCACCAACCCGACGATGTTGTAGGCCGCGGTGACTTCGGCGGCAACCGCCTTGGTGCGCGCTTCATCGGTCAGGTCGGCCTGGTACGACACCAGCCCGGCAGGCGGATTCTCGGGCAGCTTGTAGTCGATATTGACCACCTTGTGCCCCGCGTCCAGCAGCATGCGGATGATGGCGGCGCCGATCCCGGCGCTGCCGCCGGTCACGAGATATGCGGTAGGTTTGCTCATATCGGTTTCCCGTTCCAGTCTTTGGTGCGCGGCGCCCCGCGGGGCGCCGCGGCTATCAGTGGGTCAAGTAGCCCCAGGCCAGCACGGCGGTGATGTGGATCACGCCCACCCACAGCATCATGATGACCGTGTAGCCCATCACGTCGCGCAGCTTCAGCTTGGACAGCGCCAGGGCCGGCAGGATCCAGAAGGGCTGCACCAGGTCGTTCCAGGCGTTGCCCAGCATCACGGCCATGGTGGTCTGGTTCAGCGCGCTGCCGATTTCGCGGGCGGCGTCGATCATGAACGGACCCTGGATGACCCAGTGGCCGCCGGCCGACGGCGCGAAGAAGTTGATGACGAACGAGCTGATCAGGCCCCAGAACGGCAGCGTGGCCGGCGTGGCGACGTCGACGAAGACCTTGGAGATGGTGGTGACCAGGCCCGAGGCGGCCATGATGGCCATGATGCCGGCGTAGAACGGGTACTGCAGGATGATGCCCGAGATCGTCTTGATGCCTTCGGTCAGCTTGGCCACGTAGGCGGCCGGCGTGCCCAGCAGGATGATGCCCAGGAACAGGATGATGAAGTTGATCAGGTTCAGGTCGAGCGAACCGCCGTCGATGAAGTGGAACGCCACGTAGGCCACGCCCAGCGCGCCGATCAGCAGGCTGAGGATGCGGCTGTTGTTGAGCTTGGAGGCAATGGTGCCTTTTTCCAGCATGTCTTCGGCCGCGTTGGACGCGTTGGCGTCGCGGTCGATGGCCGGGTCCACTTCGACGATCTTCTCGCCCTTCTTCGGGTGCAGCCAGGCGTTGAGCAGCGGCAGCGTCACGATGATGACCAGGCTGGTGATCAGCATGGGCACCGAGAAGATGGTTTCGGTCAGCGGGATGATGCCCATCTGCTTGGCGGTGGGGTGGCCGGGGGTGGCGACCAGCACGGGGATGCTGGCGGACAGGCCCAGGCCGTACATGGTGAAGCCGCTGTAGGCCGAGGCGATGATCAGGGGGTAGTGCACGCCCTTGACCTTGAGCGCCAGCTTCTTGGCGACGATGCCGCCGATGACCAGGCCGAAGCCCCAGTTCAGGTAGCTGCCCACGCCGCCGACCAGGGTGGCGACGATGATGGCGGTGTGCGGCTTGTGCACGTGGCTGACGATGCGGTTGAGCAGGCGGTCGGTCAGCGGCGCGGTGGCCAGCACGTAGCCCATGGCCAGGATCACGGCCATCTGGGTGGTGAATGCCAAAAGGCTCCAGAAGCCCTTGCCCCAGGCGCGCGTGACGTCGCCGATGCCCTGGCCTTCGATGCCCATGGCCAGCAGCACGGTGAGCAAGGTCAGCGCGATCGCGAAAACGAAAGGATCGGGCAGATACTTGCGCATCAGCTCAGTAAAAAAAGATGCCAATTTATTCATGATGCCTCCAACGAACTCCGGTAAGGCGTATTGCTCTGGTGTCTTGCGCCGCGACGCGCCGGGTAGGGGCGCGCAGCGGGTGGGACGATCGGTTTCTTTGTGTGGTGGGCTCGTGGCCCGCTGGCGCGTCTGGCGGGTTGCCGCGCGCCTTATGTAATGGGTATTCGGGGTGCCTGAGGGGCGTCAGGAATCGCCGGCTTTCTGGTTCAGCCAGGCGGCCAGTTCGCCCAGGGCGGCGCTTTTCTCGCGCAGTACCTGTTCGCGGCGCTCGGGGCTCCAGGTGTAGAAACCCTGGCCGCTCTTGGCGCCCAACTGGCCCTGTTCGACTTTGCTCGTGAGCAGGTCGGACGGCGTGGTGCGGTTTTCGAGGTCTTGGTAGAGATAGCTGGCAATGGCGTGATGCACGTCGATGCCGTTCATGTCGCGCTGTTCGAGCGGGCCGGACAGGGCCAGGCGGATGCCGAGGCTCCATTTCACGACTTCGTCGATGTCTTCGGCGCTGGCCACGCCCTTTTCCAGCAGCGAGATGGCTTCGCGGGCCAGGGCGTGCTGGATGCGGTTGGCGATGAAGCCGGGGATGTCCTGGCGCACCAGCACGGGCCGCTTGCCGCCAAAGCGCAGGGTGGCCATGACGCGGGCGACGGTGTCTTCGGACGTGTCGTCGTTGCGCACGACTTCGACCAGCGGAATGACGTCGGCAGGCGTGAAGAAGTGGGTGCCCACGAAGCGGTCGCGGCGCGCCACGGCGCTGGCGATGGCGTTGATGGACAAGCCCGAGGTGTTGGTGGCGAAGATGGCCTGGGGCGGACACAGGGCGTCGAGCTTGGCGAACAGGCTGCGCTTGAGTTCCAGGTTTTCCGGGACGGCCTCGATGATGAGGTCGCTGTCGACGGCGGCGGACAGGTCGGATTCCATGCGGATGCGCTGCAGGGTCTCTTGCACCTGGCCGGGGGCGTAGACGTTGAGCTGGCGTTCGATGGTGCCGCGGGCGCGTTCGAGGGCGCCGGCCATCGGATCAATCAGGACGATGTTCAGTCCCTTCGAGGCGAAGAGGGCGGCGATGCCGCTGCCCATGGCGCCGGCGCCGATGACGGCGAGATGCTTGAGGGGAGTATCCATGAGGGTTCGCTTGGGCCTTACATGGCGCGCGGCAGGCAGCACAGGCGGAACCAGGGAAATGCGATCTGTCTCTTCCGTCGGTGTCTTCCTGTGCGCGGGCCAGAAAAATCGTTGTGTTCTATATGCGAACATTTGTGCGTATATAGAATTTCTGAGGAAGATAGTACTAAAAGTTGCCGGGGGTGGACAAATGGGGTTTTGGGGGTGTACGCCAGGTGGACGGCGGGGGCCATTCGCCCCCGCCGGTCACGGCGTTACCAGCGATAGCTTGCCGTGCCGATCACCCGACGCGGCTCGCCATAGAAGCAGCCGTAGGTGCAGCTGCCGATGTAGGTCTTGTCGGCCAGGTTGGTGGCGTTGAGCGCGAACCGCCATGGTCCGGTGGTGTAGCTGACCATGGCATCGAGCAGCGTGAACGACGGCACCTCGACCGCCGTGCCGTGCGCCATGCCGCGCGTGCTGCCGACATAGCGCACGCCCGCGCCGACCCGCAGCCCCGGCAGGCCGAAGGCGCCGAAGCCATAGTCGCCCCATACCGAGAATTGATTGAAGGGCACCGAGTTCAGGCGCTTGCCGACCTCGTCGGGCTGCAGCGGGCTGGCCTTGAGCGTGCGCGCATCGGTATAGGCGTAGGCGGCGATCAGGTTGGCGTGGCGGCCGATGCGGGTGCGGGCTTCCAGTTCCAGGCCGCGTGCTCGGGCCTGTCCGGCCTGGATTTCATAGTTCGTGTCGAACGGGTCGGCCACGGTCACGTTCTTGCGCGTCAGCTGGTAGATCGCCGCGGACAGCATGGTGTCCGACCCCGCCGGCTGGTAGCGCAGGCCGGCCTCGTATTGTTGGCCGGTGGTGGGCTTGAAGCGGTTGCCCTGGCGATCCTGGCCGCTGGTCGGCTCGAACGATTCGCTGTAGCTCAGGAACGGCGCGAGGCCATTGTCGGCCAGGTAGACCACGCCGGCGCGGCCGGTGAAGGCCTGGCTCTTTTCATTGTCCGCGAGCTTTTCACCCGTGAAGAAATTGCGCTCGTTGAGCGTGACCCAGTCGTGCCGCCCCCCCAGCAGCACGACCCATTTGTCGGCGATCTTGATCTGATCCTGGAGATAGACACCCAGACGTTTCATGTCGCTTTTCGAGGACGATCCCGGGAAGGGTTGCGCGGGCCCCAGGGGCACGCCGTAGACCGGGTCGTAGAGATCGATGTTGTTGTTGGCGCGCACATAGCGCTCGGTCTCATGCTTGGGCAGCGAATAGTCCAGGCCGGCCAGCCACGTGTGGTGCAGCGGGCCGGTATCCAGGTCGTACTGCAGCGACGTATCGGCCACCACGGCGGATGAACGGTCCCAGCGCGGCATGGCGCCGCGGTCGGCCGTGTGGCGCTGGTCGGCTTGCAACCGCCAGATGTCGGTAGAGAAATAGGTGCTGTCTGCGTGGAAGTAGCGCACGCTGTTGCGTAGCTTGAGCTGGTCCGTGAACGCGTGTTCGAACAGGTAGCCGACCGAATAGCGCTTCATGACGAATTTGTCGAAGCCGGGTTCGCCGGTGTAGCGGTTGCGGGGGATCTTGCCGTTGATGTTTGGCAGCACCGTGCCCTGCGCCGGCAGGCCATAGACATAGGCCGTGCGGTCCTCCTGGTATTCGGCCAGCAGCGTCAGGGAGGTGGCATCGGTGGGCTGCCACTTGAGCGCCGGGGCCACGTAGGTCCGGTCATCGGGGACGTAATCGATGAAGGCGTCGCTGTCGCGCTTGAGAGCGGTCAGGCGATATGACCATTTGCCCTCGTCATCGAGTGCGCCGCCAAAGTCGCCGGAAATCTGCTTGCGGCGAAAGTTGCCCGCCTCGATGTTCAGTTCATGCAGCGGTTCGACAGTGGGCCGCTTGCTGACCGTGTTGATCACGCCGCCCGGCGGCGCGGCACCATAGAGTACCGAGGCTGCGCCTTTGAGGAATTCGACCCGTTCCAGGCCGTAAAGCTCCTGGCGCCCGTTGTAGATGTTCACGGTGTACAACGTACCGTCGCGGAAATAGTTGCCCTGGCTGCCGCGAAAGCCGCGCAGGAACAGGCTGTCGGAGGTACGGTCCTGGCCTTCCGCGCGGCTCACGCCCGCCACGTAGCCCAGCGCGTCCTGCAGGCTCTGCGCCTTGAGCGTCTCGATTTCTTCCGCCCCCACCACCGTGATCGATTGGGGCGTTTCGATGATGGGCGTGTCGGTCTTGGTGCCGGTGGCGCTGACGCGGGCGGCGTAGCCATGCAACGGACCGGTGGCGCTTTCCGGCCGTGCGGTGACGGTGACGGCCTCCAGCGTGGTGGCGTCCGACGACGCGGCTGGTGCGGGCGCGAGGGTATAGCTGCCGTTGGCTTCGCGCCGGGCTTGCAGGCCGTGGCCGCGCAGCAGCGCCGCGAAACCTTCGCCCACGGTGTAGGTTCCGGCGATGCCGTCGCTGCGCTTGCCTTGCAGCAGGCCGTCGTTCATGGTCAGTTCGACGCCCGCCGCGCGGGCGTAGGCATTGAGCGCCTGGCTGAGCGGGCCGGCGGCCACGGTGTAGGGGCGGCGCGCCTCGGCGCTGGCCTGGGCCTGGGCCTGTGCCAGCGGCGCGGTGGCGCAGGCGGCCAGCCCGCCGCCCATCAAGAGCGCCAGCCGGATCGCGGCGGCGCGCTGCGAGGCGGCCAAGCGACGAAGCGGGCGGGAAGACGGCGCGGCAGGAGGGCGGCGACGGAAAGGCGGGTGAACGGACATGAAGTAAGCCTTGCTGATCGGGTCGAGGGAAAAGGGAGTCACCCTGTATCCCGAACGAGCCGGCCTGAGGGACAAGCGATCGCAAAGAAAAGTTGTAACGGCGTCGGCGGGCGTCAGTCCGCGGGACGATCCGCCGCGCGCAGCGTGACCCAGTAGCGCGTGCGATACACGACGGCCACCGGTAGCCCGCGCGTCAGGTTCTCCAGCGCCCTGTCGGTGTCGCGCAGTGAAAACACGCCGCTCACGCGCAGGTCGGCGACCGCGGGATCGCAGCGCACGACGCCGGACCGGTAGCGCGCCAGTTCGGCGGTGAAGTCTTCCAGGCGCATGCCGTCGGCCACCAGCAGGCCCCGGCTCCAGGCGGCCGCGTCATCGTTCGCGGCCGCGGGCGGCTCGACGCGGTCGCGCGAAAAGCGCGAGCCTTGGCCTGCATCCAGGCGGACGGCCCGGCCCGGCGCGTCCATGGGTCGGATTTCAACGGCGCCTTCGAACACCGCCACGCGCGTGGTGTCGTCGTCATCGCGCACGCTGTAGCGCGTGCCCAGCGCCTGTACCGAGCCGTGCTGCGTGCGGACCAGGAAGGGGCGCGCCTGGGCGGCGGTATCGGGCGCGGTGGCAATCAGGATTTCGCCTGCGCGCAGCACCACCAGGCGTTCCGTATCGGAAAAGCGCAGGTCGATGGCCGACGCGGTGGACAAGGTGACGCGGGTGCCGTCCGGCAGGGTCAGGTCGCGGATTTCGCCCGTGGCGCTGCGGTAGTCGGCTGCTGCGCGCTGCCAGGTGCCGGTGCTGCGTGCGGCATAGCCGGCGCCCAGCACGATCACTCCCAGGCTCAGCGCGCGCAGGGCGCGGCGCCGGCCGGCGCGGGTTGCGGGGCGGTGCAGGGCATGGCGGGCGGCGTCCCGCGGCAAGCCCAGGAGCTTGCCCTCGAACGCCAGCAGGCGCTGCCAGGCCTGTTCGTGATCGGGGTGCCTGGCGCGCCAGCGGGCGCAGTCGGTGCGGTCCTGGTCGGTGACGTCGTCCGACCACAACTGGGCGATCCATTCGGCCGCCTGCTGCAGGATGGCGGGGTCCAGGGCCGGTTGGGCCACGCGGGAGGCGTCTGTCATGGCATCAACCGTGCGCCGCCCACTGCGCCTGGTAGCAGGCCAGCAGGGCGGCAGCGATGTACTTCTTCACCGACGACACCGACACGCCCAGCCGCGCTGCGATGTCGCTGTAGGGCAGGCCGTCCAGCTTGCACAGCAGCAGCGCTTCGCGCGCCTTGGCCGGCAACTGGTTGAGGATGGCGTCGATCTCGACCAGGGCCTCGATGACCAGCGCGCGCGCTTCTTCCGAGGGCGCCTGCGGGCGCGGCAGGTGGGCGATGGTTTCCAGGTAGGCGGCTTCGATCTGGCGGCGGCGGTGCAGGTCGATCACCAGGCAGCGGGCGATCTGCGCCAGATGCTGGCGCGACTGGTGCGGTTCGGGCAGGCGGCCGCTGTGCAGGATGCGCAGGTAGGTGTCGTGCGCCAGGTCGGCCGCGTCCCAGGCGTCGCCCAGCCGCCGCCGCAACCAGCTGCGCAGCCAGCCATGGTGTTCGGCATACAGGCTCTCGATGCCCTGTCGCGGCACGGCGGATTCGGGGGGGGACATGGCACGGCCTCCGGCGCAAAGGCATGCGGAAGGCCCGGCGCAATGAGATGAGAATAATACTCATTTTATAGCGTAGACCGGCACCCCCGCAATGCATGGCCGGGCGCCGGGCCCAGCCATGCGCGGTCACTCAACCCGAATTGCGCAGCCCCGCCGCGATGCCGTTGATAGTCAGGTGGATCGCGCGTTGCACGCGTTCGTCGGCGTCGGGGTTGGGGTGCTTCAGCGCGGCGCGGTGGCGGCGGATCAGGTCGATCTGCAGGTAGTTCAGCGGGTCGATGTAGGCGAAGCGTTCGCGCAGCGAGTCTTGCAGCGTGGGGTTGTCGGCCAGGAGTTCGCGGCGGGTCAGCAGTTTCAGCATGGCCAGTGTGCGCGCGTGTTCGGCGCTGATCTGGCCGAAGATCTTTTCGCGCAAGCCGCGCTGGGGCACAAGCTGGGCGTAGCGGGCGGCAATGGCCAGGTCGGATTTGGCCAGCACCATTTCCATGTTGGACAGCAGGGTGCGGAAGGCAGGCCAGTCCTGCGCCATTTCTCGGAGCTGGGCCAGGCGGCCGCGCTTGGAGCGCGGGGCGTCGGGGGCGCCGGTTTCCAGGTAGGCCTCGATGGCCGAACCCATGCCGTACCAGCCGGTGAGCATCAGGCGGCATTGGGCCCAGGAAAAGCCCCAGGGAATGGCGCGCAGGTCTTCGATGCGCTGGCCCTTTTTGCGGGAAGCAGGGCGTGAGCCGATGTTCAGACCGGCGATTTCGGCGATGGGCGTGGCGGCAAAGAAGTATTCGGCAAAGCGCGGCGTGTCGTAGACCAGGCCGCGGTAGCTGCGCTGCGCGGTTTCGGACATGAACGTCATGGCCGGGCCATGGTGGGCCATGTGCGCGTCTTCGGCGCTGGTGGCTTCGGCGCGCGGCGCCAGGCTGGATTCCAGGGTGGCCGCGACCAGCAGTTCCAGGTGCCAGCGGCCGACCTCGGCGTCTTTGTACTTGCTTTGGATGACTTCGCCCTGTTCGGTCAGGCGGATCTGGCCGGCGACGGTGCCGGGGGGCTGGGCCAGAATGGCGTCGAAGCTGGAGCCGCCGCCCCGGCCGACCGAGCCGCCGCGGCCATGGAACAGGCGCAGCCGTACGTGGCGCGCGGAAAAGACGTCGACCAGGGCGCGTTCGGCCTGGTAGAGCGACCAGTTGGACGTGAGGAAGCCGCCGTCCTTGTTGCTGTCGGAATAGCCCAGCATGACTTCCTGGGCGCCGTTCTGCGCCTGCTTCACGCGCTGGCGGATTTCGGGCAGGTCGAGCCAGGCGGCCATGATGTCGGCGCCGCGCTGCAAGTCGGGAATGGTCTCGAACAGCGGCACGACCATCAGGCCGTCTTCGGGCGGAATGTCCTGGCCCGCGGGGGCGATCAGGCCGGCCTCTTTCTGCAGCACCATCACTTCGAGCAGGTCGCTGAGAGTTTCAGTGTGCGAGACGATGGTCTGGCGTACCGCCTGCTTGCCGTAGCGCTGGCGGCCAGCGGCAGCGGCGCGCAGCACGGCCAGTTCGCGGGTGGTGTCTTCGCTGTAGGCGATCCAGGGCGAGGCCAGCGGGCGGGCCTGCGCCAGTTCGGCGCGCAGCAGCGCGACGCGGGCGGCTTCGTCCAGGGCCAGGTAGTCCAGCGGCTGGCCGTCGTGGGTGGCGCCTGCGCGGGTGAACAGCTCGGCCAGCGCGCGTTCGTGCACGTCGGAGCTTTGGCGCAGGTCGACGGTGGCCAGGTGAAAGCCGAACACTTCCACGGCCTGTTGCAGGCCGGCCAGGCGCAGCTTGCCGATGGGGGCGCCGTGGTGGGCGGCCAGCGACGCGGCGATGACGGCGAGGTCGGCGGCCAGTTCCTGGGGCGCGTCGTACGGCGCGGCGGCCACCGTGCTGCGCCGGGCCAGGTTCTGGCCGGTCAGGCGCTGGGCGGTGGCGGCCAGGCGGGCGTAGACGCCGACCAGCGCGCGGCGGTAGGGTTCGTCGCTGCGGTGGGGGGAGTCGTCGCCGCTGCGGTCGGCCAGGGCCAGCAGGTCGGCATCGGCGGCGATGAGCAGGGTGGTGATGGAAAGCTCGGCGCCCAGCGCGTGGACTTCCTGCAGGTAGTGCTCGAACAGCACGGTGGCCTGGCGCAGCAGGGCGCGTTCAAGCGTGCCGGCATCGACGTTGGGGTTGCCGTCGCGGTCGCCGCCGATCCAGCTGCCCATGCGCAGGAAGGGTTCCAGCGGCGCGGGCGGGGCGGCAAAGGGCTTGGGGCCGTCGCGGTTGAGCAGCTTGGACAGGTCGGCGTACACGCGCGGAATGACGGGCAGGAAGGTGCTGCGGTAGTACGACAGCGCGTTCTCGATTTCGTCGGCCACCGTCAGGCGGGTGTAGCGCAACATGCGGGTCTGCCACAGCGTGGCCACGCGGCCGAGCAGCGCGGCGTCGAGTTCGGCCAGTTCTTCGGGGGTGAGCGGCGTGTCGCGCTGGGCCAGCGCGGTGGCGATTTCGCGGTGCACGTCCAGCGTGCTCTTGCGCTGCACTTCGGTGGGGTGGGCCGTCAGCACGGGCATGACGCAGGCATCGGCCAGCAGGCGGCGGATGCGCGCGGCCGATACGCCTTGGCGGCCCAGCGCCTGCACGGCATCGCGCAGGCTGCCGCGCGCGGGGGCGTCACCGGTCAGGGCGCGGGCCCGTTGGCGGCGGTTCTGATCGCGGTCTTCGGCGATGTTGGCCAGGTGCAGGAAATAGCTGAAGGCGCGCGCGACCGAGTTCGGGTCGCTGCCTTCCAGGCGCTTGACGCGCTGTTCCAGCAGTTTGCCGTCGGCATCGTTGCCTTCGCGGCGGAATTTGACGGCGGTGCGGCGCAGCGTTTCGATGGTGTCGAAGACGCGTTTACCTTCGCATTCGGCGATGACTTCGCCCAGTAACCGGCCTAGCAGCCGGATGTCGTGACGCAAGGGTTCTGCTGAATCGGACTGCGGGCGGCTGGCATTCATCGGGCGGGAGATCCGTCGGGCTGCGGGAATGGGAAGGGTGGGAACGTGCGCGCTACTGTGAAACCGGGATGAAAAACGGATCGATTTTACGCAGGCTTCCTTACGGGAAAGGCGCGTGGCTGCGGTAAAGTCTGGCCTATCCCTTCGTCTTTCCAGAAACCCCCTTTCATGCAAAATCACCAACGTCGCGCGCTCGTGCTGTTTTCGGGCGGCCAGGATTCCACCACTTGCCTGGCCTGGGCGCTGGACCGCTATGCCCATGTGGAAACCGTGGCGTTCGATTACGGCCAACGCCACCGCATCGAGCTCGATGCGCGCCTGAACGTGCTGCGCGAATTCCGCGCGCGCTTTCCCGAGTGGGCGCCGCGCCTGGGCGAAGACCATCTGCTGGACCTGAAGGTGCTGGGCCAGGTGGGCGACACCGCCATGACCAGCGACCGCGCCATCGAGATGCAGGCCAATGGCCTGCCCAATACCTTCGTGCCGGGCCGCAACCTGCTATTCCTGACGCTGGCCGCCGCGCTGGGCTACCGACGCCAGCTGGACGTGCTGGTGGGCGGCATGTGCGAAACCGATTTTTCCGGCTACCCCGATTGCCGCGACGACACCATCAAGGCGCAGCAGGTGGCGCTGGGCCTGGGCCTGGGCAGCCGGGTCACCATCGAGACCCCGCTGATGTGGATCGACAAGTCCGAAACCTGGGCGCTGGCGCATACCTTGGGCGGCGACGCGCTGGTCGAGACCATCGTCGAAGAAAGCCACACCTGCTACCTGGGCGAGCGCGGCGCGCGGCATGCCTGGGGCTACGGTTGCGGCACGTGCCCGGCGTGCAAGCTGCGGCTGGCAGGCTGGGAAAAATGGGCAGCCGCGTCGGCCTAGTTTCCTGATCCGTTCCGGGCGCGTGCGATGAAGCGCCAGCGCAATGCCAGCGCCGCGGCCAGGATGGCCGTGGCCAATCCGGCCGACAGGCCCATCGCGGCGCGTGCCCCGTGCTGTTCGACCACGTAGGCATAGGCTACCGGCGCGGCCGCGGTCAAGAGGAAGCTGGGGATGAGCAGGGCGCCCACCAGCGCGCCGTAGCTGCGAAAGTCGAACAACGCCAGCGGCAGCGTGCCCCGCGTGATGGTCATCAGGCCGTTGCAGGCGCCGTACAGCAAGGCGTAGGCGGCCAGCGCAACCAGGCTGCCGCCGGAGAGCAGCGCCAGTCCGAAGCACAGCGGCAATAGCGCCGCCACCGCCAGCGTGAGCGTCAGCGGATGCAGGCGCGAGCCCAGCGCCACGTCGGCCAGCCGCGAGGCGAACTGCCCGACGCCCCACAGAGCCGCGATATTCACGGCCATCGCGCCGGCCAGGCCCAGCCCTGACAGCAACGGGATCAGGTGGGCCGCGTTGCCGGCCGCCAGGAAGTTGGTCAGCATGGCGATCGCCGCGTACAGCAGGCCAGCCAGACGGCGCTCGGCCTTGTCGCGCGCCAGGCCCGTGCCGGCCTGGCCGGCATCCTTGATGGGCGCGGCGTAGCGGGCGCGCGGCAGCGCCAGGTAGAGCGGCAGCGTGGTCAGCGCCAACGCGCCATAGGCCAGCACGGCGCCGCGCCAGCCCAGCCAGCTCGACAGCGCGTGGCCCACCGGCCACATCACCGTAGAGGCCAAGCCGCCGAACAGCGTGATCTGCGACATCGGCCGCCGCGCGGCAGGCCCGGCGGCGCGCGCCAGTGACGCAAAGGCAGCGTCGTACAGGCACAGCCGCATGCCCACGCCCAGCAGCATCCAGGCTGCGAAGTACGTCACGACGCCGTGGGTGGCGGCCAGCGCGGCGCAGCCGGCGGCGGCCAATACGGCGCCCGCGGGCATGACGCGGTGGCCGCCCCAGTGGTCGACCGCGCGGCCGGCCAGCGGCGACACCAGCGCCATGACGACGATGGCGGCCGAGAAGCCGCCGTACACGGTGGCGGCGTTCCAGCCCAGGTCCGCGGCCATGTCCGGGCCCAGCGCGCCGATCAGGTAGAAGGTGACGCCCCAGCCGACCAGCTGGGTCAGCCCCAGGCAGACGATGGCCCGCGGGGCGATCACGGGCGTTGCGGCGGCGTCGCGTCGCCCTCGCCCAGCGCACGTTGCATCAGCACCGTGTCGCGCCATTCGCCATGCTTGTGGCCCACCGACCGCAGCGTGCCGACCGGATGAAAGCCCTGGCGCGCATGCACCGCCAGCGACGCCGCATTGCGGCTGTCGCCCACCACGGCCAGCATCTGGCGCCAGCCGGCCGCGGTGCAGCGGTCGATCAACGCGGCCAGCAGCTTGCCGCCGATGCCCAGGCCGGCGCGGCCGGCCTTGACGTAGACGGAGTCTTCGACGGTGTGGCGATAGGCCGGGCGCGGACGGTAGGCGGTGACGTAGGCATAGCCCACGACTTCGCCGTTGATCTCGGCCACCAGGTAGGGCATTTCCTTTTCGAGGATGCCGGCGCGCCGCTGGCGCATGTCGGCAATGGACGGCGGGTCCAGTTCGAACGACGCGGTGCCGTGCTGCACGTGGTGCGCGTAGATGGCCTTGATGGCGGGCAGGTCGGCTTCCGCGCTATCGCGGATCAGAACGGTGGGGGCGGGTTGCGACATGGAAACGGAATGCGAAAAGGGTGGGCAGGCAAAGCGCCATGCAGGCGGGACAAGCAGCCGCCAGTGTGGCGCAACGCCATGCATAAATAAAGCTTTGGTTTATTATGAAAAACATAAGTAAAACTTTGATTTGTGCCGCCCCATCACCGGTCGCCATGGGGCACGGCACGGGGCCGGGAAATCTCACGGAGCGGGCACATGCGAGGACTGAACCTGGACGCCCTGCGCACCTTTGCGCAGGTCATCGAACTGGGCAGCTTTTCGGCGGCCGCCGAGCGCGGCGGCATCACGCAGCCGGCGGTCAGCCTGCAGATGCGCAAGCTGGAACGCCGCTTCGGCCTGAAGCTGGTCGAACGCGTGGGGCGTCGCGCGGGCCCCACCGCCGCCGGGCTGGAATTGCTGACCCACATCCGCGCGATCGACGCCGCGCTGACGCAGGCTGAACAGGCCATGACGGCGCATGCCTCCCAGGTGACGGGCCGGGTGCGCCTGGGCACCGGCGCCACCGCCTGCACCTACTTGCTGCCCCCCCTGCTGGCCGACCTGCGGCGCCGTTTTCCGGCGTTGGATGTAGTGGCCAGCACCGGCAACACCGCCGACATGCTGCGCGGACTGGAAAACAATACGCTGGACATCGGCCTGGTGACGCTGCCGGCGCCGGGCCGCATGATCGAGGCCACGCCGGTACTCGAAGACGAATTCGTGGCGATCTTTCCCGCGCGCGGCGCGCTGGCCATTCCCGATGCGGCCACGCCGCAGGCCTTGGCCGCGCTGCCGTTGGTGCTGTTCGAACCGGGCGCGCGCACCCGCCGGCTGGTGGACGACTGGTTCGAAGCCGCGGGCGTGGCGGCCAAGCCGGTGATGGAACTGGGCAGCACCGAGGCCATGAAGGAAATCGTGGCTGCAGGCCTGGGCTGCGCGGTGCTGCCCAGGCTGGCGGTGTCGGGCGCGGGCCAGCGCAGTGCGTTGGTCGTGCGGTCGCTGACGCCGCGCCTGTCGCGCACGCTGGCCATCGTCGTGCGCCGCGACAAGCCGCTCAGCCGGGGCTTGCGGCACCTGCAAGAGGCCTTGCTGGCGCTGCGGCGCTGAACGCGGCAATGAGACAGGACGGCCGGGTGGGTCGGTACACTGGGAAAGGCCATCTACCGCTATGTCGATATCAATCACCGAGAAATGGACAAATCCCTTTCGCCGCCCGGCGCATCCAAGGCCCGCAAACCTGCCGGCCTGGACCTGTTTCCGTACGAATCCTCGCTACGCCCGGTGGCCGGACTGGCGGTGGATTACGAGGACGGCCATCGCGTGCGGCGCCACCGGCATCGCCGGTCGCAGCTGCTGTACGCGATTTCCGGGGTGATGGTGGTGGATACCGACGCGGGCATCTGGGTGGTGCCGCCCACGCGCGGCGTCTGGGTGCCGGCCTGGATGCCGCACGCCATCCGCATGAGCGGCGAGCCGCGCATGCGCACGGTGTTCGTCGAACCGGGCGCGGTGGCGCATCTGCCGGCCGAATGCTGTGTGCTGTCGGTGTCGCCGCTGCTGCGCGAGCTGATGGTGGCAGCCGCCGAGGTACCGCTGGACTGGCAGCCCGGCACGCGTGACGGCCGCCTGATGATGCTGCTGCTGGACGAACTGAAACAAGATCCGGTGCTGCCGCTGCACCTGCCGCAGCCGTCCGAGCCGCGCCTGGCCCGCATCTGCCGCGCCATCGTGCGCCATCCCGAGCGTCAGGTGGGCGCGGCCGACTGGGCGCGGGAATTGGGGGTGGATCCCAAGACGGTGCACCGCCTGTTTCTGCGCCATACGGGCATGACCTTCGGCCGCTGGCGCCAGCAGGCGCGGCTGCTGGCGGCAATGGAGCGGCTGGCGCGCGGCGACCGGGTGCTGGACGTGGCGCTGGACCTGGGCTACGAAAGCCCCAGCGCGTTCGCGGCGATGTTTCGCAAGGCGTTGGGCGAGCCACCCAGCGCATTCGCGGCCCGCGGCACGGCGTCCGCCTGATGGCCATGTAGCGGCCCCAGGGTGGCCTGCGGACGCTGCCGGCCGGAACCAGCGTATTATTTACCGTTTTGCCGCCCACGCTAACCGCCTGAGACAAGATCATGCCGCACTACCGTTCCCGCACCTCGACCCACGGCCGCAATATGGCCGGCGCCCGCGCCCTCTGGCGCGCCACCGGCATGAAGGACGGAGACTTCGGCAAGCCGATCATCGCGGTGGTCAACTCGTTCACGCAGTTCGTGCCGGGCCACGTGCACCTGCGCGACCTGGGCGCGCTGGTCGCCAAGGAAATCGAAGCCGCCGGCGGCGTCGCCAAGGAATTCAACACCATCGCCGTCGATGACGGCATCGCCATGGGCCACGGTGGCATGCTGTATTCGCTGCCGTCGCGCGAACTGATCGCCGACTCGGTCGAATACATGGTGAACGCGCACTGTGCCGACGCGATGGTCTGCATCTCGAACTGCGACAAGATCACCCCGGGGATGCTGATGGCCGCGATGCGCCTGAACATCCCGGTGGTGTTCGTGTCGGGCGGCCCGATGGAAGCGGGCAAGGTCAAGTCGCCGACGGACGGCAAGGTCATCGCCAAGATCGACCTGATCGACGCGATGATCAAGGCGGCCGACCCGAAGGTGTCGGACGCGGAAGTGGCGGAAGTCGAACGCAGCGCGTGCCCGACCTGCGGCTCCTGTTCCGGCATGTTCACGGCCAACTCGATGAACTGTCTGACCGAGGCCATCGGCCTGGCGCTGCCGGGCAACGGCACGATCGTGGCCACGCATGCCTGGCGCAAGGGTCTGTTCGAGCAAGCCGGCCGCCTGGTGGTGGACCTGTGCCGCCGCTATTACGTGGAAGAAGACGAATCGGTGCTGCCGCGCAATATCGCGACCAAGTCCGCGTTCCAGAACGCGATGGCGCTGGACGTGGCGATGGGCGGCTCGACGAACACGGTGCTGCATCTGCTGGCCGCGGCGCAGGAAGCGGGCGTGGACTTCACGATGGCGGACATCGACCGCATTTCGCGCAAGGTGCCGTGCCTGTGCAAGGCGGCCCCTGCCACCGACAAGTACCACATCGAAGACGTGCACCGCGCCGGCGGCATCCTGGGCATCCTGGGTGAACTGGCGCGTGCGGACCTGCTGGACCTGTCCTGCGGCAACGTGCACAGCGGCACGCTGGGCAAGGCCATCGAACAATGGGACGTGGCGGGCGGCGCGGGTGAAGCGGCGCAGAAGTTCTACCGCGCGGCCCCCGGCGGCATCCCGACGACGGTGGCGTTCAGCCAGGACGCTACGTTCCTGACGCTGGATACGGACCGCAAGACGGGCTGCATCCGCAGCAAGGAAAACGCCTACTCGAAGGACGGCGGCCTGGCAGTGCTGTACGGCAATCTGGCCGAGAAGGGCTGCATTGTGAAGACGGCGGGTGTGGACGAGTCGCAATGGGTCTTTACGGGCCGTGCGCGGGTGTTCGAGAGCCAGGACGACGCGGTGGAAGGCATTCTGGGCGACAAGATCGTGGCGGGCGACGTGGTGGTGATCCGCTACGAAGGCCCGAAGGGCGGTCCGGGGATGCAAGAGATGCTGTACCCGACGTCTTACCTGAAGTCCAAGGGCCTGGGCAAGACGTGCGCGCTGTTTACGGATGGGCGTTTTTCGGGCGGCTCGTCGGGGCTGGTGATCGGGCATGCGTCGCCGGAAGCGGCGGAAGGCGGCACGATCGGGCTGGTGGAAGACGGGGATACGATCGAGATCGATATTCCGAATCGGAAGATGCATCTGGCGGTTTCTGATGAGGAACTGGCTCGGCGTCGGGCGGCTATGGAAGCTCGGGAGAATGCTTGGGAGCCTGTGGGGCGGGAGCGGGTTGTTTCGTTGGCGTTGCAGGCTTATGCGGCGTTGGCGACTTCTGCGGATCGGGGGGCTGTGCGGGATTTGTCGCAGTTGAAGCAGAAGCGGTGATGCTTTGCTGGTGAATTAGGGAACGGCGCCTTGAGGGCGCCGTTTTTTTTGTGCGTTGAATTGTTTGTTCTTCGTAGGTCGCCCGTCGCGGGGGTGGCTTGCGGAGTGGGCGCCCACGATTGCGGTCCGGAGCCTTCGCTCCGGACTGCCCCGTCGTCATCTTCGTCCGCCTTCGGCTCCCTTCAGATTCCCTCGGGCGCATCGAGGTTGCCCACTCCGCAAGCCACCCCCGCGACGGGCTACGCGTGTCTCGGTTCGTTGCGCTGCTAGACCTGTGGTCAGGGCATGAGATCTACAGGGTCGCCAAGCCGCGGCCGCGCGGGCGGCCACGTTTGGCGTTCGTGTTGCTGACAGTGTTGCGGGGGCGCTTCGCGCTGTTGGAGATTGGTTTTCTATTGGTTCGCAGTCAGGGGGGAGGGGCGGTGATGGGCGGCGCGAGCAGACTCTTGCTTGCGAATGCAGACCGTCTCGCGCGCCGCCCATCGGGCGCTGCAGATTGACTTGGAACGTTACGGCATCCGCGCCGCTACTAATGTTGGGGGGTGGTTATAGAATTTGGGTATTCGTGACTGGGGGTCAAAAATGAGCCTGAATTCTGATGCTTTGCGGTTGTTCCTGGGCGTTGTTGACGCGGGGTCCATGAGTGCTGCGGCGGAGATGTTGGGGCAGACGGCTTCGGGGGTGAGTCGGGGGTTGTCGCGGTTGGAAGAGGATTTGGGGGTGGCGTTGTTGACGCGGACGACGCGGCGGATGGAGTTGACGGCGGAGGGGGCGCACTTTTTGCAGAAGGCGCGGCAGATTGTGCAGTCGTTGGAAGAGGCCGAAGAATGCATGCGCATCGTGAATCAGCAGCCGGCAGGGCGGTTGCGGGTGGATGCATCGGTGCCGGTGATGCTGCATTGCGTGGTGCCGCATGTGGCGGATTTTCGGCGGGAGTATCCGGCGATTTCGTTGGAGCTGACCAGCAATGATCGGATTGTGGATCTGATCGAGCATCGTACGGATGTGGCGTTGCGCATGGGGCCGTTGAATGATTCGACGTTGCATGCGCGGCCGTTGCGGCCGCGGCCGCGGTGGTTGATGGCGAGTCCGGATTATCTGGCGCGGCGTGGGGTGCCGAAGACAGTGGACGATCTGGACGGGCATGAGCTGCTGGGGTTCACGCAGCCTGAAAGCCTGAATGTCTGGCCGCTG
Organism: Achromobacter sp. DH1f; assembly: GCF_000633435.1. NCBI lineage: Bacteria > Pseudomonadati > Pseudomonadota > Betaproteobacteria > Burkholderiales > Alcaligenaceae > Achromobacter > Achromobacter sp. DH1f. The sequence goes on along the minus strand of NZ_AYMF01000018.1, from coordinate 173,462 downwards.
CGGCATGCGGGCGGGTCGAGTTATCTGGCGACGCCTACGTTGGCGACGTCCAGCGGTGAAACGCAGCGGCAGCTGGCGTTGCGGGGGGTGGGGATTGCCTGCCTGTCGGACTTTGTGTCGCAGGAAGATCTGGAAGCGGGGCGGTTGGTGCGGATCATGGAAGACATCCACACCGATTACCTGCAGCCGATGCATGCGGTGTACTACCGCAATACGCAGTTGTCGCGGCGGATTGCGTGCTTTCTGGATTTCTTCGCCAGCCGGTTGTGAAAGAGGCGTGCCAGGGGCGATTGCACCTGGCACGCAGCGTTCGGCCCGCAGCGCTCAGCTCGCGGCATCCTGCACGCAGGCCGTAGCACGGCATGCCGCGCGCCGGGTGCTGCGATGCTTTATCCGTGCAGTGCGCGGCCGAACGCGGACAGCACCGATTCGTGCAAGGTTTCCGACAAGGTCGGGTGCGCGAAGATGGTGTGCATCAGGTCTTCTTCGGTGGCTTCGAGCGCAGTGGCGACGCCGTAGCCGGTGATCAGTTCCGAGGCTTCGGGGTGGATGATGTGGGCGCCGAGCAGTTCGCCGGTGGCGGCGTCGAAGACGGTTTTGACCAGGCCCTGATCTTCGCCCATGGCGATGGCTTTGCCGTTGCCGGCGAAGGTGAATTTGCCGATGCGGATGTCGCGGCCGGTCTGCCTGGCCTGTTCGCGGGCGCGGGCTTCGGTCATGCCGATGCTGGCGACCTGGGGATGCGAGTAGGTGCAGGCCGGGATGCGCAGCGGGTCGATGGGGTGGACGGGCTGGCCGGCGATGGCTTCGACGCACAGTACGGCTTCGTGGCTGGCCTTGTGGGCCAGCCAGGGGGCGCCGGCCACGTCGCCGATGGCGTAGACGCCGGGTTCGGCGGTGCGGCACAGGCCGTCGGTGACGATGTGGGTCTTCTCGACTTTGACGCGGGTCTGTTCCAGGCCCAGGTTTTCGACGTTGCCGACGATGCCGGCGGCGACGATGACGCGGTCGATTTCCAGTTCGGTCTGTTTGCCCTGTTGATCGAGCACGACCTTGACGCCGGTGGCGGTCAGGCTGGATGACTTGACGGCGCATTGGGTCAGCACGCGGATGCCCTGCTTTTCGAAGGCCTTGCGGGCCAGGGCGGATATGTCGGCGTCTTCCTGCGGCAGGATGTCCGCGGTCATGTCGATCAGCGTGACGTCGACGCCCACGGCGCGGTAGAAGCTGGCGAATTCGGCGCCGATGGCGCCTGCGCCCACGACCAGCAGCGACTTGGGCAGGGCCGGGGGCGTCAGGGCCTGGCGGTAGGTCCAGATGCGTTCGCCGCTGGGCAGGGCGGGCAGTTCGCGGGCGCGTGCGCCGGTGGCCAGGATGATGTGGCGGGCAGACAGCGTCGTGCCGTTGTCCAGCGCCACGCGGCCGCTGCCGGCCAGTTTGGCGCTGGCGGTGAATACCGTGACCGCATTCTTTTTCATCAGGTGGGCCACGCCCTGGCCCAGGCGGCCAGCGACTTTGCGCGAGCGGGCCACCATGGCGGCCAGGTCGGGCTGGGCGTCGGCGACGCCCGTCACGCCGTAGTGGGCAGCGTCGCGGCAGGCGCGCAGCACGGTGGCGCTGTGCAGCAGGGCCTTGGTGGGAATGCAGCCCCAGTTCAGGCAGATGCCGCCGAGTTCGGCGCGCTCTACCAGCGCGGTGGACAGGCCTAGTTGCGCGGCGCGGATGGCGGCCACGTAGCCGCCGGGGCCGCCGCCCACGACCACCAGGTCAAACGTCGTCTTGGTCATGGCGGGACTCACAGCAGGATGCGCACGGGGTTTTCGATCAGCGACTTGAAGGCCGCCAGCCAGCGCGCGCCCACGGCGCCGTCAACGGCCCGGTGGTCGGCCGACAGCGTCACGGTCATCACCGTGGCGGCGGCCAGGTCGCCGCTCTCGGTCACGATGGGGCGGCGTTCGGCCGCGCCCACGGCCAGGATCGCGGCTTGCGGCGGGTTGATGATGGCGGCGAACTGCTTGATGCCGTACATGCCCAGGTTGCTGACCGTGAGCGAGCCGCCGGTGAATTCCTCGGGCTTTAACCGGTTGATCTTGGCGCGGCCGGCCAGCTCCACGATTTCCGTGGCGATGGCGGACAGGGGCTTCACGTCGGCGTCGCGCACGATGGGCGTGACCAGGCCGCCGTCGGTGGCCACTGCCACGCTGACGTCGGCGCCGACATGGAATTCGATGGCGTCGTCGTGCCAGCTGACATTGACCTCGGGCACTTCGCGCAGCGCCAGGGCAGCGGCGCGCACGATGAAGTCATTGACCGACAGCTTGACCGTGCCGCCGTGGTTGGCCTGTGAACGCAGGGCCAGCAGCGCGTCCATGCGGCAGTCCAGCGTCAGGTAGAAGTGCGGCACATGCTGCTTGCTTTCGGTCAGGCGGCGGGCGATGGCGCGGCGCATGCCGGTGTGCGGGACGCGGCGGGCCGGCGCGCGGCCGGATGCCGGCTGGGCGATGGCGGCTGGGGTCTGGTCGCGCGCGGCTTCGACGTCGCGGCGCACGATGCGGCCGTGCGGGCCGGTGCCTTGCACGGCCAGCAGGTCCACATGCCATTGCGCGGCCAGGCGGCGGGCCAGGGGGCTGGCGAAGACGCGGGCGCCGGGCGTGGCGGAACGCGATGCGGTGGCGGTCGATGCGACAGCCGACGTTCGGCCGGCCGATGACGAAGTAGAGGCGGCGGCAGCTGCGGCTTCGGCAACTGGCGCTGCCGACGCGGGTGTAGAAGCACCCGTCGATGCGCCGGCCTTGCCGGCCTCCGCCGCTTCTGCCGGCGTTCCCGCGCCGCCAGCGGCAGCGCCGCTTTCCGCCAACGCGCGGTCGATATCCGCCGCGCCTTCACCCGGCGCCAGCAGCACGCCGATGACGGTGTTGATGGGCACCGAGGCAGCGCCGGCCTGCACGACGATGCGGCCCAGCACGCCGGCCTGTTCGGCGTTGATCTCGACGATGGCCTTTTCGGTTTCGATTTCGGCCAGCGCGTCGCCGACGGCGACGCTGTCGCCTTCCTGCTTGAGCCACTGGTGCAGCGTGCCGCCATCGGTGTCGGCGGCGACGGAGGGGAGTTTGATCAGGGTTGCCACGTTGTTCGTCCTATTCTGCGTGCGCGGCCAGGTCGGGCCGGTAGGCCGCCGGGTCGTCGTATTCGACCAGTTCCAGCACATTGCCCTCGGGGTCGCGGAAGAACGCCAGCCAGGTGCCGGGGCGCACTTGCATCGGCGCGGGCGCGCTGTCGAACGCCACGCCGCGCGCTTGCAGGCGCGCCACGGTGCCCGCCAGGTCGCGCACGATGAAGGTCAGGTAGGTGGCGCCCTGGCGGTCCAGGATGGCGACGCCGCGCACCGCGGGTTCCGGGGCTTTGGTGGGTTGCAAGAGCTTGATGCGCTCGCCGTAGCTTGTCTGCAGGCGTGCCACGTCGTAACCGTGTTGCGTCAGGCCGGTGGCCCGGGCCTTGTCGGCGGGCACGCTCACGCGGTTCACCAGCGTCAGGCCCACCACGTCGGTGTAGAACGCCAGCATGGCGTCCAGGTCGGCGCAGCACAGGCCGACTTCCATCGGCACGGTCATGTCCAGGGGGGCGCTCATGCCTGTTCTCCCAGGTCGGCCAGCACGTCGGCCAGGCCGGCGATGACTTCTTCGGTGTCGGCGAAGGCCGCACGTTCCAGCACCTTGGAAATGCTGGGCGAGGCTTCGCCGCCGGTGACGCGCTTGACCGGCTGGTCCAGCCAGTCGAAGTAGCGGCGCTGGATCTCGTCGGCAAGCATGGCGCCGTACGAGGTGCCGCGCGCGCCTTGCTCCACGATCAGCACGTTGTTGGTCTTCTGGATGCTGGCGCCGATGGTGTCCCAGTCCAGGCTGGCGCGGTCCAGGGTGCGCAGGTCGATCACTTCGGCGTCCACGCCGGCCTCTTCGGCGGCCTGCAGGGCGCGGCTGACCATCGACAGGTAGGTCAGCACCGTGACCTTGTTGCCGTTGCGGCGCACGCGTGCCTTGCCAAAGGGAATGGCGTAATCCAGGTCACCATCGGGCACTTCGCCCGACGAGGCGTACAGGTCGACGTGCTCGATCACGAGCACCGGGTCCTTGGAGGCCAGCGCGGTATTCATCAGGCCGATGTATTCGTAGGGCGTGGACGGCGCGACGATGCGCCAGCCGGGCGCGGTGGCGAACACGCCGGCCGGATCCATCGAGTGCTGCGAGCCGTAGCCCGTGCCCATCGCGACCTTGGTGCGCAGCACGAACGGCACGTCGATGTCGCCGCCGAACATATGGCGGGCCTTGCCGATCTGGTTGAAGATCTGGTCGGCCGCGACCCACATGAAGTCGGGGTACATGAATTCCACCACCGGCTTGTAGCGGCCGTCCATGGCCAGGCCGCCGCCCAGGCCGGCGAAGGCGTTTTCGGAAATGGGCGTGCCCAGCACGCGGTCGGGGTACTTGTCCTTCAGGCCGCGGGTGGCGCCGTTGGTGCCGCCCTTCAGGCGGTGCACGTCTTCACCCAGCACGACGACGCCCGGGTCCGCTTCCATGCGGCGGTCCAGCACGTCGGCCACGGCATCGACGAACTTGCGTTCGACGCGGGCGCCGGTGTGGTCGGCGACGTCCTGGTAGCGCAGGCCTTCCAGTTCCGAGCCGTCGCTGCGCAGGCCCACGTCACGGAAGTCGGGGCGCGGCCACAGGTCGGCGCGCACGCGCCGCTTGCCGCCGTCGGCCGCTTCGGTCAGGCGGCCCGACACGTCCTTCATCACGTCCTTGCATTGCTGGCGCAGCGCATCGACTTCGGCCTGCGTGATGAGCTTGCGGCCGATCATCTCGGCAGCGATCCTGTCCAGCGGATCGCGGCGGCGCCACGCCGCTTCTTCTTCCTTGCTGCGGTAGCCGAAGGCACTGCCGGGGAAGGGGCCGTTCTGGTGGAAGAAGCGGTACACATCCACTTCGATGATGGTCGGGCCGTTGCCGGCGCGCATGTGGGCCACGGCTTCGGACATGGCCAGGTGCACGGCCAGGGGGTCCATGCCGTCGACCTGCCAGGCCGGGATGTTGAAGGCCTGGCCGCGGGCCGACAGGCGCGGCTCGGCGGTGGATTCTTCCACCGTGGTCGACACGGCATAGCGGTTGTTTTCGATGAAGAAGCACAGCGGCGTTTTCCACGCGGCCGTCAGGTTCATCGTTTCCAGCACCGAGCCGATGTTCACCGCGCCGTCGCCGAAGTAGGTGACGGCCACGCGGTCGGTGCCGGCATGGCGATGCGCCCAGGCCGCGCCGGCCGCCAGCGGCACGCCGCCGCCGACGATGGCGTTGGTGCCCAGCGCGCCGGCTTCCAGCCAGCGCAGGTGCATGCTGCCGCCGCGGCCGCGGCAATACCCTTGCGCCAGGCCCATGATCTCGGCCAGCGTCTTGTGCAGCACTTCGTCGATGGCGGGCGTGAGCGGGTGGCGCGGGTCCAGGCCCAGCGGCGCGACATGCTGCAAGGCCTTGGCCAGGAACTGGTGGTGGCCGCGGTGCGAGCCGTTGATCTGGTCGCCGGCGCCCAGCGCCAGCACCGAACCGACGGCGCCGCCTTCCTGCCCCACGGACGAATGCGCCGGGCCGTGCACCAGGCCTGCGGCGGCCAGGTCCAGCACCGCCTCTTCAAAGGCGCGAATCCAGTGCAGCTGCGTCAGCATGGTGGCCAGCAGCGCGGGGTCCGCCTGCTGCCAGTCGCTGGCGTCGACCGTCAATTGCCGCCAGGGCGCTTGCGAGCCGAGCGGTTGGTAGGTGGCCATGAGTGAATCTCCAGAAGATAGGTAAGCGTCGATGCGGTCAGAGGTAGCTGTAGCGGCTCCAGCCGCCATCGGCCACCAGGGTGTGTCCGGTGATGTAGGCGGCCTGGCGCGAGGCCAGGAAGACCGCCAGGTCGGCCATTTCGGCCGGCTGCGCCATGCGGCGCAGCGGCGTGCGCTGCTTGAGGCGTTCGGGGTCCAGGCGGCCGCGCGCGGCTAGGTCGCGCACCAGGTCCGTTTCCACGTAGCCCGGCGCCAGCGCATTGACGCGCACGCCTTGCGGGCCCCATTCCACGGCCAGTGTCTCGGTCAGCAGCACCACCGCGCCCTTGGTGGCACAGTAGGCCGCGCGGTCGGGCGCCGCCACCACGCCGTACATCGACGCCAGGTTGATGATGCAGCCCTCGCCCTTGGGCACCATGCGGTGCCCGGCGGCCTGGGCGCACAGGAACACGCCGGTCAGGTTGATGTCGACGGCGCGGCGCCATTCGTCCACGGTGACGTCCAGCGTGGGCTTGTTGGCCGAGATGCCGGCGTTGTTGACCAGCACGTCGATGCCGCCCCAGGCCTGTTCGACCTGGGCGAAGGCGCGCTCCACGGCATCGGCGTCGGTGACCGAGGCCTGCGCGGCCAGGGCTTCGCCGCCGGCGGCTTGCAGGCCGGCCACGGCCTCGGCCAGCGCGGCCGGGTCCATATCCAGCAGCGCGACGCGCGCGCCCTGGCGGACGAAGGCCTGGGCGGTGGCGTAGCCGATGCCTTTGGCGCCGCCGGTGATCACCACGGTCTTGCCGCGCAGATCGGGGTGGATGACGTCGGACTGCGGTACTTCAGGGGTCGTGTCCAAGTGCTTGCCTTTAACGGTGCGTGATGGGGGTATGTCGTGAGCAGGTTCGCGGGCGGCGTCAGACCGCCAGCCATTCCTGCACGACGTCCTGGCGCTCGTGCAGTTGCGCGGGCGGCCCTTCGAAAACAATGCGGCCGTGGCCCATCACGCTGACGCGGGTCGAGACCTTCAGCGCGATGGTCAACTTCTGTTCGACCAGCACCACCGATACGCCGCGCTGGTGGATGTCGCGGATCACATCGGCGATCACTTCCACGATCTTGGGCGCGAGGCCTTCGGTGGGTTCGTCGATCAGCATGACCTTGGGGTTGCCCAGCAATGAGCGGCACATGGTCAGCATCTGCTGTTCGCCGCCGGACAGGTTGCCGGCACGCGTGTTGCGCCGCTCTTTCAGGCGGGGGAAGTAGCCGAACATCTGCTCGATCGTCCATGCGGGCGCGTCGGGGCGCGGTGGCTGTTCGCCCATGCGCAGGTTCTCGTCCACCGTCAGGTTGGCGAAGACCTCGCGTTCTTCCGGCACGAAGCCCAGCCCGGCGCGCGCGATCTCGAAGGGGCGCTTGCCAGTGATGTCGCGGCCTTCGACGGTGATTTGGCCGGCGGTCACGTCCACCAGCCCCATGATGCTTTTCATGGTGGTGGAACGGCCGGCGCCGTTGCGGCCCAGCAGGCTGACCACTTCGCCGCGATTCACCGTCAGATCGATGCCGTGCAGGATGTGGCTCTTGCCATAGTGGGCGTGCACGCCTTGCAGCGCCAGCAGGGGGGATTGCATGCTCATACCGTTTCCTCTCCCAGGTAGGCTTCGCGCACGCGGGCGTCGCCGCGGATCTCGGCCGGCGTGCCGGTGGCCAGGATTTCGCCGTAGACCAGCACGCTGATGCGGTCGGCCAGCGAGAACACCACCTGCATGTCGTGTTCGACGATCAGCAGCGTGCAGTCGCGCGTCACGTCCTTGATGAGTTCGACGGTGTAGTCGACCTCGTGCTGCGACATGCCCGCCATCGGCTCGTCCAGCAGGATCACCTTGGGACGCGAAGCCAGCGTCATGCCGATTTCCAGCGAACGCTGCTCGGAATAGTTCAGGTCGCCTGCCGCGGTGTGCTGCTTGGGCGCCAGGCGCACCTTTTCCAGCAGTTGGTCGACGTTTTCGTTCACCGCGCGGTGGCGGGCGATGGGGCGCCAGAAGTTGTAGACCAGCCCGTGCATGCGCAGCACCGCCAGGCGCAGGTTCTCGCGCACCGACAGGCGCGGGAACACGTTGGTGATCTGGAACGAGCGTGCCAGCCCCAGGCGGTTGATCTGCTCGGGCGGCAGGCCGCCGATGGAACGCGAACGCAGGGTGATGTCGCCCGAGGTCGGCGCGAACGAGCCGGACATCAGGTGAAACAGCGTCGATTTGCCGGCCCCGTTGGGGCCGATGACGGCATGGCGTTCTCCGGCTTCCACCTGCAGGTTCACGCCGCGAATGATCTGTGCGTCGCCGAACGACTTGCGCACATCCGTCAGTGTCAGGATTTCGTGGCTCATCGCGCGGCCTCCAGCACGGGCGCGGCATCGCCGCCGCTACGCCACAGGGCCATGGCCCAGCGGCAGGCGGCCAGGCCCGCGGCGAACAACGCCAGCGGCACCAGCCAGGTGGACAGCGCCAGCGGCGCCCAGTCGCGGCCGAACAGCGCGATGGCGGGCCAGCCGGCATCGGGGTTCATCGCCAGCAGCGCACGGTAGTCGCGGGCGAACATGCGTTGCAGCAGTTCCACGCTGAAGACCGTGGCGGCCGTCAGCAGCAGGCCGCTGGCGACCGACACGGCGGCGCGCGGCAGCCAGTCGGCCAGGCCGCGCTCGCGCAGCGACTTGGCGGCGCGCTGCACCAGGCCCACCAGGCCGTCCGGCACGAACAGCATCACCAGCACGAACAGCACGCCCTGGTACAGCAGCCACGAACGGGTGATGTCGGCCAGCGTCTGCGACAGGAAGGTCAGGATCGATGCGCCAAGCACGGGGCCCAAGAACGCGTTGACGCCGCCGATATAGGCGAACAGCACCGCGTCGGTGGACAGCTTGACCTCGAACAGCACGTAGTTGCCGGCTTCGATGTTCAGCGCCTGCAAGCCGCCGGCAATGCCGGCAAACATGGCCGACAAGGCGAACACCAGGGTCTTGAGCGTATGCGGGCGGTAGCCCAGGTAGCGCAGGCGGTTGGCGTTTTCGCGCAGGCCCAGCGTCAGGCGGCCCAGCGGCGTGCGGGTCAGCCCGTACAGCGCGGCCAGCGACACCAGCACCCAGGCCAGCACCAGGAAATACACCTCGATGTCGGACCCGAAGGAAAAACCCCAGGCCGGCATGCGCATGGCCGACAGGCCCGCTTCGCCGCCGAACACGCCTTTCAGGTGCGGGGCCAGCGCGTGCAGCAGCTCGGCCAGCGCCAGCGTGATCATCGAAAAATACACGCCGGACCGCATGGTGGCGAACCAGCCGGCGACCAGGCCGAACAGCAGGCCGGCCACGCCGCCTGCCAGCGGCATCAAGGGCGTGGGCAACAGGCCCGCGCCGCCCAGTGCATTCATGGCGTGGATGGTGGCGAAGGTGCCCACGCCGAAATACGCCGCGTGGCCGAACGACAGCATGCCGCCCTGGCCCGCCAGCAGGTTGAAGGCGCAGGCAAACAGCGCCGCGATCAGCATCTGCACCGCCGCAACCAGCTGGCCTGCCGGCAGCAGCCAGGGCAGGGCGCACAGCGCGGCGACACAGACGACAAGCAGCAAGGCGGCCGAGATGCGGCCAGTGGAACTCATGGCCTGGCTCATGCTTGCTCTCCTTTCAGGCCCGACGGCTTGACCAGCAGCACCACCAGCATCAGCAGGAAGGGCAGCGTGGCGGCCAGGCTGGATATCTTCACGGTCATCAGGCCGCCCACGCTTTCGGCCCACTCGCCGGCGCCGAACAGGCCGAACAGGGTTGCGAGGCTGGCGTCGATGCCGACCGAGAACGAGCTGATCAGGCCGATCAGCAGCGATGCGATCATGGCGCCGCCCAGCGACCCCAATCCGCCCACCACGACCACCACGAACACCAGCACGCCCAGTTCCAGCGCCATGTTCGGATTGGTGGTGTAGAAGGCGCCGGCCACCGCGCCGGCCAACCCGGCCATGGCCGCGCCCACGCCGAACACGCTCATGAACACCAGCGGCACGTTGTGGCCCAGGGCTTCTGCCATGCGCGGCCGGTAGATGGCCGAGCGCACCACGATGCCGACGCGGGTGCGCGACAGCAGCAGGTAGATCACGCCGAACATCGCCAGCGACACGCCGCCCATCAGCAGGCGATAGAAGGGGTAGTCGGCATCGAACACGCGGAACGCCGCGAAATTCAGGAAGGCCGGCACGCGGTAGTCGACCGGAAAGTCGCCGTAGAACAGCTTGATGAGCTCGGCGACGATGAACGCCAGGCCGAAGGTCACCAGCAGTTCCTGGGCGTGGCCGAACTTGTGCACGCGGCGCAGGAAGAAGCGTTCCACCCCCATGCCCAGCACGCCCGCGATGACGGTGGCCAGCACCAGAGCCATCCAGAACCCGGTAACGGGCGCCAGGGTGTAGGCGGCGTACGCGCCTATCATGTAGAACGAGGCGTGCGCGAAGTTGAGCACGCCCATCATGCCGAAGATCAGCGTCAGGCCTGCCGACACCATGAAAAGTAGCAGGCCGTAGATCACGCCGTTCAACAGCGAGACCGTAAAGTATTCCATAGCCATCAGTCCGGTCGAACCATCTTGCAGGTGGCCTGCACCGGCGCGGACACGTCCGCCGCGGCCAGCACCTTGACCGGCTCGAAGCCCATGTCGGTGCCATCGGCCTTGTACTTGGCGTTCTTGCTGACCTTGGACACCACCATCGGCAGTTGCACCTGGTGGTCTTCGGCGCGCATGGTGTAGGTGCCCAGTGGCGACGTGTAGGTGACCTTTTCCAGCGCACGGGCCAGGTCCGGTACCGACAGCTTGCCGTCCTTGGGTTGGACCTGCTTGAGCGCTTCGCCCAGGAAGGTGATGCCGATGACGGTCTGCGGTTCGGTGTAGCTGGGGTAGTGGCCGGTCTTGGCCTTGTAGTCTTCGGCGAACTTGGCGCCCTCTTCGCCCGCGGCCTCGATGTTGTACGGGTGCGCGATGTAGTGGCCCAGCGCCACGTCGCCAGCATTGGCCAGGTTGCCCACCTGGTCCAGGAACACCGTGGCAAAGCGCACCTTCAGGCCGGCCGACTGCGTGGCCTTCATGAGCAGCAGCAGGTCGTTGGACCAGTTGCCGGTGATGACGGTGTCGGGGTTGGTCGCGCGGATGCGGGCCACGTAGGGCGCGAAGTCCTGAATCTTGTTGACTTCGTGCAGCGTCTTGCCCACCACTTCATAGCCGTACTGCTTGGCGAAGCGCTCGGTGGCGCCTTCCATGTCCTGGCCCCAGGAATAGTTCTGGTTGATGGCGTACACGCGCTTGCCCAGCGTGCCGTCGGCCGACATGACAGAGGCCAGCGCCTTCACGCGCAGGTCGGCATTGGTGGTGAAGCGGAAATGATAGAAGTGGCACTTCTGGCCCGTCAGTTCCAGGGCTTCGCCGCCCACGTTCAGGAAGACGACTTCCTTGCCCGGGTTACGCAGGTTGTGCTTGCGCACGTCTTCGGTCAGCTGGCCCGAGATGGCCGACGACGAGCCTTGCACCAGGATCTGCACGCCTTCGGCGGCCGCTGCGCGGAAGCGATCGGATGCGCCCACCGGGCCGCCCTGGTTGTCGAATTCGACCAGTTCCAGCGGCTGGCCGTTCCAGCCGCCGGCCGCATTGATGCGGTCCAGTTCATATTTGACCGCGGCGCGGAACATCAGGCCGGTCGAGGCCTGCGGGCCCGACAGCGTTTCGATCAGGCCGATCTTGACGGGCGCGGCCTGCGCGGATGCGGCAATGCCGGCCAGGCACAGCAGGCCGGTAGTGAAAGCCAATTTCATGCGTGTCTCCTCCGTGGGACGGGAGTGTGGGGTCCGTGAATCAATCAAGCTGCTTGATGCGGCTCTTGTATGCCCAGGAAGCGGGCAATTTCGGTGAGCTGGCCTTCCAGCATGTACAGGCCGGGATGCGTGCGGCAGCCGCGCGCGGCGGCGGCGAGCAGCAGCGGCGTGTCGACGCGGCTCATCACGGCGTCGGCCACGACGGTGCCGGGCGCCAGGGCGTCCAGCGGGAAGGGCAGGGGATCGGTGTCGGCCAGGCCCAGCGAGGTCGCGTTGATCGCGATGTCACAGGCCTCGGGGCGGGGGCCGCCCATGTGGATGGCCAGCGCGGGGTAATGATGCGCCAGGCGTTCGGCCAGGGCCTCGGCCTTGTCCGGCGAACGGTTGTAGAGGCAGAGGCTGGCCGGGCCGGCCTCGGCGATGGCGCAGGCGATGGCCTTGCCGGCGCCGCCCAGGCCCGCCAGGTAGACGTGGCGTCCGGTCGGGTCGTGGCCCTGGCTGCGCAGGCCGGCCACGAAACCCAGGCCGTCGAAGTTGCCGCCGGTCAGGCAGCCATCCTGCAGGCGCACGGCGTTGACCGCGCCGATCAATTGCGCGGCCGGGGTCAGCGCATCGCACAGGGCGGCGGCGCTTTCCTTGTGCGGTACGGTCACGACGATGCCGCCCAGGTTGGCCAGGCCGCGCAGGCCCGCGAACAGGGCGGGCAGCGCGGCGGCCTTGACGTGGAAGGGGACCATCACGCCGTCCACGCCGCGCTCGCGCAGCAGGGCATTGAGCCGCTGGGGCGTCCTGACGTGCGCGATCGGGTCTGCCGCGATCGCGAATACGGTAGTGCTGCCGGTGATGTCCACCTGGTTGTCCCCTGCCTGTCCTGCGGCCCTAGGCCGTGCTTTTTGCTGACGCCCTTGCCTGGAAGCGCGGCTTGATTTACGCTTTCATCACAAGTTGTCAGGCAACTTTATTAAGTTGTCCGATAAATCATAGGGCAAGCGTTTTTCCCGTGTCAAGCAACGGATTCGGCGGTTCAATCGAATTCGTGGGCGGCCGCCGGGATCCGGCGCGGGCCGCTCGAACAAAGCTTTGGAGACAGCATGATTTCGTTCGAAGGACAGGTAGTGGCCATCACTGGCGCGGGCAATGGCATCGGGTTGGCGACCGCGCGGCTGATGGCCGCACACGGCGCCCGGCTGGTGCTGACCGATATCGACAAGGCGCGCCTGGAAGAGGTGGCCGCCGAACTGGACGCCAGCGGCCAGCGGGTCTACACCCATGCGCTGGACGTGGCGGCCTCGGCCGACTGTGACCGCGTGCTGGAACGCGCCGCGCAGCACTTCGGCGGGCTGGACCACCTGGTGCACTGCGCCGGCATCTACCCCGAACAGCTGGTCAAGGACACCAGCGACGAGGCCTGGAAAAAGCTGATGGGCGTGAACCTGGACGGCACCTTCTACGTCTGCCGCGCCGCCCAGCGCCACCTGCGCCAGAATGGTTCGGTCGTGCTGCTGACCTCGCTGGCCGCGCAGCGCGGCAGCTACGCCCACGCCGCCTATTCGGCGTCCAAGGGCGCGGTGCAGAGCTTCACCCGCAGCCTGGCGCTGGAACTGGCGCCCCAGATCCGCGTGAACGCGGTGGCGCCCGGCATCATCGCCACGTCCATGACCCACGACCTGATCGGCCAGAAGGGCGCCCAGTTGCTGGAAAGCACCCCGCTCAAGCGCTTTGGCACCGCCGACGAAATCGCCGGCGCCATCGCCTTCCTGTGCTCGCCCTTGGCGGGCTTCGTCACGGGCGAAGTCATGCAGGTCAACGGCGGCATCTATATCGCGTAAAGTCTCAAACCGCCGTGCCCTTGCAACCCGGCAAAATCCTATAATTTTCAAGGGCGCGGCCGCAGTGAAACGTCGAAAACTCCTATAACCCAAGGTAGCCGCCCAGCGAGCCGCCTTACGTTTTAATGAACCTCATGCAGCCCATATCCGAACAGGACCGGCGGGACCCCGACCCGCAACGCGCCGCGCCCAAGCATTCGCTATCCGCGGGCGTGGCCGACGCGCTGGCCGAGCAGATCCGCCAGGGCGCGCTCGCGCCTGGCGACCGCCTGCCCACCGAAAAGCAACTGACCGAGATCTACTCCGTCAGCCGCGCCGTGGTGCGCGAGGCGCTGGCGCGCCTGAAGTCCGAAGGCCTGATCACGTCGCAGCAAGGCAGCGGCGTCTTCGTCGACCCGAACTTCCAGCGCAACGCCTTCCGCATTGCCGCGCCGTCCCCGGGCGACAGCCAGGACCTGGAACACATCCTGGAACTGATGCTGTCCATCGAAGTCACCGCGGCCCGCTACGCCGCGCAACGCCGCACCGACGCCGACCTGAAAAAGATGCGCCAGGCGCTGGTCGGCATGGAATACGCGCTGATCAACGACAAGCTGGGCGACGAGGAGGACTACCAGTTCCACCAGTCCATCGTGCAGGCCACCCACAACCCGCACCTGGTGGCGCTGAACGACTACCTGGAAGCCAATGTGCGGCGTGTCATCCGCAGCGCGCGCAACAACACCGCGCGCCGGTATGCCGAACGCATGGCGGCGGTGCAGAGCGAACACCAGGCGATCTTCGCCGCCATCGAAAACGGCGACCCCGACGCCGCGGGCCGCGCAGCCGAACAGCACTTGCGCAACGCGGCCGACCGGCTGCGGCTGTTCCAGGCGGAACGGCCGGCGCCGGTGTGAACCCGGTAGGCGTGGACGAATGAGCGCGCTGCGGCGGGCGAGTCGTGGTAGCGACCGCCGCAGGCCAGCCCTCAAGCGAAGGTCTGTTCCATCTCGCGGCGAAACTGCACCGCCTGCGAGCGGTCGTCGTATTCGACGTCGCTCCAGCGAATCGCCTGCGACTGGCGCACCGCGTGCTTGAGCTTGACCTGGTGCGACAGCCCCAGCGGCAGGTAGCCTTCTTCGACCGAATCGCGCGCCGGCATCAAGCGGCCGTACACCGTGTAGCCGCCTTCGCCGTCCAGCAGCTGCCCGGCCTGCAGATCGCGCTTGGCCGTGGCCACCACGTCGCCGTGCCAGCCGGCCGGCGCACCCGTGGGTTCGCGGCGCAACCCCACGCTGGCCACGCTGATGCCCAGTTCCAGGCCGATCAGGTGATAGGGCTTGTACATGGCCGTGTAGTTGCCGCCGGGGTCGGTGACCAGTCCGTATTCCTTGAAGCAGCGGCGCACATAATCGCTATCGGCCGCGAGCGTCACGTACACGCCCCAGCGCAGGTCGCGAAACACTGGCCGCCCATCGCGCTCAAGTGAGGAAATCACCTCGACCTGCCCGCGATGATGCAGGATGCCGCCGTCTTCGCGCGGCCGCAGCACCCGCGCCAGGTCATCCACCCCGCAAGGCGGAAAGTGCAGCCCCGACGGCGACGGCAACAGCCCCGTGGCATTGGACACCGCCGCCATTTCGATGGCGCTCTTGGTGCCATCCAGGAAACTGTTGAACATCTGCGCATTGAAGTCGCCGGCCGCCACCATTTCGGCCGTGAAGCCGTAGTACGGCCACACGGTATCCGGCGTCGACGTATGGAATTCAGGCAGGTACTTGGTGCCCTTGCCCGCCGCCATGACCTCGAAGCCGCTGGCGCGCGCCCAGTCCACCATTTCGCAGATCAACGCCGGCTGGTCGCCATAGGCCAGCGAATACACAATGCCCGCCTCGCGGGCCCGCCTGGCCAGCAACGGCCCCGCCAGCGCGTCGGCTTCGACATTGACCATGATGATGTGCTTGCCGTATTCGCAGCAGGCCAGCACGTGCCCGATGCCCGCGGCCGCCTGGCCGGTGGCATCGATGACGATATCGACATCGGGGCTGGCGATGACCGCGTACGGGTCGTCGCTGAAATACACCTTGCCGTTCTTGAACGCGTCATTGACGCTGGCCGCATTGAGCGCCGTCGCCGGCCACCCCACCCGGGTCAGCGCCGCGCGGGCCCGGTCGGGCGCCAGGTCAGCCACCGCCACCAGGCGCATGCCCGGCGTGCGCGGAGCCTGGCTCATGAACATCGCGCCAAACTTTCCGGCGCCCAGCAGCGCTACGCGCAAGGGCTTGTGGTCGGCTTCTCGCTGCTTGAGCAGACGGTGCAGATTCATGGTGCAGGCTCCTCCAGGAAATGGGGATACAGCACCACAGGATAGTCCTAAAACATGACGACTGAACAGGCCCGGATTGGCCACCCATCCGATGTCATTCGTCCGCGGTATAAAGCTCCCCGGCCAGCACGTTGCGCCAGTTGCTCCAGTTGATGCGCGGCCGGTCGGTAACCCCCCGGTTATAGGGCGCATCGAACAGAATATGCTTCCAGCGCGGCTTGACCGCCCCCTGGATCAGCGGCTTGTCATCGATCAGCAGATCGCCCTGCACCAGCGTCTTGTCCTTGGTCAGGATCAGCCGGTTGGTCGCTTCGCGCCCCAGGTGCTTTTCCACCCACAGATACTTCTCGGTCACGCAGTTCTCGAATTGCGACAACGGCGACGTGCAGATGCGCACATCCATGCCCAACGCCAGCAATTCCTTCACCGCATCCAGCGCCCCCGCAACGGGAGGCAGATTGCGAATGAACCCCGGCGCGGTATAGATGGCCTCGGCCATGCCGCGCAGTTCCGGCGCATAGTCTTCACGAATGTAGAAAGACTTGCGGTCTTCAAACGCCACCGGCGCAATATCGGGATGACGCTCATTCCAGGCATCGATAAACGCATGTTCGAAGTCGGCCAGCACGCCGTCTTGGTCGAGCAGGATGATCATGAAAATCCTAAGTCGTTGCGACGCGCTCGATTGTGCCAGAGTGCGTCAAGGCCAGTCAGCCGCGCCTATCCAGACCCAGGCAACGCCTAAACCGGCTGCGGCCGCGACTGGGCCACCACGCGATAGCGGCTGCCCCCGGTAGACGACTCCGACGCCACCAGCACCATCCGGTCATAACGCCACACCTGCGGCGCAGGCACCTCGGCCGGTGGCTCGACCTGCTCGATATTGCGCAGCAAGGTCACATGCGGCCGAAACGGCTGCGTCGGCGGCACCAACCCAAACGCCGACAACCACAGCCACAACCCATCATGGGTCGCCTGCAACAGATCCGGCACCTGACTGGGCCCCGCCCACAAGATGCGCTGCCGCGCAAAAACCCCGTACTGATCCAGGGTCACCGCCCCCGGAATCAACCGATGGTAGGGCGTGGCATCAATCAATTCGTCAGCAATCTCCTGATCAACCGCCCCAAGAAACGCCAACGTCATATGTAAGGTCTCGGTCCGCATGACCCGCCCCTGCGCGTGCGCGCGAGCCTGATCGGCCCAAGAGGCAAGCGTGGTGGCCAACGGAGCGTCAGGCCAGAGCGCGTAGAAAAGGCGAGTCGTAGACATGGCGGTGATTGTAGGACCGTGGGGGAGTTTTTGGTGTGCCTTGGTTTGGGTTCTTAAGTCGCGCTTGGCGGTGTCGGTGTGGGGTGGGCGGGGCTACGATTGCGGTCCGGAGCCTTCGCTCCGGACTGCCCCGTCCTCATCCTCGTACGCCTTCGGCTCCCTACGGATTCCGTCGGGCGCATCTACACGCCCCGCCCACCCCACACCGACACCGCCAAGCGCTCACACTGCGGATTGGCCTCGGATTCTGGGGCGGGTGGTGTGCTTGGCGTTTTTCTCACGGTCAGTGGGGGTGGGCGGGGTAGGGCGTTGCCCGCTTCGTGCCGGCCGCGCGGGCGGCCTTACGAAGCTTACACGGCGTCTTGCGGGCGCCGATGACGCTCTCGCGTATAGGTAGCGGTGCTGTTTTCTAGTGGCGCGGATGCCGTGGAGTGTCACGTCAGTGTGCAGCGCCTGATGGGCGGCGCGCGAGACAGTCAGCATGCGCAATCAAGCGCCTGCCGCGCCGCCCATCACCGCCCCACCCCCACGATGTGCGACCCAATAGAAAACCAATCCCCAACAGCGCGAAGCGCCGTCGCAACACAATCCACCAACGCAATGCCAAACGTGGCCGCCCGCGCGGCCGCGGCTTGGCGACCCTGCAGATTCCATTCCCTGTACACAGGTCTAGCAGCGCAACTAACCGAGACACGCGTAGCCCGGCGCGGGGGTGGCTTGCGGAGTGGGCAACCTCGATGCGCCCGAGGGAATCTGAAGGGAGCCGAAGGCGGACGAAGATGACGAGGGGGAAGTCCGGAGCGAAGGCTCCGGACCGCAATCGTGGGCGCCCACTCCGCAAGCCACCCCCGCGACGGGCGACCTACGAAGCCCACCCCTCTGCCCAAACATCAAATCACCGCCAAAAAAAAGACCCCACAGGAACTACTTCCCGCAGGGCCCACCATCCAAAGAAACACTCAAGGATTAGCAGCAACAGCATCAGGCACAGGATTCCCCCACCCGCCCCCAATCGCCCGAATCAAATCCACAGCCGACCGCGCCTGCTCACCACTCAACTGCACCGCAACCCGCTGCTGCAACAGCACACTACGGTCAGCTTCGATCACATCCAGATAGCTGATCGAGCCTTCACGGTATTGCGTATGCGACAGCTTTGCCGCCCGTGCCGATGCTTCCACTGCTGCATCTTGCGCCCGCGTCTGGTCCGCCAGAATTCGCAGATTTGCCAGATTGTCTTCCACCTCGCGGAACGCGTTCAGGACCGTTTGGCGGTACACCGCCACGTCTTCCTCGTAGACTGCACGGGCGCGGTCCAGGCCGGCCTGGCGGCGGCCGCCGTCGAAGATCGGCATCGACAGCGCGGCGCCCACCAGCGGGCCCAAGAGGAACGTGCGGCTCGACCATTGGAACAGGTTGCCCAGTTCCGATGATTCGTAGCCGAATGCGCCCGTGATGTCCAGACGCGGGAAGAATGCCGACTTGGCTGCGCCCACTCGCGAGTTTGCTGCCGCCATCGCGCGTTCAGCGGCCGCGATGTCCGGACGGCGTTCCAGCAGCGTCGACGGCAGGCCTGCCGGGATCGACAGGGCCACCTTCTGGATCGGTTGCGGCGGCATCGTGAATTCCGACGGCGCGCGGCCCAGCAGTACTGCCAGCGCGTGCTCGCCCGCCGCGCGGCGGCGGTCGATGCCCAGCGCTTCCGATTGCGCCGAAGCCAGCTCGGCCTTCGCGCGGGCCAGGTCCAGCTCGCTGATATCGCCCGCGTCGTAGCGGCGCTGGATCAGCTGCAGCGTGTCCGTGCGCAGCTTCACCGTCTGGTTATACAGCGCCGATTCTGCGTCCTGCTCGCGCACCAGGAAATACGTGCTCGCCACATCGGCTTGCAACGCCAGCAGCACCGAGCGGTACAGCGCCTCGCTTTGCTGCGCGTCTGCCGTCGCTGCGTCCGACGTCGACGCCACGCGGCCGAACAGGTCGGCTTCATAAGACACCGTGCCTTGTGCGCGCCAGGTCGTGCTCGGGTTCGTCGGCGTGCCGTCCGGCAGGCCTTGCGACACGGCCGACGGGCGTTGGCGGCTGGGGCCGAAGGCGGCGTCCAGGCTCGGGAAGAAGCCGGCGCGCGCCTCGCGTTGCAGCGCGCGGGCCTGCTTCAGGCGGGCCGCGGCGGCCTGCAGGTTCTGGTTGGCCTTTTGGGCCTCGTCCTGCAATTGGTTCAGGCCTTCGTCGCCGAACACCTTCCACCAGGCGCCGCGCAGCGCGTCTTCCGACGGCTCGGCGGCCTTCCAGGTGCCCGCTTCCGAAGCGGGCAGGGCGGCTTCCTTGTAGGCCGCCGGTGCGGCGGCCGCGGGCCTTTCATAAGTCGGGCCCACCGCGCAGCCGGCCAGCACGAGCAGGACGGCAAGCAGGGCGGAACCGCGGATCAGTCTTTTGGTCTTCATGACGATTCTCTTGGGCGCGCGCCCCGCCGTTCAAGACGGGGCGCGCTGGCTATTTTTCCAGGCTGGCTCAGGCGTTGTGCTGCGTGGCGGGCGGCGCGTTCGGGTCGATGTGCGGCACGCACACCGGCGCTTCATGCTGCGCGGCCGAGTGCAGCGTCTTGCCGCTCATCGAACGCAGCAGCACGTAGAACACCGGCGTCAGGAACAGGCCGAACAACGTCACGCCCAGCATCCCGAAGAACACCGCGACACCCATTGCGTGGCGCATTTCCGAGCCTGCGCCCGACGACAGCACCAGCGGCACGACCCCCATGATGAACGCGATCGACGTCATCAGGATCGGACGCAGACGCAGGCGGCTGGCCTCGATGGCGGCTTCCAGCGGGGAGCGGCCGTCGTTCATTTCCAGCTCGCGGGCGAATTCCACGATAAGAATCGCGTTTTTCGCCGATAGCCCCACCAGCACCATCAAGCCGATCTGCGTGAAGATGTTGTTGTCGTTGCCCGTCAGGTACACACCCGTCAGCGCCGCCAGGATGCTCATCGGCACGATCAGGATCACGGCCAGCGGCAGCGTCAGGCTTTCGTACAGCGCGGCCAGCACCAGGAACACCAGCAACACGCTGATCGGGAACACCCACAGGCCGGCGTTGCCCGCCAGGATCTGCTGGTACGTCAGGTCCGTCCACTCGAACTTCACGCCGCGCGGCAGGGTTTCCGCCGCCACGCGCTCGGCCGCGGCTTGCGCCTGGTCCGACGAGTAGCCGGGGGCCGGGCCGCCGTTGATGTCGGCGGCGGTGTAGCCGTTGTAGCGCACCACCATTTCCGGACCGAACGTCTGCTTCACCGTCACCAGCGACGACAGCGGCACCATGTCGCCCGCGGCATTGCGGGTCTTCAGCTGCAGGATGTCATCGGCGTGGGCGCGGAACGGCGCGTCGGCCTGGGCCCGCACCTGGAACACGCGGCCGAAGCGGTTGAAGTCGTTGACATACATGGAGCCCAGATAGATCTGCATGGTGTCGAACACTTCGGTCACCGGCACGCCCAGCTGCTTGGCCTTCACGCGGTCCAGGTCGACGTCCAGCTGCGGCACGTTGATCTCGTAGCTCGAGAACGCGGGGCCCAGTTCAGGCGTCTGGCGAGCCTTGGCCAGGAAGGCCTGCTTGGCCTTGTCCAGCTCGGCATAGCCCAGCGCCGCGCGGTCTTCCAGTTGCAGCTTGAAGCCGCCCAGCGTACCCAGGCCCAGCACCGGCGGGGGCGGGAACACGGCGATGAACGCCTGCTGGATGGCGCCGAACTTCTGGTTCAGCGACGCCGCGATGGCGTTGCCGGACAGCGCCGCGCCCTTGCGTTCGTCGAACGGCTTCAGGGCCACGAACACGATGCCCGCGCTGGAGCTGTTGGTGAAGCCGTTGATCGACAGGCCGGGGAACGCGATCGCGCTTTGCACGCCCGGTTCCTTCAGGGCGATGTCGCTCATCTGGCGAATCACTTCTTCCGTGCGGTCCAGCGACGCGCCGTTGGGCAGCTGGGTAAAGCCGATCAGGTACTGCTTGTCCTGCGCCGGCACGAAACCGCCGGGCACCAGGTACGACACCCCGATCGTGGCCGCCACCAGCACCACGTAGACGCCCATGGCGCCGGCCTTGCGGCGGATCACGCCTGCCACGCCCACGCCGTAGTTCTCGGAGGCGCGGCCGAACATGTTGTTGAACCAGTTGAAGAAGCGGCCGAACACGCGGTTCATGCCCCGGGTCAGCCAGTCCGGCTTGTCGTGGTGGCTCTTGAGCAGCAGGGCCGACAGGGCCGGCGACAGCGTCAGCGAGTTGAAGGCCGAGATCACCGTCGAAATGGCGATGGTCATGGCGAACTGCTTGTAGAACTGGCCGGTCAGGCCCGTCATGAAGGCCAGCGGCACGAACACGGCGCACAGCGTCAGCGCGATGGCGATGATGGGGCCGCTGACTTCACGCATGGCGCGATAGGTCGCATCCCGTGGACTCAAGCCCGCCGCGATGTTGCGTTCGACGTTTTCCACCACCACGATCGCATCGTCGACCACGATCCCGATGGCAAGCACCATCCCGAACAACGACAACGCGTTGATCGAATAGCCGAACATCAGCAGCAGCCCGAAGGTACCGACGATGGACACCGGCACCGCCAGCAGCGGGATGATCGACGCACGCCAGGTCTGCAGGAACAGGATCACCACCAGCACCACCAGCGCGATGGCTTCCAGCAGCGTGTGCACCACGGCTTCGATACTGGAACGCACGAACTGGGTCGGGTCGTATTCGATGCGGTATTCCACGCCCGGCGGGAAGTCCTTGGACAGCTCGACCATGGCGGCGCGCACCTGCGACGACACGTCCAGCGCGTTGGCGCCCGGCGACTGCATGATGCCCATGCCGACCGCCTGCTTGTTGTCCAGCAGCGAACGCAGGCCATATTCCTGCGCGTCCAGTTCCACGCGGGCCACGTCCGACAGGTGCGTCACGGCGCCGTCGGGCGAGGTCTTCAGGATGATGTCGCGGAATTCCTCTTCGGTCTGCAAGCGGCCGCGCGCATTCACGTTCAGCTGCAGCGGCACGTCGCCCTGGGTGGGGGACGCGCCGATCACGCCGGCAGCGACCTGCACGTTCTGTTCGCGGATGGCGGCCACCACTTCGCTGGCCGTCATGCCGCGCTGCGCGACCTTTTGCGGGTCGAGCCAGACGCGCATGGAGTAGTTGCCCGAACCCCACACCGTCACTTCGCCCACCCCGGTAATGCGCGCCAGGCGGTCCTTGACGTTCAGGATCGCGTAGTTGCGCAGATAGGTGATGTCGTAGCGGTCGTTGGGCGAGATCAGGTGCACCACCAGCGTCAGCGTGGGCGAGCTCTTGGTCGTCGTGACGCCCAGGCGCTGCACGTCCGGCGGCAGGCGCGGCAGCGCCTGCGACACGCGGTTCTGCACCAGCTGCTGCGCCTTGTCCGGGTCCACGCCCAGCTTGAAGTTGACCGTCAGCGTCAGGTTGCCGTCGCTGTTGGCCTGCGACTGCATGTACAGCATGTTTTCCACGCCGTTGATGGATTCCTCCAGCGGCGAGGCGACGGTTTCGGCGATGACCTTGGGGTTGGCACCCGGATACTGCGCGCGCACCACCACGGACGGCGGCACCACTTCCGGGTATTCCGAGATGGGCAGCTGGAACATGGCCAGCAGGCCGCCCAGCAGCACCAATATTGACAACACCCCGGCGAAGATCGGCCGGTCGATGAAGAATTTCGAGATATTCATGAACGTTCTCGTTCTGCTTGTCTTGTCACCGGCCGCTTAGTTGGCGTTGGCCGATGCGGTCTTGACCGGGTTGCGCTGGGCCGTGACCATGGGCACCACGGTCGGGCTGACGGCGTCGCCGGGGCGTACGCGCTGCAAGCCGTTGACCACGATGCGGTCGCCAGGGGCCAAGCCGGAATCCACGACCCGCAGGCCTTCCTGGTTGGCGCCCAGCTTGATCTGGCGGTAGTTGGCGTGGTTCTTGTCGTCCAGCACCAGCACGAAGCGCTTGTCCTGGTCGGTGCCGATGGCCTTTTCGTCGATCAGCACGGCGCTGCGCGGGTCGCTGCCGCCCAGGCGGATGCGGGCGTACAGGCCGGGCAGGAGCGAACCGTCGGCGTTGTCGAACTCGGCGCGCACGCGGATGGTGCCGGACGTGGCGTCCAGGCGGTTGTCCACCGATTGCACGAAGCCGGTGCGCGAATAGCCTTCCTCGTTGGCCAGGCCCAGCTCGACCGGCACCGAGCCAGCCTTGCCGTTGCGGGCGGGGTTCACGTACTTCAGGAAGGTCTGCTCATCGACATCGAACGAGGCGTACATCTTCGAGACCGACACCAGGGTCGTCAGCGGCACCGAGGTGGCGCCGGCGGCGACCACGTTGCCCACCGTGACTTCCGCGCGCGACACGCGGCCGGCGACCGGGGCTTCGATGCGGGTGTAGCCCAGGTTCAGCTTGGCATAGTCCAGCGCGGCTTGAGCGCCTTGCAGGTTGGCGGCGGCTTCGCGGGCGGCGTTCTGCTTTTCCTCGAAGTCGCGTCGGGCGATGGCGTTGTCGGTCAACAGGCGCTGGCCGCGGGCCAGTTCCGTGGCCGTGTACGAGGCGCGGGCCTTGGCGGCGGTCAGGGCAGCGGCGGCGCGGTCCACTTCGGCCGCGTAGGGGCGCGGGTCGATGGTGAACAGGACGTCGCCCTTCTTGACGATGCTGCCGTCCTGGAAGTGCACGGCGGTCAGGGTGCCGGAGACCAGCGGACGGATGTCCACGCGGTCGATGGCTTCCAGCCGGCCGGAATACCGCTGCCAGTCGACGATGGTCTTGCTGACCACTTCGGCCACTTCGACGGGAGGCGCCGCCGGGGCGCCTTGCGCCTGGGCAGCATTGGCGCCGGCAGGGGCGCGAAACAGGGCGTAGCTACCGCCGGCCGCAATGACGGCCGCGAAAACGACGAGCACAGCAATACGATTACGCGAAACCATGATGTTCCTTGAGGGTGGTGTCGGGGTGAAGCGCACTTGCCGGGGACCGCGAGGGGGGCGGGTGGCGGCGGGGGCGGCATCGCGGCGGGTCTGTCAGTCCTGAAACACCGATGTCATACTGCGGTGCAGCATGCAACACTGTTACGTTTCCCTTGGCTGAGAGTGTCTTTGGGGGACGGGCTCTCGCGTGGTCGGAATCTGAGGATTGACAGGCCCTTTGATGGCGCCGGGCGGCACGGGCACTTCAAGATGGTTTGAATTCTGAGTGTTTTGCCCGAGCGGATAAACATGTGTTATTCGGCAACACTGTTCGGCAGATTTGTCTAATCCCGGCCGGAAACGCGTTATGCTCCGTACACCCCGACCAACTGCCCTAATAGGACACCGTCGCCATGGACCGTTTTCAGGCTATGCAGGTGTTTGTGCGCGTCGTGGATGCCAATAGCTTCACCCGGGCGGCCGACAGCCTCTCGCTTCCGCGCACCACCGTCACGACCATCATCCAGAATCTCGAACGCCTGCTGGGCGTGCGATTGCTCAACCGCACCACGCGCCGTATCGGCCTGACGCCCGACGGCGCGGGCTATTACCAGCACTGCGTGCGCATTCTGGCCGACGTCGAAGAAACCGAGGCCTGCTTCCAGGAAGCGGCCCTGCGCCTGAAGGGGCGCCTGCGCATCGACGTGCCCACGTGTATCGGGCGGCTGATTCTAATCCCGTCATTGTGTGATTTTCACGACAAATACCCGGACGTCGAGCTGGTGCTCGGTCTGGGCGACCGCCCCGTGGATATGGTGCAAGAGGCCGTGGACTGCGTCATCCGCGCCGGCGACCTCGAAGATTCCAGCCTGGTCGCGCGCCGCATCGGCACCTTGCAGACGGTGACCTGCGCGTCGCCCACCTACGTGGCGCGCCACGGCATGCCGCAGACCATCGAAGACCTGCGCGACCACCACGCGGTGCATTATTTCTCCAGCCGCAGCGGCCGCAATTGCCCTTGGGACTTCAAGATCGACGGCAAGCACCAGGAAGTCGACATGCGCGGCACGGTTGCCGTAAATGAAGCCGGCGCCTACCTGGACTGCGGCCTAAAGGGCTTCGGCCTGATCCAGACGCCGCGCTACATGGCGCTGCCGTACCTGCAATCGGGCGAGCTGATCGAAGTGCTGCCTCAGTGGAAACCCAGCACCACGGCAATCTCGGTGCTGTACCCGCAAAGCCGCCAGTTGTCGCCCAAGGTGCGGGCATTTGCCGACTGGGTCGCCGAATTGTTCGCCAGCTGCCCGCTCTTGAGCGGCCGCGACGAAACCGATCCGGCCGCCGTCAGCTGCGGCGTGTTCCAGCAACGCCAGATCAGCCAGGCCAAGCAGATGGCCGTGGCTGGCGTGGCCGCTGCCAATTCGCCCGAAATGCCCCCGCGCCGCCGCACCGCCCGGGAAGAGGCTGCCGAGTACGCGTTGTAGTCGGCAAAAGCGTCGAAAACGCGGGAAACCCCGTAGTAAATACAGGGCTTGCGTCCCTCGTATTTCGTGAAACGTATGTATAGTCCGACAGTCAAAGCCTAAACGCATTCACTGTCGATCTTCTATGCAGCCTGTACTTCCCGCTTACCTGATCGCCCGTTGGCTTTTGCTCCTCGTCCTGCTGGCGGGGGTGTATTTCCTTAGCGGATTCCTGGTGCCCGCGCTGGCCGCGCTGATCATCGGCCTGGCCAGCTGGCCCCTGTATCGGCGCCTGGTCGACCGCTGCGGCGGCCGCACGATGCTGGCCGCCTCGCTGGCGCTGGTGGTGGTCATCGTGGTGCTGATCGTGCCGCTGTCGCTGGCGCTGTCGTACGCCATCAAGGAAGCCAGCACCTTCTTTGCCTGGGCCATCGCGGCCAACCGGCACGGCGTGGCCGTCCCCGCCTGGATCACCTCGATGCCCGTGGTGGGCGACCGCCTGGGTGAATACTGGGAAGCCTATATCGGCCAGCCCCACGCGCTGGGCGCGCTGGTCGAGGCCGTCAGCGGCGAACACCTGGGCAACATCTACCGTATGGTGCTGGCCGCCACGGGCAACGTATTCCAACTGCTGCTGACCGTGCTGTTCATGCTGATCACGCTGTTCTTCGTCTACAAGGACGGCGTGCGCATGGTGGCCCAACTGGACGTGCTGGGCGAACGCATCCTGCCCGCGCGCTGGCAGCGCTTTTCGCGCGTGGTGCCGGCCACCATCAATTCCACCGTCACGGGCATGGGCCTGATCGCGCTGGGCGAAGGCCTGGTGCTGGGCATCGCCTACTGGGTGGCGGGCGTGCCGTCGCCGGTGCTGCTGGGCGTGGTGACCGGCTTCATGGCGCTGATCCCGGGCGGTGCGCCGCTGTCGTTCACGCTTGTGTCGCTGTACCTGGTGGGCTCGGGCCACGTGGTGGCAGGCATCGCGCTGATGGTCTGGGGCAGCGTCGAGCTTTTCATCGTCGACAAGACGCTGCGTCCGCGCCTGGTGGGCGGCCCGGTCAAGCTGCCGTTCCTGCCGACGTTCTTCGGCCTGGTGGGCGGCGTCAAGACCATGGGCATCGTGGGCCTGTTCGTGGGCCCGGTGCTGATGGCGCTGCTGGTGGCGGTGTGGCGCGAATGGGTGCACCACGAAGAAGTCGAACGCGACACCGCGCGCTTGCGGGCCGCGCAAGCCCCCGACAAGACACCGGCGGGCTGACGGCAACCTGAGCTTGCGCCGGTTATCCGAACGCGCAGGCACGGGTCTGATTGAATGCCGATCCTCGTAGCGCCGACGGCCGCCTTCTTCCCAGGATTGCGGCCGCATTTCTGATAACGGTTCGGCCCGCACATTTGGTAATCTAGCTCTCCCCGCGCTCGCCGGCGCCTTGCCCGGCACGCGCCTGCCGTGTGCGCAGACGCTTTGCAGCTTACGCCGCGGGGTGTGAGGGTCGAGATGTCCGGGTCACTGCAAGATGAAGAGTTAGCGGTCCTGCGCGAGCAGGGCTTTTTCGTGGCGCGCCAGTTCGTGGATGCGGCGCAGGTCCAGGCGCTGCGCGCGCTGTCCGAACGCCATCTGCACGACCACGTGGCGCCCATCGAATACGAAGCGGATCTGCGCTACCCCGGCGCGCCCGAGTCCCGTGCGGCCGAAGGCGGCCTGACGGTGCGGCGGCTGCTCAACGCCTATGCCCGCGACCCGCTCTACGCGCAATGGGCCACGGACCTCCGCATCGGCCAGTCGCTGGCGCGCTATTTCGGCGAAGCGCCGGTGCTGTCGACGGTGCACCACAACTGCGTGATGACCAAGCATCCGGCCTACGGCAGCCTGACGGGCTGGCACCAGGACATCCGCTACTGGTCGTTTTCCGACACGGACCTAGTGTCCTGTTGGCTGGCCCTGGGCCCCGAGATGCGCGAGAACGGCGGCCTGTCGTTCATCCCCGGTTCGCACGCGGCGGCATTCCAGCCGCAGCAATTCGACGACAAGAAATTCTTCCGTGACGACGCGCCCGAAAACGCGAACTGGATCGCCCGCGCCGTCTGCCCCGAACTGCAAGCGGGCGACGTGGTGTTCTTCCATTGCCGCACCCTGCACGCCGCCCAAGGCAACCGCAGCGACTGCGTGAAGCTGTCGGTGGTGCATACCTATCACCCGCAGTCTTGCCATCCGTTGCCGGGCACGCGTTCGGCCAGCCAGCCGGGGGTGCCGTTGGCGGGTTAAACGCGCCGCCAGTCCAGCCACGCCAGCAGCGCGACGGACGCCGCGATGGCGGCTACGTTGAATTGCATGGCGCTGGCGAACGCGTGCGCATAGCGGTCACCGACCGCAGCATCGGCATACGCATCCAGCGCGCCGCTGAACAGCATGCCCGCTGCGGATACGCCCAAGGCCGCGCCCACCTGCTGCAAGGTCGCGACCACGCCGGCGGCCATGCCGGCGTGGCGGTCTTCGACCAAGCCCAGCGCCAGGTTCACCAGCGGCGTGTTCACCGCGCCTTGCGCCGCACCGAGCCACACCAGCGCGGGCACCAGCGACCAGGGCGCCAGTGCGCCGCCTGCCGCATCCACCTGCAGCATCAACGCTGCCGTGGCGCCGCCATACAGCACCGCCGCCACCAGAATCGCGCGCGTGCCGAAGCGCGCCACCAGCCGCGGCGCCGCCATCGAGCCGGCCACGAAGCCCACGCTGGCCGGCGCGAACACCGTGCCCGCCGTCAGCGCGTCCACGCCCAGGCCGGTCTGCAAGAGCAGGGCATAGCACAGGAACATGGCGCTGGCGGTGGAAAACACTAGCGTCACCAACAGGCAGCCCGCGGCAAAGGGCGGTTGCGTCAGCAAGGCCATGTCCACCAGCGGCGTGCGGCCTGCGGCAGCGGCGCGGCGCTGCAATTGCGTGAACCACGCCAGCAATGCGATCGACGCGCCGCCCGCGGCCCAGGTCCACACGGGCCAATGGCGCGCGGGGCCTTCGACCAGCGCCAGCAACAGCAAGCCCAGGCCCAGGCCGACCAGCGCGGAACCCGGCCAGTCCATGCTGGCGCCCGCGGCATCGCGCGATTCGGGGATGTGGCGGGCGAGCCGCCATGCGATCAATCCCAGCGGGACGTTGACCAGGAAGATGGTGCGCCAGGCCAGCCCGAACCAATCGGCGTGCACGATCCAGCCGCCCAGCACCTGGCCTGCAATGGCGGCCAGCCCCAGCGTCATGCCGAGCAGGCCGAAGGCGCGGCGGCGCGCATGGCCGTCGTAGCTGACGCGGATCAGCGCATAGACCTGCGGAAACAGCATCGCCGCGGCCGCGCCTTGCAGCACGCGCGCGGCGATCAGCGCGTTGGCGTCGGGGGCCAGGCCGCACAGGGCGGACGCCAGCGCAAAGCCCGCCATGCCCAGCATGAACAGGCGTCGTCGGCCGTGGCGGTCGCCCAGCCGGCTGCCCGCGATCAGCAGCACGCCATAGGCCAGCTCGTAGGCCACGATGATGAAATTGATCTGCGCGAAGCTGGCGTCCAGCGTGGCCTGCATGCTGGGAATGGCGACGTTGACCACGAACAGGTCGAAGATCGTGATGAAGCCGCCAGACAGCAGCACGGCCAGGCCGAGCGGGCCTGGCGTGGCAGGCGTGGATGCGGGGGCTGGGCAGGCGGCGGGCAGCGCGTTGGAAGACATGGATAGGCCGTGGGGTAGACGATTGGCGCTATTCTGGAGAGTCCCGCAGCCTTATACAATTTAGCTGCTTATGCTATTACTGAAGGCAATAGTCGATGCCCCGTTCCCGCAAATCCGATGCCCTGAGTGAAGAGACGTCTGACGTGACGCCCGTTGCGGCATCGGCAGGCGCTGTCGATGCCGCTGGCGCTGGCGCATCGACGGCCCCGTCCGTTGCACGCCTGGATCGCACACGCACCGACCTGGCCGAATTCCTGCGCCTTCGTCGCGAACGGCTGAGTCCGGCCGCGCTGGGCCTGCCCGCAGGCGGTCGCCGCCGCACGCCGGGTTTGCGGCGCGAAGAAGTGGCGGCCCTGGCCGGCGTAGGCCTGGCCTGGTACACCTGGTTCGAGCAAGGCCGCAACATCAGCGTGTCGGCGACGTTCCTGGAAAACCTGGCGCGCGTCCTGAAGCTGGACGCGGCCGAGCGCCGCCACCTGTACCTCCTGGCGCATCAACGGCCGCCGGCCGAACCCGGGCGCACCTGGTGCACCGTGCCGTCGCAGGTGCGCCGGCTGATGGACGATCTGCCCACGCGCCCCGCCTACATCCTGAACCTGCGTTGGGACGTGGTGGTGTGGAACGCTGCGGCCGAGCGCGTGTTCGGTTTCGGTGCGCAAGTGCCGGGGCGACGCAACCTGCTGTGGATGCTGTTTACCGACCCTGCGATGCGGCAGCTGTTCGTCGACTGGCCGGCGCAGGCGCCCGCCATGTTGTCCACGTTTCGGCGTGACTTTGCATCGGCCGCGGGCGTGCCCGACATCGCCGAACTGGTCGACGAACTGGAACGCGTGTCGCCGGACTTCAAGACATGGTGGTGCGAGCACGACGTGCATGGCAACTGCATGGGTGTGCGCAGCCTGCACATCGATCCGCTGGGCGACGTGGCGTTCGAACACTCGACATTGTCGGTGGACGAAAGCCGCCATCTGCGCCTGGTGGTGTATGCGCCCGCGCCGGACGAACCGCAGGCCCGCGCCTTTGCGCAGTGGCTGTCGCGCAAGCCGGCGCGTGGCTCCAGAGAATAAGCGCCGCGTGGGTCTACGGCGGGGGCGCGGCGCACTCCTATAGTCGGCGCCATGCCTACCGAAAACCTGTCTCGCCGCCAAGCCCTGACCCTGCTCGCCATCGTGGTGCTGGCCTGGGGATTCACCTGGGTCGTCAGCAAGCTGCTGCTGCAATACATGACGCCGATCTGGGCCGTGGCCGCGCGCAGCGTGGTCGGCACCGCCGCGTTGCTGGTACTGGGCCTGGCGTTGCGGCGGGTGGTGTGGCCGGTCAAGGCTGACATTCCCGTGATTCTCAGTGTGGGCCTGCTGCACATGGGCGCTTTTGCCGCGCTGGTCAGCCTGGGGCTGCAATACGTGCCCGCAGGCCGCTCGGTGGTGCTGGCGTACACCACGCCGCTCTGGGTCATTCCCGCCGCGCGGCTGTTCCTGGGCGAACCCATCGGCCGTGGCCGCCAGGCGGGCCTGGCGCTGGGCCTGGCCGGACTGGTGGTCATCTTCAATCCCCTGGCATTTGACTGGCACAACGCCGACGCCGTGTTCGGCAACGGCCTGGTGCTGCTGGCCGCGCTGTGTTGGGCCGCCAACATCGTCTATGTGCGGGCGCATCGCTGGGTCACGCCGCCATTCGAGCTGGCGTTCTGGCAGGCGCTGCTGGCGTCCGTGGTGCTGGCGGCGGTGGCGTGGGCGGCCGAGGGCAGGCCGCGCGTGGTCTGGAGCCCGGACCTGGGCTGGCTGCTGGGCTACGGCGGCGTGTTCGGCATTGCCGTGGCGTACTGGGCGGCGGTGAATGTGAACCGCTCGCTGCCCGCCGGCGTCACGTCCATCGGCTTGCTGGGCGTGCCGGTGGTGGGGCTGCTGTGTTCGGCGGCCATCCTGCACGAGCCGCTGAGTACGCCGTTGGTCGTGGGGATGGCGCTGATCGTGGCGGGTATCGCGGCCGGGGTGTTGGACAAGGGGCGCGGCTAGCTCGTTTCAAAAAAGGCGCTTGACGCCGGGAAGTCGGGCTGTGTATCGTAAGATATATATCTTAAGATACATCGTAAGTCATATCCCAGACACCCAGCGAGGCCATGCCATGCGCCATTTCCACTTCCTGACCGCGTTTTCGCGCGGTCTTCGCCATGAATCTCGCGACGGCCACGGCCGCGGAGGCCACGGCGGCCGCCACCACCACGAACGCGGCAGTCACCATCACGAATACGCCGGGGGGCCGTATGCTGGCTATGGCCGGCATCACGATTACCCCGGCAGCCCGTACGAACAGCCTGGCGCCCGTCACGTCCAGGACATGCCTGACGGCAATTTCTGCGAAGGCGGCCGTGGCCGTCATCGTCGCCATGCCGGGGGCGGCGGTGGCTGGTTCGGTGGCCCCTGGGGCGGCCGTGGCGGCGATGCCGACGACAGCTTCGGCGGCGATGGCCGCGGCTGGGGCCGTAGCCGCAAGGTGTCTGCCGATGACCTGCAACTGATGCTGCTCGGCCTTCTGGAACAGAACCCCAGCCACGGCTACGAGCTGATCAAGGCGCTGGGCGCGCTGTCCAACGGCTTCTACACGCCCAGCCCCGGCATGGTCTACCCCGCGCTGACCTACCTGGAAGAGCTGGGCTACGCCACCGTCGAACAGGAAGGCACCAAAAAGCGCTACCACCTGGCCGAGCCGGGCCGCGCCCACCTGGAAGCCAACCGCGAGCGCTTGTCGGTGATGTTCAACAAGCTCAAGCACGTGGCGCGCAAGATGGACTGGATGCGCCAGGCCTGGAGCGGCGAATCGCGCACCGCGCCCGCGGACGACGAGAACGCCACCGGCTGGATCGACGAATTCGTCCACGCCCGCCAGGCGATCCGCCATGCGCTGTTGGAACGCACCGAGGCCTCGCCGGCCGAACAACGCCGCATTGCCGCGATCCTGCGCCGCGCCACCGAGGAAATCACCGGCAAGAAAGACTGTGCCTGATTCCGTTCACCCCATTGGAGTACCCATGACCCGTAGCGACCTGACTGTCGAACGCGTGCGCCACTCGCTGAAGATGCGCATCCTGACCGTGGCGCGCGTCGAGCGCATCGCGGGCCTGCTGGCCCGCGTCACCTTTACCGGCGAAGACCTGCACGACTTCGTCTCGGCGTCTTTCGACGACCACGTGAAACTGTTTTTCCCCGCTGATCCGTCCCAGCCGCCGGCCCTGCCCGAAGTCGGCCCCGACGGCATCAAGTTCCCCGAAGGCGTGCCGCGTCCGGCCGCGCGCGACTACACGCCGCGTCGCTTCGACACGGCCCGCCAGGAACTGGATATCGATTTCGTGCTGCATGGCGACGGCCCTGCATCCACCTGGGCCGAACAGGCCGAGGCGGGCCAGCGGCTGGGCATCGGCGGCCCGCGCGGTTCGTTCGTCGTGCCCACGGGCTTTGATTGGCATGTGCTGATCGGCGACGAGACCGCGCTGCCGGCCATCGCGCGCCGCCTGGAGGAACTGCCCGCCACTGCGCAGGCGCAGGTGTTGATCGAGGTGCCCGGCGCCGACAACGAAATCCCGCTGGCCACGCGCGCCCGGGCCAATGTGCGCTGGCTGCATCGCAACGGCACGGCCGCCGGCTACAGCACGTTGTTGCTGGAGGCCGCGCGCGAACTGACGTTGCCGCCGGGCGAGGGCTATACCTGGATCGCGGCGGAATCCGCGGCGGCCAAGGCGGTGCGCGAAATCATGGTGGCCCAGCACGGCATCGACAAGAGCCGCATTCGCGCCGCCAGTTATTGGAAGCGCGGCGCGGTGGCCGTGCACGAGTCGCACGAAGACTGACGCAACTCGCCCATCGGCCCCGGGCTGTCGTCCCACTGCGGCGCATGTCGGCCGCGTGTGGGCGTCTATCCCTGCGCCAGCGCCAGCAGATTGGCCACGCGCCCGCCTGGCGTGTCTTCACGCACCGTCAGCCCCAGCACGGCGCGCGGCCAATCCAGCGCGAACGGGCGGTACACCACGCCGTCCGGCCGCAGGTGACGCAGCGACGCGGGCACGATGGCGACGCCCATGCCCGCGGCCACCAGGTTCACCGCCGATGACAGCTGCGGGGCGCGCTGCCCCGGCAGCGGATTCAGGCCGTGCTGGCGGCAGGCGGCCATGATGTCGGCGCTGAGCCCGTAGCCGGATTTGCGCGAATACTGGATGAAGCGTTCCTGCGCCAGGTCGGCCGGCGCCAGCCGCTTGCGTCGCGCCAGCGCGTGGCCCAGCGGCAAGGCCACCATCAACGGCTCTTCGGTCAGTTGCAGAAAGCGCAGCCCGCCGTCCATCGCAAAGGGCGGCCGCACGAACGCCGCGTCGATCTTGCCGTCGCGCAACTGCGTGACCAGCGTTTCGCTGTCGTCCTGCGACAGCGTCATTTCCACGTCGGGATACTGCTGCCGATACAGGCGGATCAGCTCGGTCACGACCGGATGAAACGAGGCCGACTCGGTAAAGCCCAGCGCCAGCTCGCCGACCTCGCCGCGCGCGGCGCGCCGGGCCGTCTGCATGGCGGCTTGCGCGCGTTGCAGGATGTCTTCGGCGCACACCAGAAAGGCGCGGCCGGCGTCGTTCAGGCTGACGCCGCGCCCGCGGCGGTCAAACAGCGGCGTGCCGACTTCTTCTTCCAGTTGCCGGATCTGCTGCGATAGCGGTGGCTGCGCCATGCCCAGCTGTTCAGCGGCGCGGGTGAAGTGCTGGGCCTCGGCCGTGGCCACGAAGTAGCGCAGGTGGCGCAGTTCCATATCGATACCTAAAAAGTACTGATTATCAATTTTCCATATATTGGACATTCTATTGCAGCGGAACGATCATGCAGGCATCGATCTTTCGTTTTCAAGGAATGCACATGGCTACCTCTCTGACACCCGGCGCGCGGCTGCGCCAGCATCTGGCCCAGGACATCGTCGTTGCCCCCGGCGCCTACGACGGCATGTCGGCCCGCCTGGTGGCGGCGGCCGGCTTCAACGCGGTGTACGCCAGCGGCGGCGCCATTGCCCGTGCGGCCGGCTACCCGGACATCGGGCTGCTCAGCTTCACCGAGGTGATGGACCGGGTGGAGAAGATCGTCGACGCCAGCGGCCTGCCGGTGGTGGCCGACGCGGACACGGGTTTCGGCGGTTCGGCCAACGTCGAGCGCACCGTGCGCATCATGGAGCGCGCCGGCGTGGCCGCCTTTCATATCGAAGACCAGTCGTTTCCCAAGCGCTGCGGCCACCTGGACGACAAGAGCCTGGTGGATGCCGAGGAAATGTGCCGCAAGGTGCACATTGCGCGGCAGACGCTGGCCGACGCCGACACTCTGGTGATCGCGCGCACCGACGCCATCGCGGTGGAGGGCTTTGACGCGGCCATCGCGCGCGCCGAGCAATACGTGAAGGCGGGCGCCGACATGGTGTTCGTCGAAGCGCCGGAAACGCTGGAGCAGATCCGCGCCATCGCCGACCGGCTGCCCGGGCTGAAGCTCATCAACATGTTCTACGGCGGCAAGACGCCGCTGGTGCCGCTGCCCGACCTGGCGGCCATGGGCTATCGCCTGGCGATCATTCCGTCTGACCTGCAGCGCGCCGCCATTCACGCGATGCAGGCCACGCTGGCCGCCATCCGCGAGACGGGCGACAGCAGCGCGCTGGCCGACCGGCTGACCAGCTTCAAGGAACGCGAAGAGATCGTGCAGACGCGCCGCTACCTGGCGCTGGATACGCAGTAACGGCGCGCTGTGGACCGGGCGTGGAACGCCCGGTCACGGCAATGCATCCGGCAGCCGCAGCGCACCCGATCACTGCGCCGCTGCGGCGGTGCGCTACCGCTGGCAGCGTTGCGGCATCGACAGCGGCCACAGCCGCTGGTTGTACGCACCGTACAGCGTACGGATGCCGCATTCCATGCCGACCCGCGCCACCATCGCGCCTTGCTGATCCAGGATCATCGACATGTCGCGCGTGGACACCACGGCGCGTTGGCCCGAGAACGGCGTGGCGTATTGGTACACCGGCGCGATCGCCAGCTTGCCCTGGCCGTCGGCATAGCCCAGCAGGCCGCCCACGCGGGCCAGCGCCAGGCCGTCGCGCCGCAAACCCAGGTGTTCAAACACCGGACCATCGGCCACGGCCTTGTCGTTGACGGCGCGCTCGGTGCCGTTGGGCAGCGTCATGACCGCGCGGCCTTCCGAAAAGCCCGAGCCGAAACCGGCCAGCGTCATGCGCGTCTTGCCCGTCAGGTCCGCGTAGTGGGTGATGTGCTGGCCCTGCTGCTGGTCGCGCCGCACCAGCCAGGGCGAGCCTGTCGGCCAGCTCCATTCGCCCGCAGGCAGCGTGGCCACGGTCTTGCCGTGTTCGTCGATGATGCGTGCGCCTTCGTCGTCGCTGAGCAGCGCGCGGGCGGGCTTGCCCTGGAAGGGCGTGCCCGCGACCGGGCCGGGGGCGATCTGCCAGCGGCCGGCGCCGTCCAGATAGCCGTAGCGATCGGCACGGCGGATGGACATCCAGTTGCCCATCGGGGTGTAGCTGGCGTCCTGCACGTCCAGCGCATCGGACGCATCGGGCGCGATCATCCAGCGCTGCTTCTGGCTGTAGGCCAGGTAGGCGCCGTCGTCGGTGCGCGAGACGTCTATGCCGGACTGGAACGTCGTCAGCGCGCGGCCGCTGGTGTTGATGACGGCTTGCGGCCGTTGGTAGTCCTCGCCTTTCCAGCCGGCCTGCGATACCAGCCAGAGCTTGTCGTTGACGCGCGTGGCGCCGTGATGGCTGGGCGGCACGACCCACTTGCCTTGCTGGTCGATCACACCGACCTTGTCCGCGCCCAGCGCGGCCACGGCCTGGCCCTTTTGGAAGACGCCTATGAACTGGAACGCCGGCGCCGACACTTCCTTGCCGGCGATGAAGTCGTACAGGCCCCAGGGATCACCTTCGGCCGCGGTCTTCAGGTAGCGCACCAGGCCGGGCGCCACGACCTCGGCTTCGAAATAGTCGGGCAGCGCATAGGTCTTGCCGGCCCGGTCGATCAGGCGCGCTTCGCCCTTGGCGTAGATCAGCGCGTAGCCGTGGCGGAAGGCGCCGATGTGCTGCTGCAAAGGCAGGTCCATCGGTTTGCCGCGCGCATCCAGCAACTGCATGCCGTCTTCGGTCTGCGCGGCGTAGCGCAGCTGGTCGGCGGCGGGCGTGTCGCCGGCCTCGTCTTTCGGGGCGTATTCGTCTTCTGCGCCATCCAGCGGCAGGACGGCGGTCCAGGTCTTGTCGGTGGCGACGCTGCCATCGGCCAGTAGCAGGCCGGCGCTGCTGTCGCCGCACTGGCAGTAGCCCTGGCCCAGCAGGCCCAGCGGGCCGCCGGGCACATCCAGCGGCATGTCGCGCAGTTGCGAACCCTGCGCGGCCGCCAGGGCCTCGGGCTGCAGTATCGCGCGGCCTTCGGCATCCAGGGCATTGAACAGCTCACCGTCGTCGCCGGACAGCCACAGCTTGCCCTGGCGCAACGCAAGTCGGCTGACTTGCGCCAGCCATGGCGGCGCGGTGTCGCCATGCAGCCACGTGCCCTTGGGCGTGAGCAGCCCGGCGACGCGGCCCGCGGGGTCGCGGAACAGCACGTAGTTGCCTTCATTCTCGGCGGCCGTCATGCCCGTGCCCAGGGTCACGGGTTCGGCGCGGCCCGGCACATAGGCCTTGAGCGTGTCGCCCGTGGTGTAGACCAGCGTGTCGCCGTGCAGCACCGTCGACTGCGCCTCGGCGTCGGTCAAGGTGCCCAGCGGCTGGCCGGCGGCGTCGAGCAGCGCATAGCCGCCGCGCGGCAGCTGTGCGCTCCAGAACGCCTCGCCCACCTTGATGATGCGGCGATAGTCCTTGCCCTGGCCGATGACGTTGCCGGCGGTGTCGATCAGCGCCACTTCGTCTTCGCCCATGGCCAGCGCCAGGGTGTCCTTGGACCGCCGGGAAATGTCGAGGTACTGCGGTTTCACGCGCCAGTTCCAGTCGCTGTCGAGCAGGCCATACCGGCCGCGCGCGTCGGCCGCGATGAACAGGTCGGAGCCGTAGCTGGACAGGATGCGGATGTCGTCGGTGGCGTAGCGGCGTTCGCCGGTGTTGGACCGGTATTCCTCGCGGTACGTGATGGCCGCCTGCGCCGGCTTGCCTTCGCCCAGATGCACGCTTTGCACGCTGGCGTCGAGCGCGTCGCCCACGGCCTTGCCGCTGCGGTCGATCACCTGGTATTGGCCGTCCAGCGTCACCACGGCCAGCCCCGCTTCGACGAAGTCGGACGCGCTGCTGTAGCGCGGCGGCACGGCCATCTTGCCCTTGGCGTCGATGTAGCCCCACTTGCCCTTCCAGCGCACGGCGGCCAGGCCATGGTGAAAGTCGCCTACCGCTTCGAATTGCGGATTGACGGCCAGCTTGCCGTTGCCGTCCAGAAAGCCCCAGGCGTGCCGGCGCAGCGATTCATCGGTCGGCACGCGGTCGATCTCTTCCAGCGCCGACGGCAGCAGCACGGCGGCGCGGTTGTCGGACAGCGCGCGGATGCAGCCCAGGTCTGCGTTGCGGGTGCCGTCGCGGTCTTCGACCATGGCCATGGTGTTGACGGCCGACGCATCGACGCAGACGCTGCGCGCCTGGCGGTACTGGGCGTGGGCGGACAGGGAAACGCCCAGCGCGGCGACGGCGCAGGCGATGCGGGTGGCTTGAAACGCGCGTGAGGTCATGGTCATTCTGCTTTGGCGGATGCGGGGACGGGCGGCTGTTCGATCTCGGCGGCTTCGGGGCAGGTCAGCTTTTCGCGCGGCCAGGTCTGGTTCTCTTGCGCGTCCAGCACCACGATTTCATCGCACAGCTTGCCGAACAGCGCGGTGGTCTTGCCCTGGGGGTCGATGAATTCCAGCAGGCGGCCGCGGCGCACCAGCGCGCGTTCATCCTGGAAGTCGGAAGCCCAGCCGAAGTCCGGCGCGATCGCATAGCGGCCGGTCAGGTCGATGTAGCCGTATTGTTCGCCGGTGCGCTGGGTGCGCTGGGCCAGCGCCCGCCCATTGCGCAGCGGGCCCAGCTTGTCGAAGTAGGGGCCGACGATGCGCTTGCCGTCGGCGTTGATGAAGCCATAGCGGTCGTTCTGGCCGCGATACGGCACGACCCCTTCGCTGGCCTTGCGTTCCTCCAGCGAATACTTGCCCTTGATGCGGGTGATCTCGCGGCCCTGCAGGTCGGTGATGATGCCTTCGGACGTCTCTTCGTCGTCAAACACCAGGCGTTTCATCGACGCCAGCGGCGTGCCGTCGCCGCGCTGCGCAAGCAGCGTCTTGCCGTTTTCGTCCATCAGCCGGTAGCTCTGGCCATCATAGACGCGGGCCAGGCCTTCGGGCTGCACGAAGAACGGGTTGAATTCACCGTTCACCGCGGCGATCTTCATGTTGCCGCGCGCATCGATCGCGCCGTTGCGCGAGCGGTACTGCACGTAGATCCAGTCGCCATACTGTTCCTTGCGGTCAGGGCTGCCTTCCCACAGGCGGGTCGTGCCGCCCTGGCGGTCGAACAGCAGCGTGGCGCCGTCCTGCCCTTGCCCCAGGAAGCGCCCCTGGCGCAGGTTCTGCGGCTTTTCGCGCAGCACGGGGCTGTGCTGGCCGGTACGCAGGTTGATCAGGCGATAGCCTTCGCGATAGCTGCCGGATGCCCCCTTGGCCCGCGGCTCGCGCGCCAGCAGGTAGCCGTTGCCCAGGTATTCGAGTTCGTAGCTGCCGGAGTACGTGGCCGGCACCACCCACTTGCCCTGGCGGTCGATGACGCCCCAGCGGTCGTTGTCCTGGGCGTTGGCCCAGTCATCCTTGAATTCCTCGATGCGTTCCAGCGTCGGCTTTACCGCCACGCTCGCGCTGCGGATGTTCCACAGGCCCCAGCGCTGGCGGCGGTTGTCGTCCTGCGTGTAGTAATAGAGCAGGTCGCCGTCGATCTTCTCGCCGTTGACCTCCACTCGGGCGGGCAGCTTCTGGACCTGGCCGCGGGCGTCGATCAGCAAGGCTGCGCGGCGGTCCATGTCGGCCGTGCGGGCCCAGGAATACGGGCCATCGAAACCGCGGATGCCTTCGTAGTCGGGCGGCAGCAGCCAGTTGCCTTCCGCGTCGATCAGGCCTGCGCCGCGCTTGCGGGTCTTGACCACCAGCGGCGCGCTGGCGTTGTAGGTATTCATGTCGTCCCAATCCGGGTTGGTGACGATCTTGCCGGATGGCGTCAGGATGCCGGAAGGCTGCGTGTAGTCGTCGGGGCGCAGCAGCGCCAGGGGCAGTTGGGCGTTGTCTTGCGTGCCGGCCTGGGCCTCGTCCGGTGCGGCGTCGGCTGCGGCCCGGGGCGTGAATTCCGACACCCGGTAGCGGGCCAGGCGCGCCGCGGTGTCGGCGTCCAGCAGCGTCGTGCCGTCGGGCCGGTAGATCTGCACCAGGCTGGCCTCGGTCTGCGTGCTGCTGCCGGTGATGTCGATCGCGGTTGCGGTGTCGGCGGCGGCAGTGGCGGCGGGGACGGCCTGGTCCGAGGCGGCATCCACCGCGGCATCGGCGACGGTGGCGGTGTCCGCGGCGGCATTCACCGCGCCATCGGCAATGGTGGCCGTGTCCGCGGCGGCGGTGGCCTCTGCGGGAACCGTGTCGGCGGCAGCGGTGGCCTCGGCCGCGGCCGTGACGTCCGTCACTTGCGGCGGGCGTGCGGCATCGCTGGCGCCATTGGCGGGCGGCGTCGGGGCGAAGGCATACACCCAGGCCAGGCCATTCTTGATCGTCACCTGAGGCATGTGGCCGGGAATCTTGCGCATCTTGCCGTCGGGGAAGACCAGCATCACCGCATCGGCGTCGCTCAGGACCTTCCAGCCGTTTCGTTCTTCAACGGCTGCGTAGTTGACCGAGAAGGTGTGCAGCGTGGCCAGCTTGCCGTCGAGCAGCAGGGACGGGCCGTCGTTCTTGGACCTGACCAGCCACAGGCCGGGCGCAACCTGCTGCACGTCGCTGTAGCGGGTGTCGGACAGCGGCGTGCCGTCGGGGCGTACGAAGACCCAGGTCTCGTCGCGGCGCACGGCGATCGTGTCGCCATCGCGTCGCGGCGGTTCGTGCGAACGCAGCACATCGGGGGCGATGGCCCAGCGGCCTTCGGCGTCCAGCAGCCCCCAGGCGCCGCCGTAGCGGGCGCTGCGGCGCTGCGCGGGCAGGTAACCATCGGTGGGCTTGGACAGGGCCATGACGTCGCCGGGCAGCGTCAGGGCGCGTCCCGTCGTCGTGTCGAACAGCCGTGGCGCTTGCGGCACTTCCATCGAGGCCAGTTTCTGGCCGGGCTCGAAGCCCCACGAACGCATGCCCAGCTCGAAGGTCTTGACGATCTGGCCCTGGCGATTGACCAGTACGTCGCGCTCGTCCAGTTCGACCAGCGCGGTGCCTTCGGCATTGAAACCGGTGGCGCGCGTGAAGCGCGGCTTGATCGCCCACTCGCCGCGGGTATCGATGTAACCCCACAGCTCGCCCTGCTGCACGGCGGCCAGCCCGTTCTGGAAGGATTCGGCTTCCCGGAAGGCGGGCGCGATCGCCATGCGCCCTTGCTTGTCGATGTAGCCCCAGGTGCCGGCCGGGTCGCTCGTCTTGCCGACCTGCACGGCCGCCAGCCCGTCGGTATAGGGGCGGTTGCAGGGCGTGTCCGGGTTGATGGCATAGGTGCTGCCGATGCACGCGCGCTGCCAGTCTCTGTCGTATTGGGCGCTGGCGGGGGCCGCATACAGGCCGGCGAGGGCCGTAGCGAGCGCCAACAGGCGGAATGAGCGAAGCCGGACGTGCCGCATGGTCGGTTTGCCTGCCAAAAAAGGGGGGAAGGCAGCACTGTAACCAGCAGTAGCAGTCAAAAAACCGAGAAATGTAACGATAGAAAACGAACCGTTAACACCTGGAGAAAGGGCGGGGGACTACGCGGGATTTCCTGGCATGGTCAGTACGCCGCCGGTCGCACAAGTCGCCCGAGCGCCGACGGATCTCAATCGTCCAGCCAGGCATCCTGGGCGCGCATGCGTGACCGTATCAGTGCACGGGCGCGCGACAGGCGGCTGCGTACCGTGCCCACCGGCAGGCCCAATTGGATGGCGGCCTCTTCATACGACAGCTCGTCCACGCAGATCAGCACCAGCAGTTCGCCCAGGTCGGGGGGCATTGCCGCCAGCGAGCGGTCCAGGATGCGGATCAGCTGCAGCAGCTCGACGCGGCTGGCCGGATCGGATTGCAGATCGGCCTCGTCGGTCAGCGCGGTGTCGCTCACGAAAGTGAAGCGCCGTTCGGGCGAACGCGACAGGTGGTTGCGGATCAGATTGCGCGCGATGCCGAACAGCCAGGTCGACGGTTTGCTCTCGCCGCGGAACTGGTCGTAGCAACAGGACATCTCGACGAACGCCTGCTGCGTGATGTCGTCGGCGTCCGAGCCGTTGCCCACGTGGCGCAGCACGAAGCGCCGCAAGCGTTCGGATTCCTCGCGCACCAGCTGGCTGACCGGATCGGGTTGGGGGGAGGCGGCGTAACGGAGAGCAGGGTGCATGGTGACGGTGCAGCTGTACATGGACGGGATGCTCGGCACGCCGGGCAGGGGCCGGCGCCTGGCGCGGGCG
The DNA here is from genome assembly GCF_000633435.1 of Achromobacter sp. DH1f. Classification (NCBI taxonomy): domain Bacteria; kingdom Pseudomonadati; phylum Pseudomonadota; class Betaproteobacteria; order Burkholderiales; family Alcaligenaceae; genus Achromobacter; species Achromobacter sp. DH1f. Next base: position 131,676 of record NZ_AYMF01000018.1, on the reverse strand, counting down.
CGCAACGTCCCGGCACGGAACCGGAGCGGTCCGCGCACGTTCGGATGGGCGTGGGGGGAATTCAGTGCAGGCCCGTGATCTCCCATGGCCCCTTGCGGAAAGAGAACGCAGGACGCTGCGGAATCAGTCTACGTTTGGAAGATTCGGTAGCAAATACGACGAGCGCCGTATTTTTGGCCCGCTTTGCGCGGACGCCATCACCACGGTCACGCGCTGGGCAGGCCCAGCCGCACCGCGTACGCCACCAGTTCGGCCGTGCTGTGCAGCGCCAGTTTGCGCATCAGGTTTTCGCGGTGCTTGCGCGCCGTCAGCGGACTGATGTGCAGCGCCTGGCCGATCTGCGCCGCGGTGGCGCCTTGCGCGGCCAGGGCCAGCACCTGTTGCTCGCGGCGGGTCAGGGTCTCGGCGGGGGCGGGCACGTGGTTGGAGTGGGCGCGGGCCGGCAAGCGAGCCTGCCCATCGTGCAGGCGCTGGATGGCTGCCATCAGCTCGCGCGAGCTGCCGGTCTTGGCCAGGTATTCATCGGCGCCGGCTTCCAGAATGGCCTGGCGGCTGCGCGCGTCGGTATTGGCGGTCAGCACCATGATGTACAGCGACGGATGGCGTTCGCGCAGGGCGCGCACCCAGCCCGATCCCGCCACGCCCGGCATGCCCAGGTCCAGCACCAGCACGTCGGCGCCATGGGCGGCCAGCAGGGCCAGCACCTGTTCGCCGGTTGCCGCTTCATCCACCGACCCGATCAGGCCGACCGCCTGCTGCATGACCATCTTCAAGCCCTCGCGCACGATGCCGTGGTCGTCGGCCAGCAGGACGCGCAGCAGGGGGGGCGTAGAGGTCAGGGTCATGGCAGGCGGACGCGGGGCGGCGCCGCAAGGTTGTGTCAGAATGATGCACCATTATAGGGACCGATCAACGCGCATGACCGCCCCTTCCACACTGCCCCCGCCCCGCTTGCCAGGCAAGCCCGACTTCGACGCCCCGGCGGTTGACGACGCCATCGCGGCCGAACTGGCGACGCTGCTCTACAAGCAGTCCCATGGCGTGCTGTTCGCCAACTTCGCCATCGTGGTGCCCGTGGCCTATGTCATGCGCGACAGCGTGCCCGCCTGGCTGCTGGCGTCGTGGGCGGCCATTCTGTATTTGCTGACCTTGCTGCGGGTGGCTGTCAGCCATCGTTTTCCCCGGCGCGGTTCCGGGCCGCTGCGGCCCTGGGTCTGGGGGTTCTGCCTGCTGTCCTGGACGTCGGGCCTCTTGTGGGGGCTGGCGAGCGTGGCCGCGGTGCTGTCGGGCCAGGACATGTTGCTGGCCTTCGGCTGCGTCATGCTGGCCGGCATGTGCAGCGGCGCCGTGCCGTCGCTGTCGGCCTATCCGCCCGCGTACGCGGGGTCGGCGCTGGGCATGGTGGCGCCCTTCATCATCGCCTGCCTGGCGGCGGCCGACGGCCTGCACGGGGTGTACGCGATCTTTGGCGTCTGCCTCCTGGGCGTGAACCTGTACTACAGCGCCGTCACGTATCGCAGCCTGCAGACTACGGTGGCGCTGCGCTTTGAGAACACCGCCTTGATCCACCGCCTGGAGCGCGAGCGCGACCGGGTGGCGGCAGCCGACCGTGCCAAGACCCGCTTCCTGGCCGCCGCGGGGCACGACCTGCGCCAGCCGGTGCATGCGCTGGGCATGTTCACCGATGTGCTGGCCAGCCGCGCCGAACAGGGCAGCGTCACCCCGCAGGACGCGCTGCACGTGGCCCGTCGCCAACAGACGGTGCTGGACGGCCTGAACCGCCTGCTCGACGGCTTGCTGGACCTGTCGCGCATGGACGCGCATGCGCTGCGGGTGGAACGCCAGGCGGTGGCGCTGGACGCCGTGTTCGACGACGTGCGCCAGGACTTCGAGCCGCAGGCGCGCACGCGCGGCCTGCGGCTGTCGGTGACGCCGACCACCGCAGTGGTGGATACCGATCCCGCCTTGCTGCGCCGCATCCTCGACAATCTGCTGGGCAATGCGCTGGCGTATACGCCAGCCGGCGGCGTGCTGTTGGCAGCCCGAAGGCGACGGGGCGGCGTGCTGATCCAGGTGTGGGATACCGGCGTGGGCATTGCACCCGACCTGCAGGAATCGGTGTTTGCGGAATTCACGCGCGGCGACGCGCCGTCCGCCGTGGCCCCGACCGGCCAGGGGCTGGGCCTGGGGCTGGCCATCGTGCGCCGGTTGACCGACTTGCTGCACGGCCAGGTGTCGCTGCGGTCCGTGCCGGGCAAGGGCTCGGTGTTCTCGTTGTGGCTGCCGCCTGGCATTCCCGCAGCGCATGCAGCGGGCGATAAATAATCAGTTGAACGCCGGCCGCGCCGGCCCTGTAATAGCGCAAGCTGCCCGCGCGTGCGGGCGTTGACGTTTCCCATCAGAGGTCCGCCATGCCTGCCGCGCCATTTGCCACGCCCGCTCATCCCGCCTCGCGCAATCTATGGGTCATGGTATTGGCCGGCGGCATCGTCATGGGCCTGGCGCTGGGTGTGCGGCACGTGCAGGGTCTGTTCCTCTTGCCCATCACGATGGACCGCGGCTGGTCGCGCGAAACCTTCGCCATGGCGCTGGCATTGCAGAACCTGACCTGGGGTGTCGCGCAGCCGTTCACCGGCATGATCGCCGACCGCTATGGTTCGGCCAAGGTCATCCTGGGCGGCCTGGCGTTCTATGCCCTGGGCCTGGTCGGCATGGCGCACGCCGCCAGCCCGGCAGCCTTCATGTGGACGGCTGGCGTCTGCATCGGCATTGCGCTGTCGGGCACTGCCTTTGCCGTCATCTATGGGGTGCTCAGCCGCCTGGTTCCGCCCGAAAAACGGGGCTGGGCGTTGGGAGTGGCGGGGGCGATCGGCGGGTTGGGGCAGTTCACCATGGTGCCGGCCGCGCAATGGCTGATCGGCGGCTGGGGCTGGGTCAGCGCGCTGCTGACCTTTTCGGTGGTGCTGGCGGTGGTGCTGCCCCTGGCCTGGCCGCTCAAGGAAAGCGCCCGGCGTGCGGCGCCGGCCGCCGCAGGCGCCACCGGCCTGGCCGCCAGGCCGGCCGATATGCCCATGGGCGCCGCCATCCGCGAAGCCTTTGCCCAACCCGGCTTCTGGCTGTTGAACCTGGGTTTCCTGGCTTGCGGCTTCCAGCTGGCGTTCATCGGCACGCACCTGCCGGCCTACCTGATGGACAAGGGCCTGCGCGCCGCCGACGCCGTCGCGGCCCTGGCCATCATCGCGCTGACCAATGTCATCGGCACCTATGTCTGCGGCATTCTGGGCGCGCATCATCGCCGCAAGTACCTGCTGGCTGGCATCTATCTGCTGCGCACCGCCGCCATGGCGCTGTTCTTCCTGTTGCCGCTGTCGACCTGGTCGGTCTATGCCTTCGCGGCGGTCATGGGGTTCGTGTGGCTGGGCACCGTGCCGCTCACCAACGGCCTGATCGCGCAGGTGTTCGGCGTGCGCTACATCACCACGCTGTTCGGCTTTGTCTTCTTTGGCCATCAGGTGGGGTCATTCCTGGGCGTGTGGCTGGGCGGCGTGGTGTTCGAAGCCACCCATTCCTACGACCTGATCTGGCTGGGGGCGATGGCGCTGGGGGTGTTGTCGGCCGTGCTGCACTGGCCCATCGACGATCGCGAGCTGCCGCGCGTGCGGGCGGCCATGGCCAGCTGAACGGTGGATCCGCCGTCGCGCCCAGGGCGCAAAGGGCGCAAAGGGAATCCGCGCTATAACGGTGGCATGCGCCGCGCTGGCGGCGGCCGTTCTGCCAAGGAGCCCCGCATGCAGATCGAATCCCGTTGGCTATTTCCGTGCGAGCCGCATCATATCTGGCCGCATTTCTTGCATGCCCGCATGGACGACACCCGGCCGCTGCTGTTTCGCCTGGGCGTGCCCAAGCCCATCAGCTGCAAGGTGCTGGAGGGCGTGGCGGCCGTGGGCAACACGCGCCAGTGCACCACCGACCGCGGCACCATCGACCAGCGCATCCTGATATTGCAGCCGGACGAGCGCCTGCGCTACCAGATGCAGAAAAGCACCGTATGGTGTGCGGACTGGGTCGGCTTGCTGGTCGATACCTTCGAACTGCGCGAGGTGCCCGGGCGGGGTACCGAAGTGCGCCGCACCACCCAGTTCGAAGCCGCGGGCAATTTGCGCTGGGCCAAGCGGCTGGGCCTGTGGGCAGGCCTGCGCCAGGCCCATGCCTATGCCAGCCGCAACTGGCGCCGGCTGGCCATGCAGGCGCAGTTGGCCGAGGCGCAGGCCAGGCTCAACGGTGTCCCAATGCGCTGACGATCGTCGGCAGGCGGGCTGAGGCCTGCTCGTGCAGCTGGGCATACAGGCTGTTGCCGTGCGCATCGATCGCGACGGTGGCCGGCCCCAGGTTCTCGACCTCCAGGGTCAGCAGCCGGAATTGCGAAATGTATTCGGTCCAGTGCATGGCCACCACCCGGCGCAATGACCGCGACAGCAGATTGACCCCGCCTCCCAGGAACGACAGGTACGCGCAGCCGGATTCGCGCATCGCCTGTGCGCTGGCCGCATCCAGCCCGCCCTTGCCCCCCACCAGCCGCAGGCCCAGGCCGCGGATCAGCGTTGGCATCCAGGGGTTGTAGCGTGTGCTGGTGCTGGGGTTGAGATACAACGGCACCGGGCCATCGTCGGTCTCGTCGACATAGGTGCTCAAGTGAAAGAACGCGCCGCCTTGCAGATCGATCGGGGGCGCCTCGCCTCGGGCGACCAGCTCGGCCAGGCGGCGGTGGGTCGGCAGGCCGATGCTGACGGTGATCTGGCCCGACAGGCACACCATGTCGCCCAGTTTCAAGTCCAGCACCTGCGCGGGCGCCAATGGCAGTTGCAGGGTTCGCATGGCGGGCATGGTCAGTCCTCGAGGAATTCGACGCGGCCGTCGCCGTGGATGCGGGCCACAGTACGCCGGTTGATCCAGCAATTGATGCACACGGCCACCGGCACGAAGCCGTGGCTGGCGGCGTAGTCCACATGCACCGCCATGACCGAGGTATCGCCGCCCGTGCCCATGGGGCCGAACCCCATGGCGTTGACGGCATCGCGCAGGCGTTGCTCCATGCGGGCCAGCGCAGGTTCCGGATTGGTCTGGCCAAAGGGCCGCAGCACCTGTTCCTTGGCCAGCCGGGCGGCGTAGTCGAAGGTGCCGCCGATGCCCACCCCGATCACCAGCGGCAGGCAAGGCTGCGAGCCGGCGCGCAGCATGGTGTCCAGCACGAAGCGCTCGATCTGCTCCAGCGTCGGGTAGACGAATGCATCGATGGCTTCCCAGCGGCCGGTGCCCATCGCCTTGGGGGCACAGACGATATCCATGTAGTCGGCGTCATCGAGCAGATCGACGCTGACGATCGGCATGTCCTTGCCGGCATAGCTGCGTTCGTGGGTCAGCGGGTGGGTGACCATCTTCAGGATCGGCGGCGAGATGTGGGCCGCCAGATCGGCGAAGCCGTCGCGGATGGCGGCGCGCACCGGGCCGTCGAACTGCACGCGGGTGCCGATCTTCAGGCTGTAGGTGGGTATGCCGACGTCGGTGCACACCAGGGCATCGTCGCGCTGCGCGCCATCGGCGCTTTCCAGCATGATCGCCAGCGTGGCGCGGCCGGTAGGGCTGGTTTCCGTGCGGGTCGCCCGCTGCAGAAAGGCGCGGGTGTCGCGCGGGATCGTCTTGAGCGAACGTTCGTAGAGCTGGGCCGTGACGCGCTTGATGGTTGCGCTGCTGATGGGCATATCGGGTTCCGGAAAAGAAAATGGGCAGCCCGGGATGGCAGGGCAGGTCCCGAGGGCGGGCATCCGCGTTTGGGGTGCGGTTTTTCCCCCCTGGCCAGATTTCGGCAGGAGAAATCCCGCCAGAAAATGCTGGACGGCCAGAGCGGCTTGAGGACAATGGGCAGACCTTGTTTCCGCTGCTGACGCTTCCATGAATCAGACTTCCATTTCTGCCCGTCGCATTGCCATCATCGGGGCCGGCGCCATCGGCGGCCATTTCGCCGCGCGCCTGGCTCTGGCCGGACATCGTGTGTCGATGCTGGCGCGCGGCGCCACCTTGCAGGCATTGACGGTGTCGGGGCTGCGCTACGCCGCACCCGACGAACCTGAACGCCCCGTGCCCGTGAACGCCTATGCAGACTGCGCCGCCATGGGCCCCCAAGACCTGGTGGTCATCGCGCTCAAGTCGCATGCCTTGCCGGGCGTGGTCGATTCGCTTGCGCCGCTTATCGGTCCCGAAACGGTCGTGCTGCCCGTCGGCAATGGCCTGCCTTGGTGGTATTTCCTGACGCCCGGCAACCCGCTGCACGGGTTGCGCCTGGCCAGCGTCGACCCCGACGGTCGCATCGAGCGCGCCTTGCCGCTGGGGCAGGTGCTGGGCGGCAGCGTGATGGCGTCGTGCAGTTGCCCGGCCCCCGGTGTGGTGCGGCACCATAGCGGCGGCAAGGTCGTCATCGGCGAACCCGCGGGCGGCGCCAGCGACCGTGCCAGCGATTGGGCGCAGGTGCTGACGGCGGCCGGCTTGCCCACCACGGCCAGCACGGACATCCGCCGCGACCTGTGGATGAAGCTGCTGGGCAACGCGTGTTCCAACCCGCTCAGCCTGATCACCCAGGCCACCACGGACCGCATCGTCGACCACCCCGGCACCCGCGCCGTGTTCAAGAACCTGCTGGCTGAATGCCTGGCGCTGGGCCGCCGCGCGGGCCTCACGTTGGATGTCGATGTCCAGCAGCGCATCGCCCAGACGCGCGAGCTGGGCGCCATCAAGACCTCGATGCTGCAAGACCTGGAAGCCGGCCGATGGGTCGAGCTGGACGCCATCCTGGCCGCGCCGCTGGAATGCGCGGCGCGGCTGGAATTCGATGCGCCCTGGCTGAAGACGGTGTTTGCGCTGGCCGGGTTGCGGGCCGCGCAAGCGGGCTTGTATGGAGACCATGGCGTACCGGGCTGAGCGTCAGGCGCGGCCGTAGTCGGCGGCATTGGCCACCCAGCCTTTGCCGATGAAGTCCTGGCGGGGCGGCGAGAATACGTCGATCAACAGGTGCCGCCCCGGCCCCACGCCCTCGGTGGTGTGGATCATCTGCACCGGAATCGTCATCATCGATGCGGGCCCGGCTTGCAGGTGCTGGTCGTCGCGCCACTGGTCGGCGTCCGGGCCCCACTGCACTCGCAGGTGGTGAATGAAGTGCCCATCGATGGCCAGTGACCCTTGTTCGAAATCGGCATGGCTGTGCGGGCTGAGGCTGCTGCGGTCGCGCGCGCCCTGGTATTCGACCCAGTTGATGCTCAGGGTTTCGGTCTGCAGCATCTTCAAGCGCGGTTTGTCGGCCGGTGGGCGAATCGCATCGATGGCAATCACCTGCAATTCACCATGACCGTGCGTACGCCGGTAGCCGCTATCGCCGGCGATGATGCGAGGGTCAGGCACTGCATAGTCGACCGCGTTGGCGATGCTGTCCTGCGCCAGGTCCGGCCGTGACGATGCGAGCAGGGCGGCGCACACGTTGGGCTTGAGCTGCACTGCCGCGTCGCCGGCAGGCAAGACACAGACGCTGCGGCCGGGCACGGCTTGCCAGTCACCGTCGCCCACGCGTACCTGTGCGCCGTCATCGGGCAGCAACAGCAGCATTTCGTGGCCGCTGCGGGCGGGATAGGGCGTTTCGCGGCCTTCCAGCCACTGCACGAAGAAATTCTGGCCGCGTGCGACGGCGCCAGGCGCCAGGCCATAGACGGCAGTCTCGCGGACGCCATTGTCGGAAAGCGTAGTCATGGGGGAAATCCGTGGTGTGTAGAAAAGGAAGGGATGCGGTCGGGGCTCGCGCGCATCAGTCGCGCCGCGGGCTGGGTCGGCCCAGCACGTCCAGGGGGCCGACCGTCGCGTAGCGGTTGCCGTCCAGGCGGGTCAGGGGTTCGGTGCGGGCTGTGTCGAAATAGCCGTCGGCATCGACGTAGCGGTCGTCCAGGTGTACGCCTACCACCAGGCCAAAGACGACGTTGCTGCGGGTGTCGCCCGGGGCGATGGGGTCGATATCGATGATGCGCAGCAGCCGGCATTCCATGCTGGCCGGCGACGCTGCCACGCGCGGGGGCTTCACCAGCACGCTGGGCGCCTTGTCCAGGCCGGCCAGGTCGAACTCGTCGACCCCGCGTGGCGCATTGAACGAGCTGGTGTTCATGGGCTGGCGTAACGACCAGGTCACCAGGTTGGTGACGAATTCGCCGGTTTCACGCACGTTCGCGATGGTGTCCTTTTCAGGGCGGTCGGCCGGCGCATTGCACGAGAACATCACGACCGGCGGCGCGGTGGACACCAGGTTGAAATGGGAAAAGGGCGCCAGGTTGACGCGGCCCAGGGCATCGACCGTGCTGATCCAGCCGATGGGGCGCGGCGCCACGATGGCGTTGAACAGCGTGCGTTTGAAGCCAGGGGTGGCGGCGAGGTCCAGGAACATCGTGGCGTCTCCGGTCAACCGCGCGCAGTGGGCTTGGCGAAGACGCGTTTGCCGGTCTGGTACAGCACGGCATCGCGCTCGGCGTCGGTCAGCAAGGCCGTGGCCGCCAGCATGCGCTGCACCATGTCCTGGTAAGTACCGGATGACGTACCGATGTCCGACCCCCACATGATGCGGTCGGCGCCGAACAGGTCTACGGCGCTGCGCAGCGCCTGGTCGGCGGGCAGGCCGGCTTCGCGATACAGGTCCAGGTTGATCGAGGTGAACTTGAAATAGATGTTGGGTTCGGCGGCGAGCGGTTCGAAGCGTTCGTCCAGGCCGAAGTTGGCGTCTTCGGCTTCGGGTTCCAGCATGTGGTCCAGCACCACCCGCAATCGCGGATGGCGCCGCGCCAGCGCGATGATGGCCGGCACCGATGGGCCGCCGCCGCCCGCGGCCAGCACTTCGATGTCCATCACGATGCCGTGTTCGTCGGCCACCGCCCACGCCTGCAGCGCGCGGGGGGAATCCAGCCACGGCATGCTGCCATCGGCCTCGCGGCCGCCGAACAGACGCACGCCGACCAGGTCGTGGCGCGCAATGTAAGACCGGATCAGGTCTGGCGTGCCGGCGTCTTCGGCGTCAAGAATGACGACGGCGGAAAACGTGTCGGGATGCGCGTCGGACGAATCCAGGATGTAGCGGTTGTCGTAGCGGTAGACCATGCGCTTTTGCACCGCTACCGCGCCTTCGACGCCGGCTTGGCGCATCCAGGGCAGCATGCGGGATACGTCCGGGATTTCGTTGATCGGGTGGTCGCCATGCTTGCCGCCGGGCAGCCCGATCACGCCGGGCGGGCGCGGCGGCGCCAGCGGCGAACGCTTCATGGGATTGCGCGGATAGCGGGTCTGGTCGTCGGCGACCAGATGGGCATGCGAATCGAAGATCCGCTGGGCGGAACGCGGCGAAGAATCGAGTTTTTCCAGGTGGGCGGGCATTGTTTGTCTCCATGCAACGGCGCCAATCCTCCCACGCGGCCAGCCGCCATCCAAGCACGTTTCCGAGACTTTCCGCGTGGCGAAATCACGCGTGGACGATGCATGCATAAGACCAATCCTAGGCCTCGATTCCGCCACGCGAAATGTTCAAGATTCGCGCTTGGAAAGGGGCGTGTGGGCGGCATAGGATGGCTCGCCGTGGTGGGCTTGCACCTGCCTCGCACCCATCACATAAAGGCCGGCACTGCGCCCGGCCAGCCCGCAGCAACGGAGAAGACATGGAAACAAAAGCGGCCGCCGCGGCCAGTGCGTACAGCGCGCAAGACGAAGCCCTGATCCGGCAGGTGTGGTGGCGCATCATGCCGCTCATCCTGGTGACCTACCTGGTTTCCATCATCGACAAGGCCAACGTCAGCTTCGCCAAACTGCAGATGGTGAGCCAGATCGGCCTGTCCGAAACCGCCTATGGCCTGGCGTCGTCGCTGTTCTTCATCGGCTATCTGCTGTTCGAGATTCCCAGCGCGCTGGCGGTGCACCGCTACGGCGCGCCCAAATGGTTCTTCCGCATCATCCTCAGCTGGGGCATCGCCACGGTACTCATCGCCTACGTGGCCTCGGGGTCGGCCTTTGCTGCGCTGCGGTTCCTGGTCGGCGCGGCCGAGGCCGGCCTGTATCCGGGCGTGGTCTATTACCTGTCGGTGTGGTTTCCTCGCCGCTACCAGATCCGCGCGCTGGCACTGCTGACGCTGGGCAGCGCCCTGGGCAACATGCTGGGCTCGGCATTCGGCGGACTGCTGCTGTCGCTCGATGGCCTGTGGGGCCACGCGGGCTGGCAATGGGTGTTCCTGGTGACCGGCGTGATGGCGTTGGCGCTGGCGCCGGTGGTGCTGTGGCTTTTGCCGCGCAATATCGAAAAGGCCGCGTTCCTGGCGCCGCAACAACGCGACAGGCTGGCGCAGATGGTCGCCGTCGAAGCCCCGGCCGCTCGCCACGAAGGCAGTGTGTGGGCGGTGTTGAGCGACCGCAAGGTACTGGTGCTGGGCGCCGCCTACGCGCTGCTACTGACGTCGCTGTACGGCATCATCTATTGGCTGCCCACCGTCATCAAGGGCTTTGGCGTGTCCAACAGCCTGAATGGCCTGTTGACCATGGTGCCTTGGGCGTTCACCGGCGCACTGCTCTTGACGGTGCCGCGCCTGCTCAAGAGCGAACGCCATGTGCAACTGGCTGCCGCCGTCATCGGCGCGGTCGGCGGGCTGGCATTCCTGACCAGCCTGCTGGTCGCCGACCCGGTGGTGCGCTACATCGCCATCGTGCTGGGTACGCCCTGCACGTCCTTGCTGCTGCCGTGCTTCTGGTCGCTGCCGTCCAAGTATTTCAGCGGCCGGCGCGCCGCCGCCAGCCTGGCCGCCATCAGCTGCGTTGGCAACCTGGGCGGATTCCTGGCGCAGAACGCCATGCCGTGGTTGGGCAAGACGCTGGGCCATCCCAGCTATGCCATGCTGCTGCCCGCGTTCTGCCTGCTGCTGGTGGGCGTCATCGCGTTCATCATCCGCGCCACCACCACCCGTCAGCCGGCGCCGCTGGCTTCCTGATCCCTGTTTCCGCTCATCGCCATGCCTATCGACTCCCGCATTCCGGCTTCCCGCCAGACCGGTACCTTTGTCAAGACGGGGGCCCCTCAAATCATCGAGATCCTGGGCGGTGCCGGGCTGGATTTCGCCGTTGTCGACGCCGAACATGCACCGTTCGATCGCGCCACCCTCGACATCCTGGTCATCGCCGCGCGGTCGGTCAGTCTGCCGCTGTTCGTGCGCATTCCCGACGTGGCGCCGGCTACCATCCAGTCCGCGTTGGACCTGGGCGTGGACGGCCTGCTGGTGCCCCATGTGGATTCCGCAGAGGCGGCGCGTGTCGTGGTGGCCCGCAGCCGGTTCATCGGTGGCGAGCGGGGGTTTTCCAGTTCGCCGCGATTCGCAGGCTATGGCGCATTGGGCATGACAAAGGCCGTCCAGGCGGGCGACGGCACGGCCATCATGTGCCAGATCGAAAGCCGCGCGGGCTGTGACGCCGCGCGCGACATCGCCGCTGTCGACGGCGTGTCCGGGCTGTTCGTCGGCCGCGCCGATCTTGCCCTGTCCCTGGGCCTGACCGACGCGCGCGCACCCGAGGTCATGCAGGCCACGGTGGACATTCTTGCCATTGCCCGCCAAGCCGGCAAGATTGCGGGCGTTGCGCTGGGCGACGCTGCCGAGCGCGCGGAGTTCGAAAGCATGGGCGCCAGCTGGTTCGTGGTGGGTTCGGACCAATCGCTATTGCGCAAAGGCGCGCTATCCCTGATGCTCTGACGAAACTGCGATAATTCGCGTTTTCGACGGGTCCGCGCCGTGGTGGCTGAAGCGGGCCCGGACAACAGGGCAAGGCGATACGATGGGCGAGCGCGAGTCTTCGATCCGGGCAGTCGAGCGGGCGATTACATTGTTGCGCGCCTTGAACCAGATGCCCATTTCCACGCTGGACGGGCTGCATCAGCTGACCGCGCTGCCCAAGCCTACGCTTATCCGGCTGCTGCGCACCTTTGCCGACCAGGAACTGGTCGCACGCGGTTCCCGCCCTGGCGAATACCGCCTGCTCAATGGCGTCAATGCGCTCAATTCCGGCTACCACCATGTGCCGCGCGTCGTCGAGATCGCCTCGCCGCTGGTGCGCGAACTGACCGAAGACATCAAGTGGCCGATCGCCGTGGCAATGCTCGACGTCGACGAAGTCGTCATTCGTTGCAGCACCATTCCCTATTCGCCGCTGTCGCTGCTGCATTCGTCCATCAACATGCGCCTGAGCCTGATCTCCCGGGCGTTGGGGCGCGTCTACCTGGCGTTCTGTTCGCCCGACGAGCAGGAGATGCTGCTTGAAGTCGTGCGCCAGCGTGGCCACCCCGAAGACCAGCTTGCGCATGATCCTGTGGCCGTCAAGGCCATGCTGGACGATATCCGGGCCTGTGGCTACGCGCTGCGAGACCCGGCCTTGCGCCCGGTTTCCGGTACGCTTGCGGTACCTGTCATGGCCCGCGAATTCGTAGCGGCCTCCATCGGGGTCACGTGGTTTTCGTCCGCCTTGACGCCTGCGCAGGCGGTTGAACGCTATCTGGGGCCGCTGCAAGATGTGGCCCACCGCATATCGGAGCAATTATCGGCATGAACCAAGGATTCGACGGCGTACGGCCGGCTTCCGAGTCGTCCATCGAGATCGGCTTTGTCTACCAGGGCCGGCATTGCGTGGAACGCATCCGCGTCAAGCCCACCGCCGCCAACCTGAAACGCGCGGCCGAGCGGCGTGCCGCGATCCTGGCCGCCATCGCCCGCGGCGACTTCGACTACGACGCCGAGTTTCCCAGGCGCGCCGCGTCCAGTCTGCGCACGCCCTCGGACCCTTCCGCCCCGCCCACCCCTTCCACCAAGGACGACGCATGACCCGCGCTGCCGCATTGCCCGTACACGACCTGACCGACGATGCCTTCAAACCCTATGGCTGGATGCTGGGCAAGCCCATTCCGCAGGGCAACGGCATCCCGCTGTTCAGCAACGACGCCACCGATTTCTGGCAAGAACACGTGTTCAACACCGGCGCGGGCGGCGATGCTGAAGTGCTGTGGGTCAATTACCGCAGCGCCTCGGCCGACATCGCCAGCCTGGAAAAGCACTTGCTGACGCAGCAGGCCATCGTGCCGCTGACGGGCAACATCATCCAGGTCGTGGCGCGCAGCGCGGCGGACGGCAGCCCCGACCTGTCCACATTGGCCGCCTTTCATGTGCCCCAAGGGCAGGGCGTGTGCATGCGGCCCGGGTGCTGGCACGCCACCCGCGTGACCGACGCCGAAGTCACCTGCCTGATGTTGACGCGCCGCTCCACCACCGTGGACCTGATCCAGCACCTGACCACCGACGCGGCCGCCACCGAAAGCGCCATCACGCCGATTCCCCCGGCCCAGCTTGAAGGGCTGCCCATGCCCGGCTGAGGCCGCCTGGCGCCAAGGAATCAGACGGCAGGTAGTGCGGCTGACGGGGCATTGTTTCACTATGGTCACAAAAAGTGTGCCAGAATTTCGGCCACTATTCCGTCTTGCCGCGACGCTGCCGCCATCTGGGCGTTGCCAACATCTGCCCATGTTGGAGCATCGAATGCGCGACCGCTTGGTTGGCACTGCCCTTTTTTCCACCCTGCGCGGCATGGCCGGTGTGGCGTTGGTAGCCGCGTTGGCAGGATGCAGCTTCACATCGCCCGACGCGGCCACGGGGTCGCAGTTCGTCGGCATCGATGGCGTCTCGGCACCCGAGGCGCGCCGCATCGCCAAAGAGGCCTATGTGTACGGCTACCCCATGGTTGCCAGCTACCAGGCCCTGTACGCCACGAATATCGATTCCGCCAGCCCGCAGTATCGCGGTCCCTTCAATACCCTTGACGCTGTTGCGCGGGTGTACACGCCCGAAGATGCCGGCATCGCGGCGCCCAATCTTGATGTCGCCACGTCATCCGCCGTGCTGGACCTGCGTGCCGAGCCGGTCGTGGTCAGCGTGCCGCCCATGGACTCCCGGCGTTATTTCGCGCTGCAACTGACAGACCTGTACGGCCAGAACTTTGCCTATATCGGCAGCCGCGCCACAGGCAATGGCGGCGGTCATTTCCTGATTGCCGGCCCGCGCTGGAAAGGTACGGCGCCCAAGCACGTGGCCAAGGTCATCGTCGCCGAGACCGAACTGGTCACGCTGTCGGGGCGCACCTTGATGTATTCGGCATCCGACCTGGCCAACGTCAAGCGTATCCAGGCGGGCTACAAGCTTCAGCCCTTGTCGGCCTTCCTGAAAAAAGCCGCGCCGCCCGCGCCGGCCCCTGTCGCGTGGATCGCACCCGAAGCCCCGGCGCAGATGCGCAGCTCGCTCGAGTTCTACAACCAGCTGGCCTTCCTGCTGCAGTTCGCGCCCGTCGAACACAGCGAAAAAACGCTGCGCCGGCGCCTGGACAGCCTGCGCATCCGGCCGGGCGAACCCGTCGTGACTGATCGCATGAACCCCCGCTTGCGGCAGATGATGCAAGAAGGCATGCACGATGGCCAGAACGATATCGACAAGCGCCGCGTGGCGCTGGCCGGCAAGACCGACACGCTGTTCGCCGACCGCCGTACCTTCAAGAATGACTACCTGGCCCGGGCCACGGGCGCCCAGGTCGACCTGGGCGGCAGCAGCCGCGAAGAAGCGCTGGCCCCGGCGATCGACCAAGACAGCGCCGGGCAACCGCTGGATGGCGCGCGCGCCTACACCCTGCGCTTTGCGCCGAAAAGCTTGCCGCCGGTCAATGCCTATTGGTCGGTGACGCTGTATCAACTGCCCGGGCAAGCGCTGGTGGCCAACGCGGCCAAGCGCTACACGATCAACGCGGCGACGCTGTCGTCGCTCAAGCGCGACCGCGACGGCGGGGTCACGCTCACCCTGCAACCGACATCGCCGGGCAAGGGCCAGGAGGCCAATTGGCTACCCACGCCGCCGGGGCCGTTCAGGGTGGCGATGCGCTATTACTGGCCCAAGCCCGCGCTGCTGGATGGCTCGTGGCAAACCCCGTCGCTGCAACGGGTCGCGCAGTAGGGGGAGTGCGGCGCTGCCGTGAATCAAGCGGGCGAATCGGCTGGCGAAGCGCCGGCCGCGCCAAGCAGGCCGGCGGGCGTCGGATCGCACGT
Source organism: Achromobacter sp. DH1f (assembly GCF_000633435.1). Classification (NCBI taxonomy): domain Bacteria; kingdom Pseudomonadati; phylum Pseudomonadota; class Betaproteobacteria; order Burkholderiales; family Alcaligenaceae; genus Achromobacter; species Achromobacter sp. DH1f. The sequence continues at coordinate 116,498 of NZ_AYMF01000018.1, read as the reverse complement.
ATGCGATCACGCGCCTCAGACGATCACGCACCTCAGAAATCGTCGCTGCGCCACACCTTCAGCACGCGCCCGAAGATCTGCAGGTCCATGTCTTCGGTGATGTCCCAGGCGTCGTACTTGGTGTTCTCGGATTTGGCGCGAATCAACAACCCCTGCGCGCTGGGAATGCGTTGCAGCCGCTTGATAAAACCTTCGTTGCCCACCCGAAAGAAATAGATGCCGTCGATGTCGGCCTTGGCCACGCCCAGGTCCACCAGCAGCGGATCGCCGGGGTTGTACATGGGCCGCATGCTGTCGCCAAAACCGGTGACCACGCACAGATTGCCCACCGACGTGTAATGCCGCAGGTTCTTGTGCAGCCATTCCTGGCTGACGCGCAGGCTTTGGATGACGCCGGGCTGGTCGCGCAGTTCGACCCCGGCGCCCATGGCGCCACCGGTATCGAAACGCGGGATGCGCAAGTCGTCGGCCATGCCGTCGTCCAGACGCACTCGCGCGTCGGGCGCTGACAGCACGGTGTCGGGCGGGTACTGCGCGGTTTCATCCAGCAGCTGTTCCAGCGACAAGCCCAATCCGGCGGCCAGCCGAGCCGCGTATTTCGAGCGTTCGCTATCGCGCCCTTCAAGCGCGGCGATAGTGCCCACGCCCACGCCTGTACGGGCTTCCAGCTGTTCCAGGGTGAGACCGAGCGCGGCGCGGTAGCGCCTGATTTGTTTTCCGAGAGCCATGGTGCGGACGCTAAACAGTTGTGGAATGTTGTGCAACAACAAGTGTTGAAAAGGCGATTATACACTTGTAGAATTCTAGGCATGAATTACCCAAAACGCGTGCTGTTATCAGACGGAAGCGTAGGTAGCGTTTCGCTACCAGAAGACTTCTCCCGACAACCTTTCCGATCGGCGATCCCGCCGGTCCGCGCACCAGGCGCCCGCGCGGCGCACTCCCGGGACAGCCCCCAGGCGAATCACCCCGGCAACGAACTCAACGGCAAGGAGCGGCATATGGATCAGGCAGCAAACATGGCATTGCGGGCACCGCAAGGCTGGGCAGTGGCGGCATCGCAGGCGGGGGCCGCGATTGTGCGCTCGATCGCCGCGCGGCCGGCGGGCAATGCGGACGGCACGGTCCGCGCAAGCATTCAGAAGGGGCAGGGCATGACGCGAGAAGAATCGGACCAGGTCGAAGCGTTGATCATGGAGTGGTACCACTGGAGCCGCGGCTACCGCCCCAAGTTGGGCGTGGGCCGAGTATCGGCCTTTGCACGCGGCATGATGCCGGACGACGCCTACATCGACGATGAAGACATCGATGCACGCCTGACCGCCGCGCGCGGCGAGCAGACCGAACTGTGCATCGACGAACTGCCCTGGCAGCAGCGCTCGGCCATCGGCGTGCACGCCGGCAACAAGGCGGCGGGGGCACGCGTATTCAGCAACCCGCGCATGACACCCGAACAGCAGCACGCCGCCTACCAAGAGGCCAAGATTGCGCTGTTGCCCGCGCTGCGCCGCCGTTCGCTGGTGACCGCCCCGCAAGTGCGACACGCTGATCGCGCAAACGCTTGCAGCCCCTGCAAGGCCCGCGCATAATTCAGTCGTCGGGGCAAGTTGCGCCCGAAGAAAACAAACCCGCTGGCCTACACGAAACCCGTGCTTGCCCGCGGGTTTTTTCTTTTCAGCATCCGTGCAGCGCCGGCATCGCGCAGCGTGCGGGCGCCGCGGCTTCGACATTTCATCCTCAACACGCTGACCAGGCCTCGTGGCATTCGCCACGGGGCCTTTTTCATGGTTGCGCCGGAACCCCGGGGTAGCCACAGCTGCCCGCCCATGGCGGGCTTTTTTCTGGAGTCTGCAATGGCAGGTACTACTGTTTCGCAATTCGTTCAAACCCAAGGCACGCAGCTGGAAGTGTCCACCACGGCCACCGAAGACCTGGGCACCGCTGGCCTGACCTACGCCGATCTGGCGATCACCATCAAGGACCCGAACTTCCAGGGCGGCCAGACCACCGAGATCGACGTCACCGTGCTCAAGTCCACCGCCAAGGAATACGCCCTGGGCCTGGACGACAGCGGCACCTTCAGCATGGCCGGCAACTGGAAGGCCGGCGACCCCGCCCAGAAGGCGCTGGTGGCCGCGCGCAGCGACAAGAAGACCCGCGCGTTCCGCGTGACCTTCGCCGACGGCGCCAAGTTCGAGTTCCTGGGCCTGGTCACGCAGTACCAGTGGCAAGGCCAGCTGGACAACGTCGTGTCCGCCACGTTCAACGTGCGCGTCACCGGCGCCGTCAAGCTGACCGACGCACCCGCCAACGGGGGCTGAGCGCCATGACGGACACGTCGATCAATGCCCTGGGCCGCGGCCCGGGCCTGCGCGGCCTGGCCGCTGACCCCCTGGCCGGCTTTCATCACGAAGCCGTCACGGTGCCGCAATGGCAGGACGCGCGCGTCATCGTGCGTGCGCCCAGCGCCGGCGACCACCTGTTCCACATCCGCGCCATCTGGGCGGCTGCGGGCGTGGTGGCGGGCGAAGACAACGACACCGTGCGCGCCAAGCTGGATGCGCCGGGCGTGGATTACACCCGCGCCTCGGCCAGCCTGCTGGTGCGCACGCTGTTCGAGCAGACCGCCAATGGTCCGCAGCGTGTCTTTCGCGACGAAGACGTGGATATCGTCGCGGCGGCCTACGGGCTGGCGCACGCCACGCTGGTGGCCAAGGCGATCGAACTGGGCAACCTCGGGGAGGGGGCGCAAGAGCGCGCAAAAAAGCCCTCCAGGAAACGCCAGACCTCCGTTTCCTGATGGTCCTGGCGCTTCGGCTGGGGCGCACGCTGGGCGAGTTGATGCAGACCATCGACACCCATGAACTGTCGCTGTGGCGCGAACTGGACCGCACGTCTCCCCTGGGCGACGAACGGGCCGACCTGCTCGCCGCCAGCCTGGCCGCCACGGTGGCGCAGGCTGCCGGCGCCAAGGTGCGCGCCACCGACATGCTGGTGCGCTGGGGCGCCGACGACGCGGAACCACCGGCCGAGGCCGGCGCGGACGCGTTGAAGGCGTTCCTGCTGTCGAAGGTCAAGAAGGGGTCTTGACGACGTGTCCGGCCCGCGCAAGCGGGCCGGAGGCGACGCATTGAAAGAGGCAAACCATGGCAACAAGCAATTCCGGCGGGCTTTCCGCCAGCGACCTGGCACGGCTGGTCAACGCGACCAACCTGCAGACGGCCGCCTATAAGAACATGACGGCCGCCTGCAACGCGTATTCCAAGAGCGTGGCGCAGTCGACCGCGACGGCGAAAGCCGACACGACGGTGCAGCAGAAGTCTGTCGCCGAGCGCGACAAAGTATCGAAAGGACTGAACGAAGAGGCGCGCGCACAGACGCGTCGATCCGCTGCGGTCGAGCAGACACTGGCAGATCTTGATCGGACCTGGCAGTTGTTTGGCATAAAGACCGAAGAAGGAAAGATGCAGTATGAAACTCGCTCCGGCAAGTTCGCGGGGGAGGACGAGAAGACTCGGGAAGAGCTGCTTTGGCGTGCCAGGGAACTGGATCAGCAGCAGCAAGGCAAGGATCGACAGGCATACATCAACGGGATTACCGGAAAGGACCCGGCGAAAGACGCACAGATCATGCAAAAGCGTGACTGGCTGGAAGAGGCGCGCAACACAGGCGAAATTACGGAAGGTCAGTACACACAGTCGTTGAAGGGCCTGGAGGAGAAAAAGCCCGACGAAGACTTCATGTCCAAGCTGAACGGAAAGCTCGTCGAATCCGCGCGCGACGGAGCGGGAAAAATTCAGGACGTGCTGGGCACGAAGATGTACGACTTTGTCGCCGACAAGTTCGACAAGATGGGGCTCTCGTTCCTGAACAACGTGGCCAAGATGGCGACCTCGGCTGCCTCGGCCAAGCTGATGGAAACCCTGCTGGGCGGTGACTTCATGTCAGGTAAGAACGGGGGCGGATTGGGCGGCTGGATCGGTGCAGCAGGCTCGTGGATATCCGGCCTGTTTGGCGGGGGCGCCAGCGCCGGTGCGAGTGCGGCCTCCGGAGTGGCGCAGGCATTTCCAATCTCCATGAACGCCAAAGGCAACGCCTTCACCAACGGCATGGTCACCAGCCCCGTGGCCTTCCCCATGGGCGTCATGGGCGAAGCCGGCCCCGAGGCCATCATGCCGCTGCATCGCGGCGCTGACGGCTCGCTGGGCATCCGTGCGGCCTTCCCGAACGTAGCGGGGGACACCGGCCAGATGGGCGGCGGCGTATCCGTCAACGTCTATGTGCAGGACGGCAACGTGAATTCCGAGACCGAGTCGGGCGAAGGCGGCTGGAAGCAGTTCGGCCAGCAGATCGGCGAATACGTCAACCAATTGGTCGACCGCCGCATGACGCAGTCGTACCGCCAGGGCGGCCTCGCATGGCAGGCCAGCAACAACCGTTTAGCAGGGGCATGAGCATGGCAATCGAAACCTTCACTTGGTCGCCGCGGCCCAACCCCGTCGGCACGTTCAAGGACCGCACCCTGCGGGTGCAGTTCGGCGATGGCTACGAGCAGGAAGTGGCGGACGGCATTCATACCGTGTCGCAGTCGTGGCCGCTGCAGTTCGTGGGCAACGAGACCTACGTGCGGCCCATCCTTGACTTCATCAACCGGCATGCCGGTGGCAGATCTTTCGCGTGGACGCCGCCGCTGGGCGAGGAAGGCCGCTACAAGGCGCGGTCCCTGTCAGTGCAGCCGATGGGCGCTGACATGTACACCGTCGCGGTCACGTTGGAACAGACGGCGATCCCTTGATCGCCAGCGCCGGCCCTGACCGGACAAACACGGAAGGCACTATGGAAAATCTTGACCTCATCAACATCGGCGCCATGCCCAACGACCGGCAGGGCGACCCAAATCGTGACGCGTTCGCCAAGGTGAACGCCAACGACAGAAAGCTGAAGACCGGCGTGGATGCGGCACAGGCGGCAGCCGTCGTCGCACACACGGCTGCCATCAAGGCCCAGTCGACCGCGGACGGCGCCGCGTCTGCCGCCGCGCAGGCGCAGCACCAGGCTGATCGAGCGGGCGCGGACGCCGCGACGGCGCAGGCCACTGCGGACTCGGCCGTGACGGCGGCAACGCGTGCACAGACGACGGCAACCACGGCCGGCCTGGCCGCCGCCGCCGCGCAGACCACGGCGGACATGGCGGTGCCCTTGGCGCAGAAGGGCATCCCGCATGGCGTCGCTACGCTCGGGGCCGGCGCCACCATACCCGAATCTCAGGTCCCCCCGCTCTACGGCACCCTCCTGATGCCGCCTGAGACGGACCTGAATTCCCTGGACGTGCCAGGCGACTACTTCCAGTTGAATAACGAGGCGGCCGCTGCGGGGCACAACTATCCCGTACCGTTGGCCGGGCATCTGGCGGTGGCCGCCACGCCCTGGAGCCGCGACGTCTCGACGCAGGGTGATTTCGTGTACCAGCGCTATCGCGTCTATACGCTGGAGCAGCCGCGCGAATTCCTGCGCACGCGCTACCTGGGTACGTGGGGGCCCTGGGCGGAATTGGCCGGCGTCGGGCAGGTACAGGCGGCCCTGGACCGCAAGGTCGACCGCGTGGCCTTGACGGGCCCCGGGGTGGATCTTGATGCCCTGCATGCAGGCCCGACCTGCTACACCTGGGACGCCGCGGCCACCATGGCGGGCGGCACGCACTTTCCCCCACACCCGGCGAATCGTCCGGGCGCTCTGTGGAGTTTGCGCATATCTGCTGCCGTCGTCATGCAGACGGCAGAGGTGCATGAGCAGGACACTTCCTTGCGCAATGCACGTTATGTCCGCAGCGGAGACCCGTCCACAGGCCAATGGAGCCGCTGGCTGGCACTGGGAGCGGTGTCGGCGGTATCGCAGTTGCCGCGCCAGGATGCGGGTGACGTGTATGTCGACGGCGTGGGTTGGCATCGCTGGAACGGCACGGCCTATGCCCGGGTCGACATGGTGACGCGCGATCAGCTGGATGCGATCAAGAACGGCGTTCGAGCGCTGGTGTATCGGCAGCCCGGCACCTACACCTTCGCCATGCCGGCGCCGACGGTGTACCTGGATGGTTGTGCGGGCGGCGGGGGCGGCGGCGGCGGGTCGGGGTACGTCGGCACGGGCGTGCGGCTGAACGGCGCCGGAGGCGGCGCGGGCTTGCCCGTGTTGGGCTGGACGATCTCCGCACCGGTTGGTTCCACCGTCACGGTCTCCATCGGCGCGGGTGGTGCGGGGGGCACTGGCGGCGGTGTATCGGGCGCGGGGGGAGGCGGCTTGCCGGGCGGCCCGACCACGGTGAAGGTCAACGGCAATACGGTGGTGACACTGGATCCGGGCCAAGGCGGTCAGGGAGGCTCCGCGGGCGGCCCCGCGCTGGGCGGAGCCGGCTATCCCGTAGGCGGGGATGCAACCGCGGGTGACGTGACCAGCGTGGCCTCGTGGGTGACCTCTGGTGCGGGGGCCAGCGGCCCGTTCGGCGGCGGAGGCGGCGCGCGCGCCAACCGCTTTGAACTCATGGCGGGCATGCCCGCCTATGGCCACGGCGCTGGCGGCGGCGGTGGCACGACCCCGGCGGGGGCACAAGCCGGTGGCGGCGCGGGCGGGGCCGGCGCAGGCGGCTTTGCCAAGTTCTATTGGTAAGGCGTCAGGCCATTTCCGCAACACGGAAGGAGATTTGAAGAATGACTATCAACGCAGATGTACAAAAGCTGGAACCTGGCGCCCTGGTCGAACTGTTCGAGCTGGACGCCAGCGAGATCGGTGGCGTCGTGCAGCGCTTTCATGGCTATGCGCAGACGGGCCCGATCTACTGGCAAGGAAAGCAGTACGACCCCTGGGCCATCCAGGCCGAAGGCTTCGAGCAGGTGGGTGAGGGCCAGCAGCCGTCGCCCACCCTGCGCGTGGGCAACATCGGCCAGGACGAAAAGGGCAACCCGCTGGCCGGAGTGATCTCGGCGCTGTGCATCCACCTGGACGATCTGGTGGGTGCGCGGGTGGTGGTGCGTCGCACGCTGGGCAAGTACCTGGATGCGGCCAACTTCCCGGAAGGCAACCCGACGGCGGACCCGCAGGAAGAGCTGCCGCCCGAGGTGTGGATCGTGCAGCAAAAGACCGCGGAAACCGCCCAGGTGGTGGAATTCTCGCTCTCCAGCGCGCTGGACTTCAACGGCCAGAAGCTGCCCGACCGGCCGATCATTGCAGGCGTGTGCTCGTGGTTGCGCAAGGGCGGCTATCGCGGCCCGTATTGCGGCTACACGGGTAGCCGGATGTTCGACCTGGACGGCAAGCCCGTCAACGATCCGACGCTGGACCGCTGTTCGGGCCTGATGTCGGATTGCAAGAAGCGCTTTGGCGAATACGAAATCATCAACTTCGGCGGCTTTCCGTCCGCCGACCTGGTCAGGGGATAAGCATGCGCAAGAGCACGATGCAGGCCATCCGCGACCATGGCGTGGCGACGTATCCGCAGGAATGCTGCGGGCTGGTGGTCAAGGCCGGCCGCCGCGAATGGTATGTGCCGTGCCGCAATACGGCCGCCAGCGAAGAACATTTCGTCATGTCGGCCGAAGACTACGCGGCGGCCGAGGAAACCGGCAAGATCGCGGCCGTGGTGCATTCGCATCCGGATGCCGCGGCGGTGCCCAGCGAAGCCGATCGGGTGGCCTGCGAGGCCTCCGGCCTGCCCTGGTACATCGTGGCGGTGGAAAAAAGCCTGGACGGCAAGGTCAGCGCGGCGGAAATCCGCGGCTTCACGCCCGAGGGCTTTCAGGCGCCGCTGCTGGGCCGTCAATTCGCCCATGGCGTGCTGGACTGCTATTCGCTGGTACGCGACTGGTACGCGCGGGAACGCGGCATTCGCCTGCGCGACTTTGCGCGCGAGGACGGCTGGTGGGAACCCGGCCGGGCGGGCGATCTGTACATGGACCACTACGCCGAAGCGGGCTTTCGGCCGCTGGCGTCGGATGAAACCCTGGCGCCCGGCGACGTGGTGATCATGCAGGTGCGCTCCGACCGGGCCAACCATGCGGGCGTCTTCCTTGGCGCCGAACCGCTGGCCGAAGCGCCGGGCCTGTTTCCGTTGCCGGATGCCATGCTGCACCACCTGTACGGACGCGATTCCGAACGGGTGGTGTACGGCGGCTTCTGGCGCGAGGCGACGCGCGTCGTGTTGCGTCACAGGGGAACGGCATGAACGAGAAACTACGGTTGGTGCGGTTGTACGGCTGGCTGGGCGCGCGCTTTGGCCGCGAACACCGGCTGGCGGTGGCCAGCCCGGCCGAAGCCGTACGGGCGCTGTGTGCGCTGTTGCCCGGTTTCGAGAAAGCGCTGGCGCATAGCGACGCGCGTGGCGTGCGCTTTGCCTGCTTTGCCGGCCGGCGCAACCTGTCGGAAGACGAGCTGGCGTATCCGGTGGGCGGCGACGCCATCCGCATTGCGCCGGTGATGGCAGGTGCCAAGAACGGCGGCTTGTTCCAGACCGTGCTGGGCGCTGTGCTGATTGCGGCAGCGGCGTGGTACAGCGGCGGCTTGGCGGCGGCCTTCCAGGCTGGGGGCATGGTGCAGGCCACGGCGACGCTGGGCCTGTCGATGATGCTGGGCGGCGTCGCCCAGATGCTGTCGCCGCAGCAACGCATGCTAAGCGCCAAGGACGGCCCGGAAAACGGCGCGTCCTACAACTTCAATGGCCCCGTGAACACCACGGCGCAGGGTAACCCCGTGCCGCTGCTGTACGGGGAAATGTTCGTCGGCAGCGCCACGATCTCCGCAGGCATCTATTCGGAAGACCACGTATGAAACAACGACATCGCATCAGGAACAAGGCGCCCGCGGGCGCCTTTGCTTTTGGCGGCAAGCGGGCGGCCGGCAGCCAGGAGCTTATCGGCCACAAGGGCAAGGGCGGCGGCGGCGGGCGCGCTCCGGTGGAATCGCCGGACAGCCTGCACAGCACCGCCTATGCGCGGGTCATCGACCTGCTGGGCGAGGGCGAGATCTACGGCCCCGTGCACGGGCTGGACAACGCCTTGCGCGACGTCTACCTGAACGGCACGCCCGTGGCCAACGAAGACGGCTCGCTGAACTTCACCGGCGCGTCCATCGACTTTCGCACGGGCACGCAGTGGCAGGACCCGCTGCCCGGCTTTCCCGCGTCGGAAAGCACCATCGGCATCAATGCCGAGCTGAAGTCCGGCCAGCCGTGGAACCGCCTGTTCACCAATCTGCAGGCGTCCGCCGTGCGCATCACGCTGGCCGTCGAAGGCCTGAGCCAGGCGGACACCAAGAACGGCGACATCAACGGCTATCGCGTTGAATACCTGATCGAGGTGAACACCGACGGCGCCGGCTACCAGGTGGTGCTGTCCACCGCGTTCGACGGCAAGACCACGCAGCGCTATACCCGCTCGCACCGCATCGACCTGCCGCGCGCACGCCAGGGCTGGAACATCCGCGTGCGCCGCATTACGCCCAACGCCAACAGCAACACCATTTCCGACCGCACGGTGGTGGATACGGTGACCGAGATCATCGATGCCAAGCTGCGCTATCCGATGTCGGCCGTGGTGGGCATCAAGATCGATGCGTCGCAGTTCCAGAGCATTCCGACCCGCGCCTACCACGTGCGTGGCCGCATCATCCGGGTGCCATCCAACTACCACACGGACCTGCGCAGCTACGACGGCGTATGGGACGGTACCTTCAAGCTGGCCTGGACCAACAACCCGGCCTGGGTGTTCTACGACCTGATCAGCAACGACCGCTATGGCCTGGGCACCCGCGTGCCCGCCGGCTGGCTGGACAAGTGGGGCCTGTACCAGATCGGCCGCTATTGCGACGAGATGGTCGACGACGGCTTTGGCGGCAAGGAACCGCGCTTCACCTGCAACGTCTATCTGCAGCAGGCGGCGGATGCCTACCGCGTGGTGCAGGACTTCGCGTCGATCTTTCGCGGCATGGCGTACTGGGCGAACGCCGCGGTGTTTGCGTCGGCCGACATGCCGGGCGATCCGGTCTATACGTTCTCGTCGGCCAACGTGGTCGAAGGCAAATTCAACTACGTCGGGTCCGCACTGACCACTCGCTACACCGTGGCACTGGTGTCCTGGAACGACATGTCCGAAATGGGCCGCCAGAAGGTCGAATACGTCGAGAACCGCGAAGGCATCGCGCGCTACGGCATTCAGCAGATCGAGGTGACGGGCTTTGGCTGCACCTCGCGTGGCCAGGCGCATCGCATCGGCAAGTGGATGCTGCTGACGTCCAACATGGAAACCCGTTCGGTGACGTTCTCGGTGGGCCTGGACGCCTGCCGCGTGCGGCCGGGCAGCGTCATCCGCGTCGCAGACCAGCACCTGGCCGGCCGCCGCATCGGCGGCCGCATTCACGAAGGCAGCGCCAGCAAGATCACGGTGGATGCCGAACTGGGCGTGCGCCCGGGCGACCGCCTGACGGTCAACCTGCCCAACGGCCTGTCCGAAACCCGCGTGGTCGCCAAGGCGGTGGGCACCGGCCTGACGGCGGACAACACCGTCTTCACGGTGGATTCCACTGAGTTGACGGCCGACCTGGTAGGCCTGCCTGGCACGGTGCTGCACATCACCGTCGCCACGCCGTTCTCCCAGGCACCGGAAGCGGATTGCGTCTGGACGCTGGAATCCGAAGTGCTGTCGGCCCAGACCTTCCGCGTGCTCAGCGTGAAGCGCAAGGAAGGCCTGTTGGCCGAAATTTCGGCCGTGCAGCACGAGCCCGGCAAGTTCGACAACGTGGACTTCGGCACCCGCCTGGATCCCAAGCCCATCACGGTGGTGCCGCCGTCGGTGCAGCCCGCGCCGACGAACATCCGCCTGGCCTCGCGTTCGGTGATCGACCAGGGCATGGCGCGCCACGTCGGCGTGATCAGCTGGGATGCGGCGCCGTCGGCCGTGGCCTACCAGGTGCAATGGCGGCGCGACCGGTCCGATTGGGTCGAAGCGGGCCGCACCGGCGCGTTGACGCTGGAACTGCCGGACATCCGCGCCGGCGGCTACATTGCGCGCATCCGCGCCATCAACGTGGCGGACGTCTCGTCGGTCTGGGTCAATTCCACCGAGACGCAGCTGGAAGGCGACATTGCGCCGCCGCCTGCGCTGGCGTTGCTGGCTGCTAAATCGCTGGTGTTCGGCATCGACCTGCGCTGGGCCTTTCCGGAAGGGCGCTTCACGGCGCAGCGCACCGAGATCTGGTACAGCGCGTCCAACGATCGCGCCAGCGCCATCAAGCTGGGCGACTATGCCTTCCCGCAAAGCGCCCACACCTTGATGGGGCTGTCGGCCGGCAAGCGCTTCTACTTCTGGGGGCGCATCGTTGCGCTGAACGGCGAGATCGGCGCCTGGTATCCGGGCGAGCAGGGCGTGATGGGCGAGGCCAGCTGGCAGGCCAGCGAGATCCTGGAGTACCTGAACGGCCAGATCAGCCGCGATGAATTGGCCAAGGAACTGGTCGGCACCATCGACGGCCTGACCGACGGCCTGGATGAAACCCGGGCGGCGATCACGGCCGAGGAAATCAAGCGCGCCGATGAGGATGGCGCGCTGTCCTCGCGGGTGGACACGGTGATGGCGACCGCCAATGGGGCGGCTGCCGGGGTGCAGGAGACCCGCTCCGCGTTGGTCGGCGTGGACGGCCAACTGAAGGCCACCTACAGCATCCGCGCCCAGATCACGCAGGGCGGCGATATCTACGCTGCCGGCATGTCGATGGGCGCCTACGCCCAACCCGACGGCACGGTGCAGAGTTCGGTGTATTTCCTGGCGGACCGGTTGGCGCTGTTGAACCTGGCGAACGGCCAGACCACCACGCCCTTCGTGATCCAGGGAGGGCAGACCTTCATCAATGATGCCGTGATTGGTACGGGTCGCATCACCAACGCAATGATCCATAGCCTGGAGGCCCACAAGATCAATGCGGGGTTCATGAGCGCGGATCGGATCGATACCGGGTCGTTCAACGCCAAGGTGGCCAATATCGGTCAGGCCTACATCAAGCGCGCGCACATCATCGACGCGCAGGTGGATACGCTGGCCATCGCCGGTAATGCGGTGACGATACCGGTATCCATGACCGCAAAGGGATCCGCGACGGTTGTCGTCAACAGCAACGTGGCGGGACCCGTGGTGGTTATCGCGTACAGATCGGGCTACGACGGTCAAGCGACAGACTTGCGCATCTACGTCAATGATGAATTGATGGAGCGGGCGGCGGGCAGCCATTCGGCCTGGCAGAGTGGAAGCGGCGAAGGCACGATGCCGTGGGTCTATACCAGCATGCCGCTGACTGCCATGGCGGTGGGTTCTGCGATCGTCGGCAATACCAGGATTGTCGTTGATTCGGCGGGTTCAGGAAACAACGGTGCGACCGTTCGGGTCGTCGCCTTGATGGTGAAGAGGTAATGAGCATGTATACCGCAACGTTTTATGACGCGAGTGGCCAAATCGTCGGTGTCATGAGCGGGCCCCGCGAGAGCGTCGAGGCAACCGCTCTGGTCACCGGGAATCCTTTTGTCGTTGGTGAGGGTGATCCGGATCGGCAATACGTGCTGGAAGGGGCGCTCGTACCACGTCCAGAATTGCCGGCAACGTTGGCAGGACGAACGCTTTCCGGACTTCCCGTTCCCTGCATCATCAGGATTGGCGATGTCGACTACCCGTACGCGGAACCCGTGGTGGAGCTGGAGTTTTCCCACCCCGGAATCTTTCAGGTCTCGATCGAGGCCTGGCCCTATCTGAACAAGGAGTTCACCGTTGAAAATCCGGCACTATGAACCGTATGCGCCGCTGCGCGCACGCGCCTACCCCGCCATCGGCGACCAGCTGGACGCGATCATGAAGTTCGCCCAGCACCTGCAAACGTCGGGCCAGGTCTTGCCCGACGAAGTGGCGCAGTGGGTGGCGCAATGCAACCACGTCAAGCAACGCTTTCCGAAGACTGCGGACAGCGGCGCCGAACCGCTGCCGGCCGCCTAGCGAGAGCAGACCATGACCCAACAACTGACAACCATCCGCCTTTACGGCAGGCTGGGCGCGGAATTCGGCCGGTTGCACCGGCTGGCCGTGTCCAGCACTTCCGAGGCGATCCGTGCGTTGTGCGTCTTGCTGCCCGGTTTTGAAAACCGCCTGCTCGACAGCGAATCGAAGGGGGTGCGCTACGCCTGCTTCCTCGGCCGGCGCAACCTGGGTGAAGACGAGCTTGCGCGGCCGGCGGGAAACGAAGACATCCGCATCGCGCCCATGCCGACGGGCGCCAAGCGTGGCGGCCTGATGCAGGTGGTGGTGGGGGTGGCGTTGATCGTCGCGTCCTTCATTCCCGGGTTGAACGCCATCGCCTGGGGCTCCATGACGCTCTCGGGCGCCATGGCGTCGATGGGCATGGCCATGGCCCTGGGAGGCCTGGTGCAGATGCTGAGCCCCCAGCAGCGGGCGTTGAGCGCCAAGGACGGGCCCAACAACGGCGCGTCGTACAACTTCAACGGCCCGGTCAACACGACGGCACAGGGTAATCCCGTGCCGCTGCTGTACGGCGAGCTGATCGTGGGCAGTTCCACCATTTCGGCCGGCATCTATTCAGAAGATCAGGCGTAACGCCAGGGGCTTTCCCGTTGCCGGACGGATTTCCCGTGCGGCAGCGGGTGGATCCGCGGCGATACCCCCTAGAATCAGGAACCGGGCGGGGCGTGGCCCCGCCGGCCGTGTTCTACCGGGAGCCGCGATCTCGCATGAAGCGCAACTTCAATATCCACGACCTGCGTATCTTCTATACGGTGGTCATGACGGGGTCGACCCGGCAGGCCGCGCAGGCCATGCACCTGACGCAGCCGGCCGTCAGCCACGCCATTTCGCGGCTGGAAGCCGCCACCGGCGTGCTGCTGTTCGACCGGTCCCACAAGACGCTGCGCCCCACCGAGGCCGGCCAGTACCTGTACAGCGAGGCCAAGTTCGTGCTGGACGAACTGGTGCGCATCGACGAAGCCCTGCACAGCATCGAGCAGTTCGGCGGTCGCAGCCTGCGCATCGCGACGTCGCCCGCATTGGCGCTGGACTACGCGTCCGACGCCGTGCGCCGCTACGTGCAGGCCAACGGCACCCGGCCATTCTCGATCGACCTGGAATCGTCCGTGCAGCTCATCAGTGCGGTGGAAACCATGCGCGCCGATGTCGGCCTGGGCGCTGTGTCGCAAGACAGCGCGCGCCTGAGTTTCAGGCCGTTCCTGCGCACCGAGGTCATGGCGATTGCCCATCGCGATCATCCGTTGGCAGGCGCCAGTGCGGTGGCCGTGGTGGATATCGCGCCGGACACGTATGTGCAGCCTTTGTGGTCTGACTACGTCATGCCGCAGGGCGACATTGCCGATACGCTGCAGCTGCGGTCCGGCATGCAGGCGCACATGACATTGCTGGCGGGTACGGTCAGGGCGGTGCGCGGCATCAGCCTGGTCAATGCGTTGTCGGCGTCCGACATCGTGTCGGCCTATCCGGATCTGGTCGCCTTGCCGCTGACGTCGCGCCAGTGGTTCGATTTTCTGCTGATCACCCGCAAGGAAAGCGCCAATCAAGACGTGGCCGAGCGCCTGCTGGAAGCCTTGCATGCCGGCGCCCAGGCGCGCCGGCAGGGCGTGTACGCCGATACGATCCAGCTGTTGGACTAGGCGGCGCCTCAATCCGCAGGCGGCTGCCACGGCAGTGACTGCAAGTCGCCGTCGATGCTGATCGCCTGGCCGCTGATCATCGCGCCAAACGGGCTAGCCAGGAACAGCGCCATGTTGGCGATGTCGGCCGCCCGGACGAACTGGCCCAGGCTGACGCCGGCCAGCTCCAGGCGCGTTTCCTCTTCCACCGTCAATCCCATGTTCCTGGCGCGGGCTTCGATGACCCGATCGATGCGCGGCCCCGCCACCAGGCCGGGCAGCAGCGCATTGACGCGGATGCCGTAGCCGCCCAGCTCCACCGCCAGCGAGCGGGTGAGGCCCACCACGCCCCATTTGGTGGCCGCGTAGGGCGTGCGCATCGGCACGCCCATGCGGCCCGCGACCGAACTGATGTTGATGATGCTGCCGCCGCCCGCCTGGCGCAGCGCCGGCAGCGCATGCCGCACGGTATGGAATTGCGCGGCCAGGTTGATGTCCAGCGTTGCGTCCAGGGCGTCGGGCGCGATGTCGGCGATGCCCGCCGTGGGGCCGGCGATACCGGCGTTGTTCACCAGCACATCCAGGCCGCCCAGGTGCGACAGGGCCTCTTGCATGTAGCGGTCGATTTCGTCGCGGCGGCTGACGTCGGCGCGCAGCCAGGGATGGGGGCAGGCCGCCAGGGCCTGCTCGTCGACATCGCACACATGGACCCGCGCGCCGCGGGCCGCGAACGCGCCGGCAATGGCGGCGCCGATGCCGCCGGCGCCCGCCGTCACGATCACGCGTTTGCCGGCCAGGTCCACGGGCAGGGCGCCGATCTCGCCGGGGACAGGATGCTTCTCAGCCATTCAGGTTCCTTGTATCGGGTCAGGGCTTCATCAGCCGGCAGGTCGATTCCGCGGGCGACGTGTAGATCTGGTCGCCGGGGGCGCGCGCCACCAGCTTGTAGTAGTCCCACGGCCCCTTGGATTCGGCCGGGGTCTTCACCTGCATCAGGAACATGTCGTGCTGCATCAGCCCATCGGCGCGAATCTTGCCGTCCTTGACGAAGAAGTCGTTCACCGGGTTGGCCTTCAGCCACTTCATCACCGTGTCGCCGTCCGTCGTCTTGGTGGCGGCCACGGCCTTCAGGTAGGTGGTAGCAGCCGAATAATCGCCCGCTTGCAGCATCGACGGCTTTTTCTTCATCCGTTCCTCGAAGCGCGCGGCCCACTGGCGCGAGGCGTCGTCCTGGTCCCAGTACCACGCCGTGGTCAGGTACATGCCCTGCGCGGCTTGCAGGCCCAGGGCGTGGATATCGGTGATCAGCACCAGCAGCCCGGCGATCTTCATCTTGGGTGTCAGGCCGAATTCCGCGGCCGCCTTGACGGCATTGCTGGTGTCGCTGGCCGAGTTGGCCAGCCCCAGCACCGTGGCGCCGGATGCCTGCGCCTGCAGGATGAACGACGAGAAATCGGCTGTGTTCAGCGGATGGCGCACGCGGCCTTTGACGGTGCCGCCGTCGGCCGTCACCACCGCCGACGCATCGCGTTCCAGCGCCTGGCCGAAGGCGTGGTCTACCGTCAGGAAAAACCAGTCCTTGTTGCCTTCCTTGAGCATGGCGCGCGCGGTGCCGCGCGCCAGCGACACGGTGTCGTACACGTAATGCACCGTGTAGGGCGTGCACTGCGAATTGGTCAGTTCCGACGCGCCCGCGCTCACCACGAAAAACGGCGTCTTCTTTTCTTCGGCCACCTTGGCCATCGCCAGCGCCGCCGCCGAATTGGCCCCGGCAATCAGCATGTTCACGCCTTTCTGGTCCAGCCATTCCCGGGCGCGCGACGACGCGATGTCCGCGCGATTCTGGTGGTCGGCCACCAGCACCTCGATCTTCTTGCCGGCCACCGAGCCGCCGAAATCGGCAATCGCCATCTTGATGGCTTCGGCACCGCCCGGGCCGTCCGCGTCCGCCGACAGGCCGGACATATCGGTGATGAAGCCGATGCGGATCACGCCGTCATCGGCCTGGGCGGCTGCGCCCCAGCCCAGCGCCGCGGCCAGCGCGGCCGCGCACAATGTCTTTTTCATGGTGTCTCCTTGATCCCTTGGATGTTGTTGTCGCGCACGCCTGGCCGGCGCCCGCGCAGGCTTGCCCAGCGCGTTCAGAACGCGACGTTGCTGCCGCCCTTCAGTTGCAAGGCCTGGCGCGCGTCGTCCGGTGTCGCTACCTGCAGCGACAGCCCTTCCAGGATCTTGCGGATGCGCCGCACCTGGTCGGCGTTGGACTTCGCCAGTTCGCCCGGCCCATCCCACAGCGAGTCTTCCAGCCCCACGCGCACATTGCCGCCCATCGTCGCCGCCTGGGTCGCCAGCGGAATCTGCTTGCGGCCGGCGGCCAGCACCGACCAGGTGTAGTCCTCGCCAAACAGCCGGTCGGCCGTGCGCTTCATCATCATCACGTCTTCGGGGTGCGTGCCGATGCCGCCGCGTATCCCGAAGACCGACTGGATCAGGAAGGGCGGCTTGAGCAGCTTGCGGTCCACGAAATGCGCCGCCGTGTACAGGTGGCCGATGTCATAGCACTCGATCTCGAAGCGCGTGCCGTTGTCGTTGCACGACCTGAGGATGTGCTCGATGTCCTTGAATGTGTTCTTGAAGATCAGGTCGTTGCTGCCTTCCAGGTAGGGGCGTTCCCAGGCGTGCTGGAATTCCTTGAAGCGCTCCAGCAACTCATACATGCCGAAGTTCATCGACCCCATGTTCAGCGAGGCCACTTCCGGCTTGAACTGCAGCGCGGGCGCCATGCGGTCGGCCAGCGGCAGGACGGGCGACCCGCCGGTCGTGATGTTGATCACCACGTCGCTCGCCGCCTTGATGCGGGGCAGGAATTGCGCATACAGCGCCGGGTCTTGCGTGGGCTGGCCGGTATCGGGCTGGCGGGCGTGCAGGTGCACGATGGCCGCGCCCGCTTCGGCCGCCTCGATCGCCGATTGCGCGATCTGGTCGGGCGTGACGGGCAGGTGGGGCGACATCGACGGCGTATGGACCGAGCCGGTGATGGCGCAGGTGATGATGACCTTGTTCCTGGACTGCTTCATGGCCTGGCACCTTCTGGTTTTTTTGCAGGGGCCCGGTTGTCTCCTCCGGGTGCAGGCCATTCTGTCGCAGGGTATCGGGGCTGTCACCTGAACAGAAATTATCAATTGATAGGGAATCCGGTGCTGCGATGCAGCGCACCCCTGAAATACAATCGTTGCACGCTTAGCCTGCCGGCGCTGGCAGGGCGATTGGATACGCGACCGTGCCTCTGAAGTCCGATTTTTTCTCACTCCCTGATGTCATGGCCCCGCGCGGCGCCGTCGGTCTGGCCGAGGCCTTGCCATGAGCTACGTGCTGGCGGTGGACCTGGGCGGCACGCGCTTTCGCGCGGCGCTGGTGGACGAGTCGGGCGCCACCGCCCATGCCTGCGCCATCGACAGCCCGCCCGGCGCCGGCCCGCATCCGGGGTGGGACGAGATCGACGCCGATGCCTGGTGGCGAGGCCTGCAGGTGCTGTGCGACACCTTGGCGGTGCAGGCCGGCCCGGCCTTCGATGCCGTGCAAGCGTTGGCCCTGTGCGGCGTCACGCGCACGCAGGTGTTCGTGGATGCGCAGGGGGCGGCCATCCGGCCCGCGATCACCTGGCGCGATACGCGTGCCGCAGCGGACGTGGGCCAATGGCTGAAGGCCTTGCCTTCGGATCATCCGGAAGTCCGCCAGATCAACGCCTTTCATCCCTGGGCCCGCATCGCGTGGCTGCTGCGTGCACAACCCGACCAGGCCGCCCGCGTGCGGACCGTGCTGGACCCCAAGGACTACCTGAACCTGCGCCTGACGGGCCGGGCGGCCAGCGACACCGTGTCGATGGCCCGCCTGGCGGCATCGGCGCGGCCCGCCCCGACGGCCGCTGCGGCCAAGGCATCCGCCGCGCAGGCGGCCCCGTCCGCCACCGACCTGCTGACCGCCATCGGCGCCGATCCCGCCTGGGTGCCGGCCTTGCTCGACCCCCTGGATACCGTCGGCCCGGTGCAAGCCGGCCTGCCCGGCGCACTGGCCCGCCTGGCGGGCCGCCCCGTGATCGCCTGCGCCAACGACACCTGGGCCGCTGTCGCGGGCCTTGGCGCGTTGCGGCCGGGCTATGCCTACAACATTTCGGGCACCACAGAAGTATTCGGCGCCATCGGCGCCGAACCCGTGCAGGCTCAGGGCCTGATGACCGTGGACTGGGGCGGCGGCAATCACCAGATCGGCGGGCCTGGCCAGAACGGCGCCGACACGCTTGCCTGGCTGCTGCCCCTGCTGGGCCGCCTGGGCGACGAAGGCATGGCCGGCGTGGGCGACGCCCTGAGCACGCTGCTGGCCGCCCCGCGCGACCCGCAGCCCGCGTTGTTCCTGCCTTACCTGCAGGGCGAGCGCGTGCCGTACTGGGACCCGGACCTGCGCGGTGCCTTCCTGGGCCTGAACCGCCGCCATGGCCCGGGCGACCTCGCCTGGGCCGTGCTGGAAGGCGTGGCCTTCCTGAACCGCATCGTGCTCGAACGCGCCGAAGGCGCCTTGGGGCACCCTGTGGCGCAGATCCGCTTTGGCGGCGGGGCGGCCTCCAGCCCCGAGTGGTGCCAGCTCAAGGCCGACATCTGCGAACGCCCCGTCGTCGTCGGGCAGGCCGACCAGCCCGGCATCCTGGGCGCCGCGGTCACGGCGTGGACGGGCCTGGGCCGCTTTTCCGGCTTTGCTGCGGCGCAGGACGCCCTGGTGCAGGAGGCGCGGCGCTACGAGCCCCAGGCCGCGCGCGTCGACGTCTATCGCGGCCTTTACGCCCAGTTCCGCGCTGCCGAGGCCGCGCTGGCGCCGGTCTCGCACGCGCTGGCGGCTGCCCGGCTGGGGTAAAACCCTAGGCGTCCGGCCGCGCCTAGCCGCGCCGACGCCCCATCGCCGGGTATAAACTACGACGCCACAGGCCAGGGCATAGACCCGGTCGGCAGGGCGCAGCCGCCCTGCCATCATCAAACGCAGCAAGGGTCGAGTCGATGCGCGGCATCCTGGAAAAGTACGGTACGGCCATCGCAGGGGTGGCCCTGGTGGTTTTTTTCGCAATCGCCGCCCCGAACTTCGCTGCCCCCAACAACCTGTTGAACATCGCCAAGGAAACCAGCTTCCTGGCCATCATCGCCATCGGCTTCACGCTGGCGCTGGTCACGGCCGAGCTGGACCTGTCGGTAGCCGACGTTGCCAGCCTGGCTGCCGTGGTCACCGGCGCGCTGGTGCACACCGGCCAGCCTGTCGTGCTGGCCATTGCCGCGGGGCTGGGCGTGGGCCTGCTGTGCGGCCTGGTCAACGGCATGGCCGTCACGCGGCTGCGGGTGCCGTCGCTGATCGCCACGCTGGGCATGGCCGCCATGGCGCGCGGCTTTGCCTTCATGCTGACCGACGGCGTGTCCTACGTGGGCCGCTGGCCCACCGCCTTTACCGATCTGGCCCGCGCCAAGCCCTTTGGCATTCCGGCATTGGTGCTGTGGATGCTGGGCGCCGTGCTGTTCGCCTTCTTCCTGGTCAAGTGGACCCGCACCGGCGCCCGCATGACCGCCACCGGCGAGGCCGGTGAATCCGCGCGCCTGGCCGGCATCAACATCCATGCCATGAAGGGCATCGGCCTGGCGCTGTCCGGCCTGTGCGCCGGCCTGGCCGCCGTGCTGCTCACGTCCAGCCTGTCGTCGGCCGCGCCCAACATGGCCGGCGACTACTTCCTGTACGCCATCGCGGCCGTGCTGCTGGGCATGACCATGTTCAACCCCGGCCACGCCAACATACCCGGCACCCTGGTCGCGGCGCTGATCCTGAAGGTGCTGGGCAACGGCCTGGTGCTGATGGGGGCGGCCTATTACGTGCAGGACATCGTCCTGGGGTTCATCATCATCGCGTCCGTCGCGGTGTCATCGGCCGTGCTCAAGAAAGCGGCCTTCAAATTCGGATAAGCAAGGGGAAACGCCATGAACCGACTCATCACGCGCACACTGCTGCTGGGCGCTTTTGCCGTGCAGGCGCTGGCCGCGGCCGGCGCCGCCCACGCCTTCGAGGTCGGCGTCATCGCCTTCCAGATGTCTTCGGAAACCCATGCCCGCGCGGCCAACGCTGCCTCGGACGCGGCCCGCGCCAAGGGCTGGACGGTGACCCAGCTGAACGCCGAAGGCTCGCTGCCCAAACTGGCTGAACAGCTGGATACCCTGGTCAACAAGAAGGTCGACGCGATTGTCGTCGCCATGGGCAAGCCGGTGGAAACCGACGCCCAATTGCAGGCCGCCAAGGAAAAGGGCATTCCCGTCGTGGGCGTGATGTCCGGCGCCAGCCCACACATGCTGTTCGACGTCGAGGTCAACGAATACGCCACCGGCGCGCAATCGGTGCTGTACCTGCTGGGCAAGATGGGCTATCAGGGCAACATCCTGTCCGCCCGCTTCGACGGCAATTCCGGCACCCGCATCCGCAGCAAGATGCTCGATGCCGTGCTGTCGGAAAACACCGCCGTCAAGGACCTGGCCAAGTTCAGCATGGCCCGCACCCAAAGCTGGCGCGACGACGTGCGCAACGGCATGCAGGCGCTGCTCCTGCGCCACCAGGGCCAGTTCAAGGGCGTGTGGGCCTCGTTCGACGGCCAGGCCTACGTCATCGACGACCTGCTGCAGGCTCAGGGTCTGAAGAAGGGCGACATCACCCTGGTGTCGGTGGACGGTGGCCCCGAGACGTACCGCCGCATCGCCGACCCCAACAGCCTCATCACCGCCACGATGATGATCCCGTTCGAGCAGCTGGGCGTGACCGCCATCGACGCCATCGACCGCATCGTCGTCAAAAAGGAACCCAAGGACAAGATCGCGTCCGGGCCGTACCTGTTCATGGATTCGGTGCTGGTCGATGCCGGCAATGTGCAGAAGTTCCTCGCGCCCGCGAAGTGACGCGCTGATTTTCCTTGATTGATGGTTTTGCCATGACCGCTGCCCCGTCCATCGCCTTGTCGCTACGCCAAGTCCGCAAATCCTACGGCGCCGTCGAGGCCCTGAAGGGCGTCGACCTGGACGTGCCGGAAGGCCGCGTCATGGCCATCTGCGGGGACAACGGCGCCGGCAAGTCCACGCTGATCCGCATCATCTCCGGCGCCCAGGAACCCAGCGGCGGCGAGCTCAGCCTGCGCGGCAAGCCCGCCGTGTTCCGCTCGCCCCACGACGCCCTGGTGCAAGGCATTGCCACCATCTATCAGGACCTGGCGCTGGCCCCGCGCCTGTCCATCTGGGAAAACGTCTTCATGGGCGCCGAACTGGTGCGCCGCATCGGACCGCTGCGCGTGCTGGACAAGCGCCGCATGGCCCAGGAAGCGCGCGGCTACCTGCAACGCCTGTCGGTGCCCATCGACGACATGGATCGGCCCGTCGAGCGCATGTCCGGCGGCCAACGCCAGGCGGTGGCCATCGCCCGCGCCCTGCGTTGGGACGCCCGCGTCGTCATCATGGATGAACCCACCGCGGCCTTGGGCGTCAAGGAAACCGCCCTGGTGCTGAACCTGGTGCGCAAGCTGCGCGAAGAAGGGCGCACCGTCATTCTCATCAGCCACAACATGGCCGACGTGGTGGCGCTGGCCGATCGCGTTGCCATCCTGAAAAGCGGCGCCAAGGTCATCGAGCGGGATGTGGCCGGCCTGGATGCCGATGCCCTGGCCCACATGGTGATGACGGGGAAGGCGTAGCCGGCATGTGACGCGTTGCCACGCGGCTCGTCGATGTCGCGCAGCTGGCAGTCGCGACCGGCCAACAGGCAGGGCCATTCGGGGCTCGCGTCACAGACAAAGTCAGCGGCAAACTTCACAGACCTTCACAAGGATCGTGCGTAGCATTGGCGGGTCTGGTTTCCGAGAGACGTCTCACATGCCCCCCACCGCCGCCTTCCACTCCGGGCTGCTCCCTCAACGCGCGCTTGCTCACCGTACCGCACGCCGCCGCACTTGCGCGGCGCTCTTGGCCTTCGCGTCAATCGCCTCTGGCATGGCGGCCGCAGCCGTCGAAACCACGACGGCCGCCGGCACCGTCTCGCCGGAACGCTGCATGCGCATCGGCGTGCACCAGCAGGACGACCGCCTGACGCTGCAATCTTCCTTCGAAACCGCCACGCAAACCGTCAGCCCCGAGCGTTCCGCCGGCATCCTGTCCAAGGAATTTCGACGCGTCTACGACATGCTCGAAGAGAACCGGCGGCTGGACGCGCGCTTCGATGCCCGCATGGCGATCCTGTCCCACGAACTGTTCGGCCCGATGTTGCCGGGCCTGCGCAAAGCGCCCTGCGTCATCTTCCAGATCGAACCTGCGTCCATGCACTTCGCGCTGGACCTGTTGCCCCTGGATGGCGTGCCGCTGTTCGTGCAGAAGCCGGTCGCCTTCAGCTTCGCCGATGCCGGGGGCACGCCCGTGGTTCAGGATCAATCAGCGGCGGTTCAATCCGCCACGCCGGCCGCGGGTCTTGGGCCGCACGCCAAGGGCCTCATCCTGCGCGACCTGGAGACGGATCCCGATGACGGCACCGGCGAAGTGCAGAAGCTCTATCCCGGCTCCAAGTTCCAGCTCATCAGCGGCGCCACGCCGGACATGTTCGCGCGCAGCCGCTACGACTTCCTGCTGATCAGCGGCGAAGGCGTCGTCAGCCCTACCTGGGGCAAGCCCGAAAAAGACGAGAACGACGCCATCGGCCTGGGCGAAGACGACATGTATCCCAAGGACCTGCAAGGCGCCGCTTTCAAGCTGGTCTACCTGGACGCCAGCCAACTCGCCATGAGCAAGGCCTTCATCGACGCGGCCCGCCGCAGTGGCGCGCGCCATTACGTGGCGCCCCTCATCAGCAATGAAGCGGGGCATTCTTCGACGCTCACGCTGCGCTACTTCTTTGGCGACTTGAACAAGGGCGTGGCGCCGATGGATGCCCTGTACCAGACCCGCAGGCAGCTCTACAAAGAGTTCGAAGGCCGGGTGAACCGGACCGAGCAGATCTACTACGCGTATCCGTTCAGGTTGTATCTGCTGTAAGGGTAGGGCGCCCGCGGTGCCACTGTGTGGCCGGGCGGGCGCTGCTAGCATCGCAAGCGTTCCACCCATGAAAAAGGCCGCCGCCAGGAAACCCTGGCGGCGGCCTTTTTTGCGTGCAGCAGCGGGGACTTAGTCGTTGCGGCTGGTCACTTCAACCAGGTGATAGCCGAACTGCGTCTTGACCGGGCCTTGGACTTCGCCGACCGGGGCGCTGAACACCACGGTGTCGAATTCCTTGACCATCTGGCCCGGGCCGAACGTGCCCAGGTTGCCGCCGTCGCGGCTGGACGGGCAGCTGGAGTTTTCCTTGGCGACTTGAGCGAAGTCAGCGCCGTTGGCGATGGCGGTCTTCAGTTCGTTGGCGCGGGCTTCGGTCGAGACCAGGATGTGACGGGCGGAGGCTTGTGCCATGTTGGGCTCCTTGCGGGGGGAATGATTGGGGAGGGGAGAGTACCGCATTTGCACGGACTCGCTACCCCGACATCATAAACGGGCCAAGCAAAAAGCCATGGCGGGGACGGATCACGGCTCGGCCAGCCAGTTCCTGAACGGTTCCAGGTCCAGGTGGTCGGGGACATACCAGACTTTGCGGGTGCGGTCCCACTGGGCGCCCAGCGATTTCACCGCATCCTTGTTGGCATACGCCACCTTCAGGTCGCGGCGGCCGGCGGTGGCCGTGGGCACGGCCAGATTGCGTCGCACGGCGTTGTTGGCGCGGTTGAGCGTGCCAGCCAGTTGCATCCGGGCAATGAACGGGCTGCGCCGCGCGGGATCTTGCGCCGGGATGAGGGTCAGGCGGGACTTGGCCCGGGTGGCCGCCACATAGAACAGGTTTTCCTCTTCCGACAGCGTGCGCAGCGGATTCGGAAACTCGCCTTGATCCAGGAAGGGCAGGATCACGTGTTCGAATTCCTTGCCCTTGACGTTGGCCACGCAGTCCAGCAATACCGTGGCTTTGCCGGGCCGTGCCCCGGCGACTTTCTCCGCGGTTCCGATCCATGCGGAAAAGTCGGTCAGGTTCTGGTTCAAGTTGCGCGCCGTGCCGATGAAGCCGTTTACGCATTTGGTCACGACAGAGGCCTCGTAGGGGTGGACATACAGGCGCTGCGCCAGCTTTTCCATTTCCACGAAGTCGCAGACCGCTGCCAGCGCGGCATGGGCGGGGGCAGCCGGTTCCAGGCTGCGTAGATATTCCACCGCCTTTTCGATGCGTGCCCGGGCGGCAGGATTGCCGACACGCTTGATCTGGCCTTCGAAGAAATACTCCAGCGTGGCGGGGTCCCTGGCGATCGTCGTCTTGGCTTCGCTGAGTTCTTGCGGGGTCAGCGGCACCTCGGCAAACGTCGCCAGCGCTTCCACGATGGCGGCCCGGGTTTCAGGTGAGGCCACATGATGAAAATCGCCCAGCGCAATCGCCAGCATCCCGCGCAGAAACAGTATTTCGTCGCGTTGCAGATAGCTGTGCATCGTCAGCGTGCGATATTGAATCTGCGCCTGCATCAGCGCGTTTTCGATGTCGATGGATTGATGCTGATCGCGAAACAGAATGCAGCACGCATCCAGCGGCTTGCCGTCTTGCTGCCATTGACGAACGGCCTCTACAACCTGTTGCCCGCACGCGCCGGGCTGGTCGGCATAGGGCGCCTCGTGGATTTCCGTGCGCAGCGGCAGATTCGATTCCACGGCCTTGTTCTTGAACGCTTCCATGGCATAGGCCAGATGCGGGCCATGGCGGTAAGTCATCGACAGCGGAAACGTCGCGCAGTCCGGGAAACTGGCTGCAATTCGATATTGCAGAAAGGCGTCGTCGGCGCCCAGGTGCGAATAAATCACCTGGTCCTTATCCCCCACGCCTACAAAGTAGGGCTGGTGGACATTCAGCAGGGTTTCGATGATGCAGAAAGACGCTTCGTTGATGTCGTGCAGCTCGTCGCAGACGACAAGCTTGTATGCGGGCAGCGCCTGGTGCAGTTCAGGCGTCGTGCGCAGCGCGCAGGCCAGGTCATACGTGGCATCGAAAAAGCCGCGCGCCTCGACATATCCGAACAGGTCGATGCGCTGTTTTTCATACTCGATGGCCCACAGATAATCGGTCAGCGGCACGGCAAGGCCTTCCGCCGCGAATTCCGGGTCCATGCCGTCGCCGCCACGCATGAGCGTCAGGGTGGCTTTCAGCTTGAGCAGATTGTCCAGAAACTGGCTGACCGCCGTGTTGTGCGTGCGGATATCCAGCACATCGCCCCGGTCGGGATTATTGGGGCCGACGTTTTCCAGGGCGTCCAGCGCGAAGGCCTTCTGCTCGCGAACCGACGCCAGCGCGCTCGGCACGGCATCTTCCATCCCGGCCAGCACCTGCCGCGCAAATTCCTCCACTGTCTGCACGCGAACCCGCCGGGCCGTGTTGTAGGCGATGCCCACGGCCGTCAGGCGTGCCTGCAGGACCTGCCTGGCTTCGTCGGTGAACGTCAGCGCCAGGATCTCTTCCGGTGCGGTTCCCTTGCTGATGGCTTCGCCAATGCGCAGCGCCAGCGTCGTGGTCTTGGCCGCGCCCGCGTTGGCCAGGACCAGATTGATGCGATGGCGGGACGCCTGGATCTTTCTCTGTTCGTCGGTCGGAACAAAACCTGTGGGGATGAATTGAACGGAGATCGATGAAGGGGTCATGTACCTGAGGGAAGGGGAAAGGCCGGGGTCGTCAACGATACTACGTAAGTGAAATCCGGGCGCGGTGCCCCGCAAGGCCATGCGTCACCGACGCGCCAGGCAAAAAAAACGAGCGCACCGGGCGCTCGTTTCTCGGGGGAAGGCGGCCTTAACGGACCGGCCACCCATACATCAACCCGCCATTGCGGTAAGACGCATTCAGGCCCCGCGCCAGCTTCAGCGGGCTGGTTTCGCCCAGGTTCTTCTCGAAGCTTTCGCCGTAGTTGCCGATCGTCTTGATGACGTTGTAGGCCCACTTGTCATCCACGCCCAGGTTCTTGCCCATGCCCGGCGTCACGCCCAGAAGGCGCTGCACGTTCGGATTGGTGCTTTTGAGCATCTCGTCGACGTTCTTGGACGTCACGCCATATTCTTCGGCTTCCAGCATCGCGAACATCGTCCAGCGAACCACGTTGAACCATTGCTCGTCACCCTGGCGCACCATCGGGCCCAGCGGTTCCTTCGAGAAGTTCTCGGGCAGGATGTCGTATTGCTCGGGGTTGGCCAGGTTGCTGCGCGCGGCCGCCAGCTGGGATTTGTCGCCCGTGAAGGCGTCGCAGCGGCCCACGGCGAAGGCGCGGATGATCTCGTCCAGGCGTTCGACGACGACGGGCTTGAACACGATGTTCTGCGAACGGAACCAGTCGGCCAGGTTCAGTTCGGTGGTGGTGCCCGGCTGCACGCAGACCGTGGCGCCGTCCAGCTCCTTGGCGCTTTTCACGTTCAGCGACTTGTTCACCATGATGCCCTGGCTGTCGTAGTAGTTCACGCCCACGCCGATCAGGCCCAGCGTGGTGTCGCGCGTCAGGGACAAGGTGGTGTTGCGCGGCAGGACGTCCACTTCGCCCGACTGCAGGGCGGTAAACCGCTGCACGGCGCTGACGGCCATGATCTTGGCCTTGGACGCGTCGCCGAACATGGTCACGGCCAGCGCGCGGCACAGGTCCACGTCCAGGCCCATCCAGCCGCCCTTGCTGTCATTGACCGAAAACCCCGCCACGCCCGTGGACACACCGCATTGGACGAAGCCCTTGTTCTTGACGCTTTCGAACGTCACGCCCGCGCTGGCGCCCCACGACGAAAGAAGCAACGCGGCGCCTGCCGCGACAGTGGTCAAAGTTTTCATGGTGTCTCCGCGCGAGGGGCGCAACGTATGGATTTCATCCCGCCAGCCGGCGGAAGTGCGCCGAATGGTATCGGCCGGGCTGGGGGCGGAGAATCGGGGAATTCCCCTTAAATCCACTGGGCGGAATTTATGGGGGGCGGGCGGCAGAACCGCACCGGGCCTGGCCCGCCGTCGAAACCGCCTGAAACCAGCAGCCCTCGCCGCGTAACCGTTTCGATAATTCCCGCCGCGCACACTAGCCTCACCGCGCTCGCCTCGTCGAGCGCGGCGATTGCAAGGGAGAAACCGTTATGAAAAGCCTCATCAAAGCCGCGATGACCGCGGGCGCCGCGGTGATGTTGTCCTTGGGGGCGCTGAGCGTGCCGGGCGTCGCGCAGGCCGGCGTGGCCATCAGCATCGACGTGGCGCCGCCGCCACCCCGGGTCGAGGTCGTGCCGCCTCCCCGCGTGGGTTACGTCTGGGCGCCCGGCCATTGGGAATGGGTCGGCGGACGCCACGCCTGGGTCGGCGGCGTATGGCTACCGGCGCGGCGCGGGTACGTGTACCACGGCCCGGAATGGCGCCAGCGGCATGGGCACTGGGTGTATTACGAGGGTAGGTGGGGGCGGCATTGAGGAAGGCAGTCCTGCGCCGCAGGTGGGGGTGCAGGACTGCCCTTGACGTGCCTTAGTGCGACTTCTGTGCCGGGATCGGGTAGTGGTCGGCTTCGTAACTGCGCAAGCTCGCCGAGAGCAGGTCCAACAAGTCAGCCAGAGGATGTGTTGCATCTTCCCGTGCTGGCTGGTTGCGCGTTTCGTCCAGAATCGCCTCGACCATTGCCAATGTGCGGCTGTAGTCCGCCTCACTGCGGACCGCTCCTACGCCAGCAATGGCACGGAATTCCGCGTAGCTACGGGCCACCTCTATCAAATCGGGGCTTGCTGCATTCATGAGTGGTACTCCACTTGCCGAATACGTCCGTATGGCAATGGTGGAAAGAATTTTGATGGTGCCCGGGGCCGGAATCGAACCGGCACGCCTTGCGGCGGGGGATTTTGAGTCCCCTGCGTCTACCAATTTCACCACCCGGGCAAAGGGGGTCGCGAACGCGTCCGGTGTTACTTGAGGACGGCTGCGGGAGAAGCGAAGACCGCGATTATATGCGGTCTGGAAAAAATTGTCAGGCGCCGGCCCGCCACCGCTTACTTCTTCTCAGGCAGGAACCAGTTCATCACCAGCGCGCAGATGCCGCCGGTGGCGACGCCGGATTCCAGCACGCTTTTGACGGCATGCGGCAGGTGCGACAGGATTTCCGGCACTTGTGACACGCCCAGGCCCAGGGCCAGGGACACGGCAATGATCAGCAGGGCGCGGCGGTCCAGGTGGATGCCGGCCAGGATGTTGATACCCGATGCGGCCACCGCGCCGAACATGACCATGGCGGCGCCGCCCAGGACGGGTTCGGGCACGGCTTGCAGCACGCCGGCCACCGACGGGAACAGGCCCAGCAGGATCAGCATACCGGCGATCCATACGCCGACGTGGCGGCTGGCGATGCCGGTCAGCTGGATGACGCCGTTGTTCTGCGCGAAGACCGAGCTGGGGAAGGTGTTGAAAACCCCTGCCAGCAGCGAGTTGGCGCCATTGACCAGCACGCCGCCCTTGATGCGCTGCATCCACAGCGGGCCTTCGACCGGCTGCTTGGACACCTTGCTGGTGGCGGTGACGTCGCCGATGGCTTCCAGGGACGTGACCAGGTAGATGATCAGCATGGGCACGAACAGGGCCCACGAGAAGCCCAGGCCGAAGTGCAGGGGCATGGGGACCTGGAACAGCGCGGCTTCGCGCGCGCCGGTGAAGTCCAGGCGGCCCATGTAGGCGGCGGCGATGTAGCCCACGGCCAAGGCCAGGACCAGGGCGGTGCTGCGGATCCAGACGACCGGCACGCGGTTCAGCAGGATGATGGTGCCCAGCACCAGGCCGGACAGCGTCAGGTTCTCGGCGCTGGCGAAGGTGCCGCTGGCCATGGCGCCGAAACCGCCGCCCATGCTGATGAGGCCGACCTTGATGAGGGTCAGGCCGATCAGCAGCACGACGATGCCGGTGACCAGCGGGGTGATCAGGCGTTTGACGAAGGGCAGGATGCGGCTGATGCCCATTTCCACGAAGGACCCGGCGATGACGACGCCGAAGATCGCGGCCATGACGGCTTCGACCGGGGTGCCTTGCTTGACCATCACCGAGCCGCCGGCGATCAGCGGGCCGACGAAGTTGAAGCTGGTGCCCTGCACGATGAGCAGGCCGGCGCCCAGGGGGCCGAAGCGTTTGCACTGGACGAACGTGGCGATGCCGGAGATGACCAGCGACATGGACACGATCAGGGTGGTGTCGCGGCTGCTGACGCCCAGCGCCTGGCAGATGAGCAGGCCGGGGGTGACGATGGGCACCAGGATGGCCAGAAGGTGCTGCAAGGCGGCGACGAAAGCGACGGGGGCGGCGGGGCGGTCGTCGGGGCCATAGACCAGGTCGTGGCTGGGCTCGGCGTCGTCGGCGGCGCCGTGGGAGGCGGGTTGGGTCAGGGAGGCGAGCTGCATGGCGGAGGGGCCGGCAAGGTGGGGGGATGGGAGAAAGTGCGGGATTTTAGCGGGGAAGGTGGCAATGCGTCCCGGCGCGGTCCGAGAGGGGCGATACGTGAGATACCCGCTTGCTAGAATTCCCTGCCGATAACGCGGCGTCGCCGAGGGGCTTGAAGCCAAAAATAAATGCGCACACGCTCTAAATGGATCGTGATTGTTCTGGTGTTGATTATCGCCATCCTGCCGCTGGCGTTGCTGATCATGGTGATGGACGGCGACAATTTTTCGGCGGTCGATCGCGGCGAGTCCTATCGAAACAGTATCTACAAGCGTTACCAGGGCGGCGTCTATGCCCTGGTGCCCAGCAATGGCTATTACCGGATGGACGAGGCAGACACGGCCAGTTTCGAGGCGTTCGATACCAAGTCTATCGATGGCAGGCAGGCGGGCCGGGACCGCCGCCATGTGTATTGCGGCAATCGGGTCTTGCCCGACTTGCAACCCGCTTCGACTCGGTATCTGGGCAACAGCTATTTCAGCGACGGGTCGATGACGTATTTTTGCGCGTTCTATTCCGTGTTGAATGACGAGCTGGATGCCTTGCCCGAGGTCTGGCAGAAGATTCTGTACAGGATGGATCGGGGCCCCAAGCCGCAAACCTATCTGTATCCCTTCCGGGCCTTGCCGGCCAGCGCGCAGCCCTATCGGCCGTTGCTGGACTGGGAACTCGCCACCGACGGCGCGCGGGTGTTCTACGAGGGCATGGAGATGCCGCAGGCCAACCCGCAGGCGTTGCGGCGAGTCGCGGCGATCCAGGACGGCGAATCGCGGCCGGGCGACCAGTTCTTTGCCGATGGCCGCCACGTGTATTTCCGCGAGACCTTGCTGCCACTGTCGGATGATCCCAGGCTGTATTCGTTTCAGCTGGAGGGCCTGGATCGGCAGCTGTATCTGTCCGACCCGCGCGACGGCATGATGTACGTGGGCGCGCAGGCTTTCGATGCGGCGCATGCCCCTTACCGTTTGCTCAGCGATAAAGGCCGCCATGTAAATCAGGCCTTGTTCGCCGGCAAAGATGGCATCTATTTCTATAACAGCCAGGCCCGGCAGGTCGAACGGGCCGGCGATGATCCGTTTGCGTCGGGGGCATTCACCGCGCTGTCGCCATACGTGTTCACGGATGGCAACCAGGTGCTGTTTCTGCGGGGCAAGGAATCCTGGTACAAGGGCCGCAGCCGCGGCGGGCTGATTTCGCGGTCGACTCTGATCTACCGGATGACGCCAGCGCCGGGCGGCCCATGGCAGAAAGTGGGCGACGTATATCACCGCTTCGGTTCGGTCTGGCGCCATGGCGACGCGCTTTATTATTTTGACGAGCTGGGTGCGACCCAGCTGGTCTTCAGCCCCATGTACCGCATCCTGGACCCTGCCGCGGCCGATTTTCTGGTGCGTTCGCAGCAGACCCTGCAGATTCGGGCGGACGATATTCGCAAGCTGATCCGCGACGGCAAAATGGCCGCGATCGAGGGCGAGGAAATACTGGAAGCCAAGACGCGCTACCGCAAATCCTGGGGCATTTTCTGATCGGCCTTGAAATGTTGCCGATGGCCCCCATCACAGTAGGGTTTCCCGGATACCGCGCGGGCTGTTGCCCCGGTTATCCGATTCTTTTGTCCCTAATTTCTTAGACCTTCACGTAGAACTATGAGCCAAAACGCCGCGTCGTCCCCGTCCGAAACCCTGGGATTCCAGGCCGAGGTGAAGCAACTGCTGCACCTGATGATCCATTCGCTGTACAGCAACAAGGAAATCTTCCTGCGCGAGCTGGTGTCGAACGCCTCTGACGCCTGCGATAAGCTGCGCTTCGAAGCCATCGACCAGCCGGCGCTGCTCGAAGGCGACAGCGAGCTGGCCATCACGGTCAGCTACGACAAGGACGCGCGCACGGTCACGATTTCCGACAACGGCATCGGCCTGTCGCGCGACGAGGCGGTGGCCAACCTGGGCACCATCGCCCGTTCCGGCACCCGTGAATTCTTCTCGCAACTGACCGGCGACAAGCAGAAAGACGCGCAATTGATCGGCCAGTTCGGCGTGGGCTTTTATTCGTCGTTCATCGTGGCCGACAAGGTCACGGTGATCAGCCGCCGCGCCGGTGCGTCGGACGCCATCCGCTGGGAATCCGACGGCCAGGGCGAATTCACGATTGCCGCCGCCGAAAAAGCCACGCGCGGCACCGACGTGACGCTGCACCTGCGCGCCGACGAAGATGAACTGCTCAACGGCTGGAAGCTGCGCGAGATTCTGCGCCGCTATTCCGACCACATCTCGCTGCCGATCCGCATGGCCAAGGAAGAATGGGACGCGGAGAAGGGCGAGCAGGTCAAGAAAGACGAACTGGAAACGGTGAACCAGGCCAATGCGCTGTGGGCCCGCAGCAAGTCGGATGTTTCGGATGATCAGTACCGCGAGTTCTACAAGACCGTCTCGCACGACTACGACGATCCCCTGGCCTGGACGCACAACCGCGTCGAAGGCCGCAGCGAATACACCCAGCTGCTGTACGTGCCCAAGCACGCACCGATGGACCTGTGGGACCGCGACGGCCGCCGCGGCGTGAAGCTGTACGTCAAGCGCGTGTTCATCATGGACGACGCCGACCAGCTGCTGCCGTCGTACCTGCGCTTTGTGCGCGGGGTGATCGATTCGGCGGATCTGCCACTGAACGTGTCGCGCGAAATCCTGCAGGAAAGCCGCGACGTGCGCGCCATTCGCGAAGGGTCGGCCAAGCGCATCCTGTCGCTGCTGGAAGACCTGGCCGAGAACAAGCCGGAAGACTACGCCACGTTCTGGTCGGAATTCGGCCAGGTGCTGAAAGAAGGCGCGGGCGAAGACCATACCAACCTGGAACGCATTGCCAAGTTGCTGCGCTTTGCATCGACCCACAGTGGTGACCAGGCGCAGACCGTGTCGTTTGCCGACTACGTGGCGCGCATGAAGGAAGGCCAGGACAAGATCTACTACGTCACGGCGGACACGTTCGCCGCGGCCAGCAACAGCCCGCACCTGGAAATCTTCCGCAAGAAGGGCATCGAAGTGCTGCTGTTGTCCGACCGCGTCGACGAGTGGATGCTGTCGTACCTGCGCGAATTCGACGGCAAGTCGCTGGTGTCGGTGGCCAAGGGCGGCCTGGACCTGGCCGAACTGGCCGACGAAGAAGAAAAGAAGCACCAGGCCGAAGTCGCCGAAGACTTCAAGCCGCTGGTCGAGCGCCTGCAAAAGACGCTGGAAGACCAGGTCAAGGAAGTGCGCGTGACGCTGCGTCTGGTGGATTCGCCGGCGTGCGTGGTGGTGGGCCAGAACGAACTCAGCCCGCACCTGCTGCGCATGCTCAAGGCGGCTGGCCAGGAAGCGCCCAACGTGAAGCCGGTGCTGGAAATCAACCCGGAACACCCCCTGCTGGCCCGCATCCGTGCGGCCGACGACGGCGAGTTCGACCAGTGGGCCCGCCTGCTGCTCGACCAGGCGCTCTTGGCCGAAGGCGCCCAGATCGCTGACCCGGCGGCGTTCGTGAAGCGGTTGAATGCGTTGCTGCTGAAGTAAGCGGCAGCCTGCCCGGAAATGGCGCCCGAGTCCGGGCGCCATTTTTTATTGCTGCGCACGGCATGGGCTTGTTCAGCGCAGATGCGCGGCGAGCATGTCCCTGACGTCGGAAATGAAAGCCGGCTCCTGCCTGCGCGGCGGCGCCAGGCTGAACTCGACATCCGGCAGCGCGGGCAGCCGGGGGTCATCTTCCACCGCCATCGCGGTAGAGGGAACCGCGGAGGCATTCAGGCAGGCGATTCCCAATCCCGCTGCCAGCGCCAGATGCAGGCCGCCGATATCGGACGCCGTGTGTTCGACGTTGTAGGCAACGCCGGCCGCGTCCAGGGTGTGCACGGCAAACCGTTGCAGCGAGCAGGTGTCCGGCAACACGATCAGGCCCAGCGTCTGGCCAGCGGGCGGCAGGGCGAACGACTTGTCGGCGATCCAGTGCAGGGGTTCGCGGCGCAGTTTGATGCGTTCCGGTGAGGCGTCGTTCGGTGAATGGCCGTTGTGCAGAATCGTCATCGAGACGCCGATGTCGAAACTGGCGGCATTGGCCTCCTGCTCGATCCAGGCGCTCTTGCGAATGCCGACATGCAGGCGCAACTGCGGAAACTGTTCGCGGATGTGCCGAATGATGATCGGCAACGCGTGCGGCCGGAAATAATCCGTGATGGCCAGGCGCAGGTCGCCCGTCAATTGGGCGCCCTGCATGTCGCGCCAGGCCGCGTCGCTGAGCGACAGCAGCTTTTGCGCATGCGCCACCAGCCGTTCGCCCGCCGGGGTCAGGCGGGTTCCCGTCTTGGCGCGCACCAGCAGCGAGACGCCGCATAGCTGTTCCAGCTTGCGCACCTGGTCGCTGATCGCCGATTGGGACCGGTACAGCCGGGGCGCCGCGGCCGACAGGCTGCCCGCATCGGCAACCACCACGAGGGTGTTGAGAAGCTCCAGATCCAGAAGGCGTGACATCTATCTGCCTGTTTTTCCGATAGATGTCAGCATAACTTCCCGCTTTTCCGTGAACAAGAGGCATCCGACACTGGCGGCTCACGGTTCAACAAGGAGCAAACATGCCTGGTATCAATGTCATCGTGTCTGGCCACCCCAACGAGGCGCTTACCCGCCAGTTGGTGGAACAACTGACCCAACTCACCTGCGACGTGCTGAAGAAAGAGCGCTCGCGTACCCGCGTCATCGTGCAGTACGTGCCGGCCGATCAATGGTTCGTGGCAGGGCGGTCGCTGGCCGAAGAGGGCAGGAACTCGTTCCAGCTTGAGGTCACGATCACGGGCGAAACCAATACCCGCAGTGAAAAGGCGGACTATCACAAGGCGGCCTATGAACTGCTGGCCGGCTTATTGGGCAACGTGCACCCGCATTCAAGCATCCACGTCGCGGACTGCCGGCCAACGGCCTATGGGTATGGGGGCGTGACGCAGGAGTGGCGGTATCAGCACGGGTGAACCGTGGTTCGCGCCTTCGGAGGAGGTTCTGTTGCGAATATTCCCGATCGGGAATTTTTCATGGGTTTCTGCCCCCAAATGGCAATAAAATTACCGAACGGTAATTTTGGAGCAGCCCATGTCGACGCAGTCCCCATCCAGCGATGTTCTTGCCACTATCCGGACTGCTGCCGATTTGGGCGAGCTGGTGAGAAGCATGCGGCGCGAGCAGGGCTTGCTGCAGACGGACCTGGCGGGCTTGGCGGGTACTGGCAATCGCTTCGTCGTGGATCTGGAGCGGGGCAAGCCCACCCTGCAATTGCAGAAGGTGCTGGACATGCTGGATCTGATGGCCCTGGAGGTGGTGATTCGGCCCAAGCGCGTCGGGCGGCGATAGGCGAGCGACGCGCGGGCCCCGTCATTCATGACTCCAGGTCAAAAGTGTTTCCCCGTTTAGTCGCTTTTTCCGCAAGGGTATCCCCGGCATACTGGGCGCCTGTCTTCCGATCGGGTTTTCCCTAGGTGCCGACTGGCTCCGCTGGATCGCCCCTGAACCGTCCGGTCGGCGCAATCCATCCAAGGAACCCGCATGTCTACCCATGAATCCCCGCCGGTGAAAGCCGGCTTGCCGTTGCTGGCGCTGGCCGTCGGCGCCTTCGGCATCGGCGTGACCGAATTTTCCCCCATGGGCCTGCTGCCCGTGATTGCCGACGGCGTGGGGGTGTCGATTCCCAGCGCCGGCATGTTGATCAGCGCCTACGCCATCGGCGTGATGGTGGGCGCGCCGCTGATGACGCTGGCGTTTTCGCGCTGGTCGCGGCGCAAGGCGCTGATCCTGCTGATGGCGATCTTCACCCTCGGCAACATCCTGTCGGCGCTGTCGCCCAATTACACGACGCTGCTGCTCGCGCGGCTGGTCACCAGCCTGAACCACGGCGCGTTCTTCGGCCTGGGTTCGCTGGTGGCGGCCAGCGTGGTGCCGCGCCACAAACAGGCGAGTGCGGTGGCGACCATGTTCATGGGGCTGACGATTGCCAACGTGGGCGGCGTACCCGCCGCGACGTGGCTGGGTCAGGTGATCGGCTGGCGCATGTCGTTTGCCGCGACCGCCGTGCTGGGCCTGGTGGCCATGCTGTCCCTGTGGTTCGCGCTGCCTTCGGGTGAAGCGGGCCGCCGTCCCAATGTGCGCCATGAGCTGGCCGTGCTGAAGAGCCCCGTCGTGCTGCTGGCGCTGCTGACCACGGTGCTGGGCGCGGGCGCCATGTTCACGCTGTACACGTATATTGCGCCGACGCTGGCGGACATCACCGGCGCATCGCCCGCCTTCATTACCGGGATGCTGGTGCTGATCGGCCTGGGTTTTACGCTGGGCAACGGCCTGGGCGGCCGCATGGCCGACCGCTCGCTGGACGGCACGCTGATCACGTTCCTGGTGATCGTCATCATCGACCTGCTGGCGTTTCCGTGGATCGGCCAGACGTCGGTCGGCGCGGCGATTTCGCTGCTGATCTTCGGCGTGGCGACGTTCGCGGTGGTGCCGC
This sequence comes from Achromobacter sp. DH1f, assembly GCF_000633435.1. Classification (NCBI taxonomy): domain Bacteria; kingdom Pseudomonadati; phylum Pseudomonadota; class Betaproteobacteria; order Burkholderiales; family Alcaligenaceae; genus Achromobacter; species Achromobacter sp. DH1f. The sequence goes on along the minus strand of NZ_AYMF01000018.1, from coordinate 79,792 downwards.
CGTTGCAGATGGGCGTGATGCGCGCCGCGACGGATGCGCCGGGCCTGGCCTCGTCGGTGAACGTGGGCGCCTTCAACCTGGGTAACGCGGTGGGGGCGGCTGCGGGCGGCGCGGTGATTTCGGCGGGCCTGGGCTATGCCGCCGTGCCGATCGCCGGAGCGGTCATCGCCACGGCCGGCCTGGCCCTGGTGCTGGTGCAGCGCGCCGCCAACCAGCGCCGCAGGCTGGCGGTGCAAGGCTACTGATCGGTCAGAACTCGAACGTAGCCCCCAGCTCATACGTGCGGCCCGGCGCCAGCAGCACCTGGCTGGTGGCCCGGCCGCCGTAATAGGCATACAGCCGGTCCGTCAGGTTGCGCACGCGGAAGGTCAAGAGGGCGGGCCGGATGCGATAGCTGATCGCCGCATCGACCGTAGTGTGGCTGTTGATGCGGATCTGGTTGGCGTTGTCGGTGTAGATCTTGCCGGTGTGGTTCAGGCCCACGAAGAGGTTCATCGGCAGGTCTGCCAGCCGGTAGTTGGCGTACAGGTTGGCGACCCGCTCGGGCACGTTGGGCGGGGTGTTGCCCACGCGTGATGCGCCATCGGCCTCGGTCAGGGAATCGAAGCGCGCGTTCAGCACCGCGACGTTGCCTGACAGCGTGAACTGGGGCGTGACGCGCCAGTCGGCCGACAGTTCCACGCCGCGCGACGATTGGCGGCCGTTGTTGACCGTCAGGCGCGCATCGTTCTGGTCGCGCGACAACACGTTTTCCAGCTTGATGTGATAGACCGCCGCGGTCCATTCGACGTTTTCCAGCGTCTGCTTGAAGCCGGCTTCCCATTGTTCGCCCTTGGCCAGCGGATACGAGGCGTTGGCCTGCGATAGCAGGAACAGCGAGCCCACCGGAATGGTGGCGTTGGTGTACTGGGCATACACCGACGACGACGGCGTCAGGTCAAAGACGGTGCCCAGGCGTGCCGAGTTGGCGGAATAGCGGGTGCCGAATTCGTTGCGGCTGCCGACGTTCAGGTCCGTCACGCTGCGATCGACGCGGATGCGGTCATAGCGGTAGCCGGCCACCACCGTCCAGGGCTCGGCCAGCTTGAGCGAGTCTTCCAGAAAGAACGCTGCGCCGCGCACGTCGGTGGTGAAGTCGGTGCGGTTGCCGGGGCCGCTCATCAGCGCCGGGTCGTCGTTGAAGTAGCCGACGGCAGGGTTGCGCAGCGACACGCGCAGTGCATCGGCGGTGGACGCGCTGCGGTTGGAGAAGCGCCGTTCGCTGTCCAGGCTGGTCTTGCTGAGCTCGCCGCCCACCACGAATTTATTCGACAGCCCGGCAATCGTGCCGCTGTGGGTGGCGTCGAAGCGGTCGATCAGGTAACGCTGGTGGTGCGTGATGATGGTCTGGTCGCGGTCGATGAAGCCGGGGGCGCTGTAGGTGGCGGATTCCGAGTTCTTCCACAGGCGGTCGACCTTGTTCATCGCGAATTCGTTGTGCAGGGTCCAGGCGGGCGTCAGCGCGTGGGTCACGCGGGCGCGGAGCCAGTAGGCTTCGGCTTCGTTGCGGTCGTCCAGCACGTTGTAGTTGTTGCGGGCCAGGCTGCGGTCCAGCACGCGGCCGTCGGGCGTGCTGACCACGCCGGTCGGATCGCGGGCGACGCTGCGCGGCACCAGCGGCGTGCCCCAGTAGGCGTGGCCGGTGTCGCGCGAGTAGTCGAACGACAGGTCCAGGCGGGTGGCGGGCGCCACGTCGAACGCGATGCCGGTGGTCAGGTGGTCCAGTTTGTTGCTGTTGCGGTCGATGGTGCCGACGCGCGAGTCGTTGTGGCTGTAGTCGATGCGATAGGCGCCGGTCTCGCCGAAGTTGTCTCCCAGGCCGATGCCGGTGCGCGTGCTGCCGTAGCTGCCATACGAGAACATGGCTTCGCGGCTGGGGTTGTCGCGGTCGGGGCGCTTGGTCTGGAAGTTGACGATGCCGCCGATGGCGCTGTCGCCCTGCAAGACCGACGCGGGGCCTTTCAGGACTTCGATGCGTTCGTAGTTCCAGGTGTCTTCGACCCGGTTGGTCGAACCGGCGCCGGACATGCGCAGGCCGTCGTACAGGTACAGGATGTCGGTGAAGCCGCGCGAAGACAGCGTGGTGGGCGAGGACGGCGGGCCGCCGCCGGCCAGGCCCGTGGCGCCGCGCAGGGCATCGCTGAGCGTGCTGGCGCCGCGCTCGCGCAGCGTCTGCTGCGACAGGATTTCGACGGATGCGGGCGTTTCGCGCAGGGTCAGGCCCAGGCGCGACGCGGTGCTGCTGCGCGAATCCAGCCGCAGGCCGTCGGCCTCGCTGGCGGCTTCCACGCGGATGGCGGGCAGCTCGGGTTCCTGTGCCTGGACGCCGGGCACGGCGGCGCACGCCGCGAAGGCGGCGGTGGATACGACTTTCCTCATGACTCTTTCCCGTTGGGCTTGAAGGGGGGTACAGCGTGTCTTGGGCGGTGGCCGGCGCTAGACGACCCGGTAGCGGCGCAGGCGCCAGCTGGCCAGGGCCAGCAGCAGCACCGTGGGCGCCAGCAGCTGCAGCAGCGCTCGCAGGGCCTGGGTGCGTACGATGCCGGGGTCTTCTTCCTGCCAGCGAAACACCGGCATGGCCGCGAAGTCTGCGGGCGCGATGGCGCGGCCGGCTTCGATGCGGGGCAGGAAAAAGTCCTTCCAGGCCTGGTGGTAGGCGTCGATCTGTTTCATGAAATGGGCATGGCGGCGCTGGCCCGTGCCGGCCAGGGCGGTGATGCCCTCGTAGGCCACCGCCGCGGGCGACAGTACGCTGTAGCGCGCCACCAGCGCCTGCTGGCGGGCCAGCTGGGCGTCGAAGCGGTCCAGCTCGGGCTGCATGGCCTCGTCCACCTGGCGCTCGACGCGGGCCTGGCCCATGGGCCGGCCGGTGATCTCCAGGCGGCCGTCGTGGGGGATCAGCACGTCGGGCTTGTCCATGTGCTGGTAGTCGGTGGACAGCAGCGCGGCGTTGTCGCGCATGGCCAGTGCGGTGGCGACGCGGGTGCGGGTGGCCAGTTCGGCGCGTGACGGCGCGGGGCTGGCGAAGGCGGCGGCCAGGTTCAGCAGCACCGGCGCCACCAGCACCAGCAGCACCCACCCCACCATCAGGATCATGGCATTGGCTGCCGACGATTTGCCGAAGGCATTGACGGCCACCACGGCGGCAAACCAGAACAGCGCATAGGCGCCGACCAGCAGCGCCCACCACAGTGTCGTGCCGGCCGCGTGCAGGGCCTGGGGGCGCACCAGCAGCAGGGCCGCCATGGGCAACAGCACCGCGGCCCCCAGCAGCACGGCGGCGCGCAGCGAGATCTTGCCGGCGATCAGCGTCAGCAGCGTCAGGGGTTGGGACAACAGCAGCCGCAAGGTACCGTCTTCTTTCTCGCCCGACAGCAGGTTGTAGCTCAGCGCAAAGATCAGCAGCGGCAGCAGGTAGACCACCACGAATGCCAGGTCGAAATGCCCGCTGAGCAGGTGCCAGGGGTTTTCGATGTCGTTGTTGTGGATGAAGTTGACCTTGCTTTGGTAGGTCACCTTGAATTGCGACGGAAACAGATCGGTCTGGCCCAACGCCACCGGCGCCAGGGCCACGCTGGGCATGACGGCGTAGTGCGCGCCCAGGCCGCCGCCCATGTTGGCGGGGCTGGCCGGGTTGCCGAATGGCGTGGGCGTTTCGCGGCCATCCATGATGCGGTTCAGCTGCGCCAGCTGGCCGGCGCGGGCCTGCGCATCGGCGCGCACCAGCGCGGCCTGGGCCTCGTCGCGCAGCGAGGTCTGCCACAGGCCGTTGAAGATGGCATAGGCCACCAGCAGCAGGAACAGCAGTCCGCACAGCCACAGGGCGCGCTCGCGGGTCAACAGGCGCAGTTCGTGCCGCAGCACCAGGGCGTAGCGGCGGGATTGTCGGGCGTGCACCAGGGGTCTCCTACAGGGCGGTCTGGCGAGCTACGGCGCGCCAGGCAAAGGCCAGGCTCAGCAGCAGCGCCGCGGCCAGCATCAAGAGGCTCAGGCGGGCTTCGTGCAGCGCCCAGCCGGCCGCGGGCGGCTGGTACTGGAAGGGCGGCACGCGGGCCCACAGCGACGGGCTGGCCTGATATGAAAAGTGCTGGTGGTCCAGCGTGTCGGCGTGCGCGACGAGGTCGGCGCTGACGATGTCCTGGATCACGCGGCGCTGGCGTTCGGCGGCCACGGTGAAGTCGCGATGGTGCGCGAAGTCGGTGCCGGCCATCGCGGCCGAGAATGCGCGGATGGCCAATAGCGGCATCAGCCAGCCGGCGGATTCCTGCACGGCCTGCTGCCTTTCCCAGGTGTCCCACAGGCCGCCGAAGTGGCGGTCGTAGACGGCGTAGCTGGACTGGTCGTCCAGCTTGAGTGCCAGGCCCCATTGATTCAGCGGCACGTCGCGGCTCCAGCGTTCGGTGGTGCCGAAAGCCTGCATCCACACGCGGTCGGACGTGGCTTTCAGGTCGTCCTGCAAGGCCTGGTTGAATTCCAGCCGGGTGGGGCTGGGATGCACGCCGCGCGAGAGCTCGGCCATGACGCGCGGGGCGACCACGGTGTTGGCGATCCATAGCGCCAGCAGCACCGTAATGGCCACGCGCGATGACCGCGCGGCCGCCGAGACGCCCAGCGTGATGAAGACGAAGGTGGCCAGGTACAACGCATAGCCGGCGCCCAGCGCGACAAGGCGCCATAGCGCGTCGGCGCGTCCGCCGGCCAACCACACGGCCAGGCCTGCGGCGATGGCTGCGGGCACGAGCAGCAGCGCCAGGCTCATGCCCAGCGCGCAGGCCTTGCCCCACAGCAGGCGCCAGGGCGCGACACCCAGGCTCAACGTCTGGCGCAGGATGCCCTGTTCGCGTTCGCCCGAAAACGCGTTGAAGCCCAATACGATCACCAATAGCGGCCCCAGCGCTTGCAGGATCCACGCGGCCGACAGGTCGCCAAAGCGTTGCAGGCCGGTGGCATCCTGCGCCGGCCGGAATTTCACTTCGCTCTGGCGGTGCGCTTGCAGCCACACGGTGCTGCCGATGTAGGGGTTGATGCCGGCGTCCAGCAGCGCCAGGGCCGTGTCGGGCTTGAAGACGTGCATGCCCTGGTGCGCGGCATCGTGCGGATGGCGCGCGCCCTGCTTGAGCCAGTCGCCGTAGTCGGCGTTCTGGGCGGCGGCCTGCTCGGCGCGCGCTTCCTGCTGGTGCAGGTAGCCGACCGCCAGCGCGGTCAGGAGCAGCACGGCCACGATGCCGCCGGCCCAGTAAAGGCGGCCGTCGCGCAACCGTTCGCGCAGGTCCTTGAAGGCGATGAGCAGGATCATGCGTCGGCCTTCATGTGGGCCAGGTACAGGGCTTGCAGGTCGGTGTCGCTGATCTGCCGGCTGTCCAGGCTGTCGACCAGCCGGCCGCGCTTCATGATGCCGACCCGGGTGGCGGTCTGGCGGGCGTGGAACAGGTCGTGGGTGGTGTTCAGGATGGCCACGCCGCGTTCGCTGGCGCGTTGCAGGAGCCGCGTGAATTCTGCCGCCGCCGAGGGGTCCAGGCCGGAGGTCGGCTCGTCCAGCAGCAGGGCGCGCGCGTTCTTGGCCATGGCCACCGCGATCCAGACCTTTTGCCGCATGCCCTTGGAATACGCGGCCACGCGCTTGTCGGCCGCCGCCGCTTCCAGCCCCACGTCGGCCATCAGTTCCAGCAGGCGGGCGCGCGGCGGGGCTTCGCCCAGCGCCAGTGCGGCGAAATAGCGCAGGTTTTCCAGGCCCGTCAGCGTGCCGTACAGGTTCACCTGCTCGGGGATGTAGGCCACGTGCTGCTTGGTGGCCAGCGGCTCGCGCGCCGCATCCAGGCCGTTGATCAGGGCCTGGCCGCCGTCGGGCGCGATGAAGTTCAGGAACAGGTTGATGGTGGTGGTCTTGCCGGCGCCGTTGGCGCCCAGCAGGCAATAGATTTCACCCGGCTCGATACGCAGGTCCAGCGGATGCAATGCGATCTGGTCGCCGTAGCGTTTGGTCAGGCCGATGGCTTCAAGCACGGGGTGTCCTTCGTAATTAGTTATGTTATATCATAACAATAATGCCGTCCACGAATCGTCCGCGCATGAAAAAGGGCGCCTTTGCAGGCGCCCTTGAGGGTGGCAAGAGGAACGATCAGGCGTCGATCCGCTCCACCTTGCCCACCAGCAGGATGTACGACAGCGCGCCCAGCAAGGCCAGCGACGACACGTACACGATGGCCGGCGCGAAGCTGTCTTTGGACACCAGGAAGCCGATCACGATCGGCGTGCAGATCGATGACAGGTTGCCCACGAAGTTGAACACCCCGCCCGTCAGGCCCAGCAGCCGCACCGGCGCCAGTGCCGACACCAGTGACCACGTGATCGAGGCCAGGCCGTTGCCGAAGAACGCGACGGCCAGAAAGAAGATGACCCAGGGCGTGGAATCGGTGAAGTTGGCGCCGATCATCGACGTCGAAATCAGGAGGCCCAGGATGATGGGCAGCTTGCGCGCCAGGCCCACGGTGGCGCCGCGGCGGATCAGGAAGTCGGACAGCACGCCCGAGCACAGCACGCCCACGAAGGCCGCCAGGAAGGGCACCGACGCCAGGAAGCCCGACTTGATGAAGTCCATGCCGCGGTACTTCACCAGGTAGGTGGGGAACCAGGTCAGGAAGAACCACAGCGTGGACGTCAGGCAGAACTGGCCCAGGTACACGCCCCACAGCTTGCGCTTGGTCATCACCAGGCCCAGGTCGTTCCAGTTGAACGGGGCCTTCTTCTCCTTCACATTGCGGTCCAGGTCGACCACGCCGCCGCCTTTCTGGATGAGTTCGATCTCGGCCGCGTTGGCGCCCTTGAACTGGCGCGGTTCGCGGTAGATCAGGTACCACAGCACGCCCCAGATGATGCCCAGGAGGCCGGTGCTGACAAACACCATGTGCCAGCCGTAGTGGTGCTGCAGCCAGGCCAGCACGGGCGTCAGGAACGCCAGGCCGACGAACTGGCCGGACGTGTAGAAGCCGATGGCGGTGGCGCGTTCCTTTTCCGGGAACCAGGTCGTGACGACGCGGTTGTTGATCGGATAGGCCGGCGCTTCCAGCGCGCCCACGGCCAGGCGCAGCACGAACAGGATCACGAAGCTGCCCGCAAAGCCCATGAAGAACGTGGCCGCGGACCACAGGATCAGCGCGGCCGCGTACAGCACGCGCGGCGACACGCGGTCCACCAGCCAGCCGCCGGGGATCTGCATGGCGGCGTAGGTCCAGCCGAAGGCCGACAGGATCAGGCCTTCATGCACCGTGTCCAGGCCGAACTCGTCCTTCAGGGCGGGGGCGGCGATGGACAGGTTGCTGCGGTCCAGGTAGTTGATGACGACGGTGATGAACAGCATCACCATGATGAGATAGCGGCTGCGCGTGGGCCGCTGGGCGCTTTGCAGGCCCGGGTGGGTGGCAGTGGTCAAGGGGGTCTCCTCTCTCTTTTATCGGCGTGCGGGTCGGCGGCTTACCATTCGGCGAAGCTGCCGTCGGCATGGCGCCAGACGGGGTTGCGCCAGCGGTGGCCGACGGCGGCGCGTTCCTTGACGTATTCCTCGTTGACCTCGATGCCCAGGCCCGGGCCTTGCGGAATCGCGACCATGCCGTCTTCATAGGCGAAGACTTCGCGGTTGCTGACGTAGTCCAGCAGGTCGTTGGCGGCGTTGTAGTGAATGCCCAGGCTTTGCTCCTGGATGAACGCGTTGTAGCAGCCGGCGTCGATCTGCAGGCAGGTGGCCAGCGCGATCGGGCCCAGCGGGCAGTGCAGCGCCAGCGCCACGTCATAGGCCTCGGCCATCGCCGCGATCTTGCGGGTTTCAGTGATGCCGCCGGCATGCGACGGATCGGGCTGGATGATGTCGACGTAGCCTTCGGACAGCACGCGCTTGAAGTCCCAGCGCGAGAACAGCCGTTCGCCCAGCGCAATGGGGGTGGACGTCAGCGGCGCCAGTTCCTTCAGGGCTTCATAGTGCTCGCTCAGCACCGGCTCTTCGATGAACATCAGCTTGAACGGGTCCAGCTCTTTCATCAGTACCTTGGCCATGGGCTTGTGCACGCGGCCATGGAAGTCCACGCCGATGCCCACGTTGGGGCCTACCGCGTCGCGCACGGCGGCCACGTTCTTCAGGCACTTCTCGACCTTGTCGAACGAATCGATGTACTGCAGCTCTTCGGTGCCGTTCATCTTCACGGCGGTGAAGCCGCGTTCGACGGCGCTCTTGGCGGCCGCGGCGGTATCGGCCGGCCGGTCGCCGCCGATCCACGAATACACGCGGATGCGGTCGCGCACGTTGCCGCCCAACAGCTGCGACACCGGCACGCCCAGGTGTTTGCCCTTGATGTCCCACAGCGCCTGGTCGATGCCGGCCAGCGCGCTCATGTGGATGGCCCCGCCGCGGTAGAAGCCGCCGCGGTACAGCACCGTCCAGTGGTCTTCGATGTTGCGCGGGTCTTTGCCGATCAGGTAGTCGGACAGTTCTTCGACGGCGGCGGCCACCGAGTGGGCGCGGCCTTCGACGACGGGCTCGCCCCAGCCGACGATGCCGGCGTCGGTTTCAATCTTCAGGAAGCACCACCGCGGCGGCACGATGTAGGTGGTGAGCTTGGTGATCTTCATGCTTGGGTCTCCTGGGCGGGATAGGCGCGTTGCCAGGCCGCGATGAATGCGCGCGCGTTCTGGCCGACTTCGGCGGCCGACAGGCCGGGTTTGTACAAGGCGGAGCCCAGGCCGAAGCCGCTGGCGCCCGCCTGGGCGTAAGTGGAAAGGTTGTCGGGCGTGATGCCGCCGACCGGCACCAGCGCGATCGGCGGGCGCATCACGGCGCGCCAGGCCTTGAGCACGACGGGGCCGAGCTGTTCGGCGGGGAACATCTTCAACACGTCGGCGCCGGCGGCCAGCGCGGCAAAGGCTTCGGTGGGCGTGGCCACGCCGGGGCAGGACGCGAGGCCAGCGGCCTTGGCCGCGCGGATCACGGCCGGGTCGCTGTGCGGCATCACGATGATCTCGCCGCCGGCGTCCTTGATGCGGGCGACGTCGTTGGGGTCGAGCACCGTGCCGGCGCCGACCAGGCAATCGGCCGGCAGCGCGTCGCGCATGGCGCGGATGCTGGCCAGCGGCTCGGGCGAATTCAGCGGCACTTCGATCAGGCGAAAGCCCGCGGCGTAGAGTTCACGGGCGACAGGCACGGCCTCGGCAGGCGTGATGCCGCGCAGGATGGCGATCAGGCCGCAGTGGCCCATGGCGGTTTGCAGTCCGGGATGGATCATGGCGTTTCCTTGTTCGATGCAGGCGATGTCGAGGGGGCCGCGTGGGCGGCGGGCACCAGCCCGGCGCAGACCGCCAGGTGCCACAGGCCGCGTTCGGTGGCGTTGCGGGCCTGTTCGGGCGTGCCCAGGCCGTAGTGGCGCAGCGCCAGGATGTAGCGCTGGCACAGCGCGTCGTCGCCGCACAGCACGATGCGCGGCAGGTCGCCTTGCTGGCGCAGCATCTCGGCCAGAGCCGCGACTTCGTGGCCGATCAACAGGCCCGACAGGTAATCGGCTTGCGAAGCGCCGGCCAGTTCGCCGGTCAGCCCCAGCGCACGCGTGCTGAAAATCGTCGACAGCACACCGGCGCGGCCAGCGGGGGCGCCCGCCACTTTCACGCCGCGCTCGAAGGCGGCCATGTCGGGCGCGGGGGCTTCGGTCATGGTGCGGCCCAGGATGGTGTGGCCACGCAGCGCGGCGTAGACCTCGCCGGTCATGAAGGTATCGAAGTGGGTGACGCGGCCGCGGCGCGCGTTGACCCATTTCGAATGCGTGCCGGGCAGGCCGATCAGCACATCGTCCGCGCCGCCGCCCGCCTGGTCGAACAGTACGCCGAACACCTGGGTCTCTTCGCCACGCATCACATTGGGCAGGCCGTGGCGCTGGATCAGGCCCGGCACGATATGCACCGGCGTCGCGTCCGCGCGGTCGATGCGGGTCAGCAGCGTGCCGATGCGGGGCAGGTCGACCGGCACGTCCAGGTAGGCGGCTTCCTGCCAGCCTTGCGCGCTGCCCACCATGCCGCAGGCAATCACGGGCAGCGCCGGCTCGGCACGAAGCCAGTCGCCGCAAGCCTGTTCGAAAGCCAGTTCGAAACCCGACTGGGTGCTGGCGGTGGCTGCGCCATCCTGCAACGGCTGGGGCAGCCGCATGATGCCCCAGGGCAGGTGGCGGGTATCCAGCGTGCGGCCGGCGCCGTCCAGGCGATAGGCGCGCAACGAAGAGGTGCCCCAGTCCAGCGCTATCAGCGCCGCGCGGGCAGGCGATCCGGAAGTCATCAGGTGTCTGTCTCGTCTCGGGCCGCCGCGTGGCCCGGTCCGCGTGTGGGATGCGGAGCGGCGCGCGCCGGCCTTGTTGTCGTCGAGCCCGCGGGCGGCGTCTTGGCGCGCCGGGCGGGCAGTGCGAAAAATTCTAGATCAGCGCTTGAAAAATCTCAAAATATAGAATTAAATCCCACATATAGGGAAGGCGCCTGTGGCAAGATACCGGGCAGCCATCCCGCTTCGCCCGTCTCTTGAATCTGCCGTATCCATGACCGCTTCGCCGTCCCCCGCCTCTTCTTCCCCGATCGATCCCGATGCCGCGGCCCCCGCCGGCACGCAGACGCTCATGCGCGGCCTGGCCGTCATCCAGGCGGTGGCGGGCGGCGCGCGCGACCTGAAGGAAATCTGCGCCCGCATCGGCGTGGCGCGCAGCACCACGCACCGGCTGGCCAGCTGCCTGGTGCAGGAACGCTATCTGCGGTCATTGGCGGGCGTGGGTTACGTGCTGGGCCCCAAGCTGATCGAACTGGGCTTCCAGGCGCGTGAAGCCTTTCCCATGGCGACGCTGGCGCGGCCCTATCTGGACAGCCTGGCCGCGCAGACGGGCGACACCATCCACCTGGCGGTGCGCGACAACGACGAAGTGCTGTACCTGGAAAAGATTCCCGGCAAGAAAGGCCTGGAAATGCGGTCGCGCGTGGGTCATCGCATGCCGCTGGCCGCCACCGGCGTGGGCAAGGCGCTGCTACTGGATGCCGACGAACCGCAATGGAAGGCGCTGCACCGCGTGGGCGCGCCGGTGTCGTCGCGCGCGCCCGGCGGCCGTCAGACCTGGGAAGCCTTCCGCGACCGCATGCGCGACTACGCCGCCCGCGGCTATGCGTTCGACCTGGAAGACAACGAGCCGTCGATCCGCTGCGTGGCTGCGCCGGTGCGCGATGCGTCCAGCGGCATCGTCGCCGCGATCAGCGTGTCCAGCACGGTGCCGTACATGTCGCTGGACCGCATGCAGGAAATGGTCGCCGTGGTGCAGGGCGCGGCGGCCGATATCTCGGCGGAACTGGGCTGGAAGGTGGCGCGCGGCTGATGGCCGCGCGGGGGTCAGGCGGCCCCTGCCAGCGGTGGCAGCGGCAACAGCTGCCGCGCAATGTTCTCCATGGCGCTTTCCAATTCCGCGACCAGCGCCTGCGCGGCAGGCGACAGCGAGCGATCGCGCCGGTGCAGCAGGCCAATGTAGCGGCGCGCCGATGCATCGCACAGCGGGGCGGCACGCAGCCCCGCCAGATTCAATTCCGGCAACGCCAGGCGCGGCAGCACGCTCACACCCAGGCCCTGGCGCACCATGCTGGCTGCGGTGCCCATGTTGGTCACGTCATAGCGCAGCGCGGTGACCGGCGCACCGACTTCATCACGCACCGCGCGGTCGAACTGCTGCCGCGCGTTCGAGCCCTGCGATAGCAGCACCAGGTCATAGCGCAGCACATCGCGCCAATGCAGCAGCCCCGGCGCATCCCCCAGCGGATGGCCGGCGGGAAAGATGGCGCAGAAGCAGTCTTCGGCCATCGGCGTGAAAGACAGGTCCGACACCGGCTCGGGCAGGGCGCCCACCGCGAACTCGATCTGGTTGGTGCGCAGCATGGCCATCAGCTCATCGTTGTGCGCTTCCACGACGCGCACTTTCAAGGCCGGATGCGCCCGGCTTAGCGTGCCCACGGCCGCGGGCAGCAAGGCCAGGGCGGTTGACGGCAGGGCGCCCAGCGCAACGCTGCCGCGCCGCACGGCCGCCAGGTCCGCCAGGCTGCGGTAGGCCTCTTCCAGGTCGGCGATGGGCCGTTGCACCCGGGCATAGAAGTCCTGGCCCGCAGAAGTCAGGCTGATGCTGCGCGTCGTGCGTTCGAACAGGCGCAGGCCCAGCACTTCTTCCAGGTCCTGGATCAGGGCCGTGAACGACGGCTGCGTGACGCCCAGCTGATTGGCCGCGTGCGTGAATGAACCGGAGTCCACCGCCAGCAGAAAGGCCTTGAGCGGCCGGTATTTAATATTTATAGCCATAGACTAAGAATATTAGAAAAATATCTATTTGTGTCTAATAATCGACCGGCCGATGATGACGCCTACCGAAGAACTCCCGGACCCAAGACGTTATGGACGCATCGAGCCACAAGCCCTTCCGCTTGGGCGCCAACTGGCGCCAAAGCCAAGACGGCGACGCCGTCATCACCTCCATCAATCCGGCCGACGGCAGCATTGCCGGCATCGTCACGCGCGCCACGGCGCAGGACGTGGACGCCGCCGTCGCCATTGCCTGGGACGCGTTCCAGAACAAGCCCTGGCGCAAGCTGCGCCCCGACCAGCGCGCCGCCACCCTGTATGAGATCGGGCGGCGCCTGTCCGCCGAGCGCGAGCCGCTGGCGCGCTTGCAGATGCAAGACAGTGGCAAGCCCTGGAAAGAATGCCTGAACATGGTCGACAGCGCGGCGGGGCATTTCCGCTATTACGCCGCCGTGTGCGAGACCTGGCAGAACGAGATGACCTCGCCGCGCGGCGAATATTTCTCGATGGCCCTGGCCGAACCGTTCGGCGTCATCGCGGCGATCACGCCGTGGAATTCGCCCATCATGAACGAAGCCCAGAAGGCCGCCCCGGCACTGGCTGCCGGCAATGCCGTGCTGCTCAAGCCCTCCGAGGAAACGCCGCAGCTGGCGCTGGAACTGGCACGCCTGTGCAGTGAAGCCGGCCTGCCCGAAGGGTTGTTGACGGTGCTGCCCGGCCATGGCGAAGACGTGGGCGCGGCGCTGGTCAAGCATCCGGGCGTACGCATGGTGTCGTTCACCGGTGGCACCGAAACCGGCCGCATCATCGGCGGCATCGCGGGCCAGCGCCTGATTCCGGTGGGCCTGGAACTGGGCGGCAAGTCGCCCCACATCGTGTTCGACGACGCCGACCTGGACCGCGCGGTGGCGGGCGTGATTTCGGGCATCTTCGGTTCGGCCGGCCAGAGCTGCGTGGCCGGCTCGCGCCTGTTCGTGCAGAAATCCCTCTACAAGCGTTTCATGGACGAACTCGTGACCCGTACGCAGCAGGTGCGCGTCGGCCTGCCGGACGACCCTGCCACGCAGATGGGCCCGCTGGTGTCGCGCGCCCATCGCGACAAGGTCGCGGGTTACGTGGATATCGGCCGCGCGGAAGGCGGCCGGGTGCTGGTGGGCGGGGCCGCGCCGTCGCAGGCCGCGCTGGCCAACGGCTGGTTCTACCTGCCCACCATCATCGACGGCCTGGGCAACCAGGCGCGCGTCTGCCAGGAAGAGATCTTCGGCCCGGTGCTGGTGGCGTTGCCCTTCGAAGACGAAGACGACGTGATCCGCCAGGCCAACGACATCCCCTTCGGCCTGGGCGCCGGCATGTGGACGGGCGACTACGCCCGCGCCTGGCGCGTGGCCCGCGACATCGAAGCGGGCTCGGTCTGGATCAACACCTACAAGCAATCGCACATTGCCACGCCGTTCGGCGGCTTCAAGGCCAGCGGCATCGGCCGCGAAAAAGGCCTGCATGGCCTGCGCCTGTACAGCCAGGTCAAGAGCCTGTACTGGGGCATGCACGACAAACCGATGGGACTCTGAACACCATGACGACTGAAAAGAAAAATGCGGCCCTGACGCTGGCCGATTCCCGCATCCTGATCGCCGGCGCCGCCAGCCTGGTGGGCTCGCACACCGCCGACGCGTTGCTGGCCGCGGGTGTGCGCGAGGTGATCCTGCTGGACAACTTCGCCTTCGGCACGCCCGAAGCCATCGCCCACCTGCAGGACAACCCGCGCGTGAAAGTGGTGCGCGGCGACCTGATGCGCCTGCCCGACCTGCTGGCCGCCACCGAAGGCGTGGATGGCGTGCTGCACCTGGCCGCCTACATGACGCTGGGTTTTGCGCAGACGCCGTGGCAGGCGGTCGACGTGAACGTGCGCGGCGCGCAGAACATGCTGGAAGCCTGCCGCGTGAACAAGGTCAGGAAGCTCGTCTTCGCCTCGTCCAATGCCGTGTATGGCTACGGCACGGGTATCGCGGGCGCGCTGGTGGAAAACGGCCCCTTCCATTCCGTGGGGGCGCCGCCCGCCGCCATCCTGTACGGCGCGTCCAAGATCATGGGCGAACAGCTGTGCCGCCAGTACTACCAGAAGGCCGGACTGGACTACGTGGTGCTGCGCTATTCCACCGTGTACGGCGAACGGCAGCACTACCGCGCCGCCAATTCGCTGTACATCATGGAAACCTACGACCGCGTGCGCAAGGGCGAACGCCCCGTGCTGCCGGGCGACGGCACCGACACCAAGCATTTCGTGCACGTTTCGGACGTGGCGCGCGCCAACGTCGCGGCGTTCCAGAGCGCGGCCACCGACGTGGCCGTGAACGTGTCCGGTCCCGCGCCCATCACCACGGGTGAGCTGGTGCGCTTGGTGCTCGACTACTGCAAGAGCGACCTGCAGCCCGAGATCAAGCCCGACCCCCCGGGCACCGTGCGCCTGACCTCGGGCGGCGCGTTCCACATTCCGCACGACCTGGCGGGCCAGCACATCGGCTGGCAGCCCAAGGTCGGCATGGCCGAGGGCGTGGCGCGCCTTCTGGCCTGGCGCGAGCAGCAAGGCGACGGCTGACGTTACGAGCCAGCCGCGCCCGTGCAGTCCCGTGCACCGCGCCATAGAGCGCGGGCACTTAAAAAAAGTGCCGATCAGGCACACCACAAGGAGACAAGGCAATGAGGAAGCTGAAAAGCATGGGCGGGGCGCTGCTGGCCCTGGGATTCGCGTTGGGCAGCGCCGTGGCATCGGCCGCGGGCTTTCCCGACAAGCCGGTGACGCTGGTGGTGCCGTATCCGCCAGGCGGGGCCACCGACGTGATTGCGCGGCTGATCGCCGAGAAACTGCCTGCGGCCTGGGGGCAGCAGGTCATCGTCAACAACCGCCCGGGCGCGGGCACCACCGTGGCCGCCGAAGCCGTGGCCCGTGCGCCTGGCGATGGCTACACGCTGTACATGACGACGGCGGCGCACACCATCAGCGCCAGCCTGTACAAGAAGCTGAACTACGACCCGCTCAAGGACTTCGCGCCGCTGACGCTGACCTCGACGATTCCGCTGGTGCTGGTGACGGCGCCGTCGCTGCCGGTAAAGAACCTGGCCGAACTCATCGCCTACGGCAAGGCCGCGCCGCAGGGCCTGAGCATGGCGTCCACCGGCAACGGCACGCCCCAGCACCTGACGGGCGAACTGTTCAAGGCCAAGACGGGCATGAAACTGGTGCACGTGCCGTATCGCGGCGACGCGCCGATGCTGACTGACCTGATCGGCGGCCAGGTGCAGATGGCGTTCGTGACCCTGTCGGCGGCGCTGCCGTACATCCAGTCGGGCAAGTTGCACGCGATTGCGCTGGCGCATCCGCGGCGGGTACAGGCCATCGGCCAGGTGCCCACGCTGGACGAAGCCGGCATGAAGGGCTTCGAAGCCGCGACCTGGTTCGGGCTGTTCGCGCCCGCGAGCATGCCGGCGGACCTGCGCGAGAAGATCTATCGCGACGTCGCCAAGATCGTCGCCACGCCCGAGATGACCAAGAAACTGCAGGACATGGGCGGCGAGGTGAACAACTCTTCGCCGCAGCAGTTCCAGTCTTTCATCAACGCCGAAGCGCAGCGCTGGGCCGAGGGCGTCAAGCTTTCCGGCGCACAGATCGATTAACGCCCGTTCATCCCGAGATGGCCAGCGCGCCATCCCGACAGGAGACCCGCAAGATGAGCACTACCGAACACGCTTTGCTGGCGCGTTGCGCCGCCTATGGCACCAGCACCTGGGCCGACGCCATGGATACCCTGGGCATCGCCGGGGTGGTGCAGGGCATCCCGCGGCGCGGCGGGCACGGCCGCATTGCCGGCTTTGCCGTCACGGCCCGCCATGTCAGTGGCGGACTGGGCGACTTCGACCGCGCCGATTTCGCGGTGGGACGCCTGGTGGCCGCCACCGGCCCCGGCCGCGTGCTGATGGTGGACGCGGGCGGCGCCTGCATATCCACCTTTGGCGGCATTGCCTCGCTGGCCGCATCCAGGCGCGAGGCCACGGGCGTGGTGATCGACGGCGCCTGCCGCGATGTCGACGAAATCGAAGCCACCGGCTTGTGGCTGGCGGCTCGCCATGTCACGCCCTTGACGGGCAAGACGCGGCTGCGCCTGCAAGCCATGGGCCAGCCCGTCACCATCGGCGGCGTGACGGTGGCCGAGGGCGACCTGGTGGTGGGCGACGATACCGGCCTGGTGGTGGTGCCGCGGGCGCAGCTGGAAGCGGTGCTGGCCACGGCGCAGCAGGCGCAGGACACCGACGCGCGGGTGGAACAAGGCATTCGCGACGGCCTGTCGTTCGCCGAAGCCGCCGCTGCCGCGAACTACATCCCAGCCCGTGCCGGAGCGCCTGCGTGACTGCCGCCTACGACATCGTCCAGGTGGCATCGCTGGGGCCGGAATTTGACCAGCAACTGGCGTCGCGCTACCGGGTCCTGCCCGCCTGGCGCGAACCGCAAGGGCTGGCCGCATTCGGCGACGAGCTGCGCGATCTGCGCGTGGCCGTCACTTCGGTGCGCCACGGTTTCACGCAGGCCATGTTCGACGCGCTGCCTGCCTTGCAGGCGGTATGCAGCTGGGGCGTCGGTCACGACACACTGGACTTGCAGGCGGCAGCGCGGCGCGGCATCGGCGTCAGCGTCACCCCCGATGTCCTGGACGACTGCGTGGCCGACCTGGCCTGGGCGCTGCTCTTGTCTGCCGCCCGCCGCACGGCCGTGGGCGATCGCTACGTGAAGGGCGGCCAGTGGCGCACCCTGGGGCAGTTCCCGGTGACCACGCGGGTGTCCGGCAAACGGCTGGGCATTCTGGGGCTGGGCCGCATTGGGGAAGCCATCGCACGGCGCGGCGCGGGGTTCGACATGGACGTGCGCTATCACAACCGTACGTCGCGCCCTCAGGCGCCATACGGCTACGAGGCTCGCCTGGTCGATCTGGCCGAGTGGGCGGATTTCCTGGTGGTCGCTTGCGTCGGCGGCCCCGCCACGCGCCATCTGGTCGACGCCGCCGTCATCCGCGCGCTGGGCCCGCAGGGCATTCTGGTCAACATCGCGCGCGGCAGCGTGGTGGACCAGGCCGCCGCGTTGGCGGCATTGCGCGCGGGCGAACTGGGCGGCGCCGGCCTGGACGTGCTGGAACGCGAACCCACACCCGCCACGGAATTCGCCGATCTCGATCAGGTGTCCCTGATGCCCCACGTGGGCAGCGCCACCCGCGAAACACGCGCCGCCATGGCACAACTGGTGCTGGACAACGTGGCGGCCTTCATGGAAGGCGGCAAGCTGCTGACGCCGGTGGCCGCGCGGGAATGGCAGTCATGACCGCGCCCGGCGTGCCAAGCCATGCGACGTTGCTGGCCGATCTGGTCGCCTGCCTGGGCGCCGCTCAGGTCTTGACGGGCGCGGATGCCGAACCCTACCTGACCGACTGGCGCCGGGCCGTCACGGGCCGCGCGCTGGCCGTGCTGCGGCCGGGGTCCTGCGACGAGGTGGCGCACGTGGTGCGCCTGTGCGCCGCCGCTGGCGTGCCCGTGGTGCCCCAAGGCGGCAATACCGGCCAGGTGGCGGCCGCCACGCCGAGCGCGGACGGTGGCGCGGTGGTGCTGTCGCTCGTGCGCCTGAATCGCATCCGCGCCGTCGACCTGGATGGCGACACCATCACGGTCGAAGCCGGCTGCGTGTTGCAGGCGGTGCAGGACGCCGCCCGGCAAGCCGGCCGCCTGTTCCCGCTGTCGCTGGGGGCGGAAGGTAGCTGCACCATCGGCGGCAACCTGGCCACCAACGCCGGCGGCACGCAGGTGCTGCGCTATGGCAATGCGCGCGAACTGGCGCTGGGGCTGGAAGTCGTCACGCCACAAGGCGAGATCTGGCATGGGCTGCGCGGACTGCGCAAGGACAACACCGGCTACGACTTGCGCGACCTGTATATCGGCAGCGAGGGCACGCTGGGCATCATCACTGCCGCGGTGCTCAAGCTGTTTCCGTTGCCGCGGGCGCAGCGCACCGCCCTGATCGTCGTGCCAGACCTGCACGCGGCGCTGCGCCTGCTGCAACGCGCCCGCGGGGGCTTCGGCGCGGCGCTGACCGCATTCGAAGTCATGGCGGCGCCCTGCCTGCACGAGGTGGTGCGGGCGTTTCCAGCGCAACGCCTGCCTTTTCCGGCGCTGCACGATAAAGCCTGGTGCGCGCTGCTGGAAATCTCCGACAGCGAAGACGAACAGCATGCGCAGACGCTGCTTGAAACCGTGCTGGCGACGGCGTTGGAGGCCGGCGAAGCGCTCGATGCCGTCGTGGCGGTAT
This sequence comes from Achromobacter sp. DH1f, assembly GCF_000633435.1. NCBI lineage: Bacteria > Pseudomonadati > Pseudomonadota > Betaproteobacteria > Burkholderiales > Alcaligenaceae > Achromobacter > Achromobacter sp. DH1f. Next base: position 61,067 of record NZ_AYMF01000018.1, on the reverse strand, counting down.
CCCAGGCGCAGAGCGACGCCTTCTGGCACCTGCGCGAAAGCATCACGTTGGCGTTGGCGCAGGCCGATGCGTGCGTCAAACACGATATCTCGCTTGCCGCCTCGCGCATTCCCGATTTCGTGCGGGCCACGGACCAGGCTTTGGCGCAAGCGTTTCCGGGCGTCGCGATGCGCGTGTTCGGCCACCTGGGCGACGGCAACCTGCACTACAACCTGTTGCCCCCGCCGGGTGCGCGGGAAGCCGACATCCAGCGTCTGGTGCACGACCGCGTGCACCAGGCGGGCGGCTCGATCAGTGCCGAACAAGGCATCGGCCAGCGCCGCGTCGACGACCTGCAACGCTACAAGGGGGCGGTGGAACTGGCGCTGATGCAACGCATCAAGCAGGCGCTGGATCCGCAGGGGCTGATGAATCCGGGCAAGGTCCTGGCGGCCGATCCCCCCAATACATAAACACAAACAAGAAAGTACCCAGGAGACAAGCATGTTTTTTTCGAACAAGACCGTCGCGCGCGCCGCGCTTTCCGTTGCGGGGCTGTGCGCCGCGTTGCCCGCATGGGCCTGGCCGGATCATCCGATCGAACTGATCGTGGGCTTTGCGCCCGGCGGCGGCACTGACCTGACCGCGCGCTCGCTGGCCGTGTTCCTGGAAAAGGAATTGGGCGCCACGGTGGTGGTGCAGAACAAGCCGGGCGCGTCCAGCGCCATCGCCCTGTCGTACGTGGCCCGTGCCAAGCCCGACGGCTATACGCTGGCGATGACCAACATGCCCGGGCTGGTGTCCCTGCCCATCGAGCGCAAAGCGGGCTTTACCACTGACGACTTCACCTACCTGGCGAACCTGGTGCGCGATCCCAGCGCCTTCAGCGTGGCGGCGGACAGCCCCTACCAGACGCTGGACGCGCTGATCGCCGCGGCGAAAGCCAAGCCCGGCGCCATCAGCTACGGGTCCACCGGCGTGGGTACCGACGACCACCTGGCCCTGGTGTTGTTCCAGAACCTGACGGGTACCCAGTTGAACCACGTGCCCTACAACGGCGCGGGGCCGCTGCGCAGTTCGGTGCTGGGCGGCCATACGGTGATCGGCGGGTTGAACCTGGGCGAAGTGATGCCCTATCACGGCAAGAACATGCGGGTACTGGCGCAGGCCAGCGCCGAACGGTCGCCGCTGGGGCCGGACGTGCCGACCTTCAAGGAATTGGGCGTGAACCTGGTGTTTGCATCCGAGCGCGGCATCGTGGCGCCCAAGGGCCTGCCGGCGGACGTGGCCGACAAGCTGCGCAAGGCCTTGGGCAACGTTGCCGCCAACCCGCAATTCCAGGCCCAGATGAAGCAGCAGTTCACCGAGATGGACTACCTGGACGGCCCGCCATGGCAAGAGCGCCTGAAAGGCGACGACACCCGCCTGCGGGCCATCTGGGCCAAGACGCCCTGGGTCGAATAAGCGGGCTTATTCCAGCGGCAGCGTCAGCACGCCCTGCGGCGCGGGGCGCATCATCACGCGGCGGTACCAGGCCGACAGGGCCGGCGTGTCCGGGCGGTCGATGGGCAGGGCCAGCCAGCGATGCGCCGAACAGACCAGGGCGATGTCACCGATGGTCAGCTGGCGGCCGGCAATGAATTCGCGGCCTTGCAGCGCCTGGTCCAGGATCTGGGCGCGGGCGTTGCTGCGCTTGACCGACAGGTCGATGGCGGCGCGGTCGCGCTTGTCTTCGGGCGTACGGATCAGGCCCAGGAAGGCCGGGCCCATGGCGCCTTGCCATTCGGTCGTCTGCCAATCCATCCAGCGGTCGGAATCGGCCCGCATGCAGGCGTCTTCAGGCCACAGCGTGCCGGCGCCGTAACGCGAGGCCAGGTAGCGCACGATGGCGTTCGATTCCCACAGCACGAAGCCGCCGTCGTCGATGGCGGGCACGGTGCGGTTGGGATTGATCTTGGCGTAGTCCGGCGTGTCGACCACGCCGAACGGGCCGCCCGCCTGGATGAATGTGTGCGGCAGCGCCAGTTCGCGCACCGCCAGCATGACTTTCTGCACGTTGACGGAAGTCAGGCGTCCCCAGATCTTCAACATAACGAATCCTTGTAAGGGTCAGGCGGGCGGCAATTGCCGCCGCGCAAAGCCGCTGTCGCGCGAAAAGCGCGTCCAGTTGAATACGGGCCCCGGGTCGGTCTTGCGGCCCGGGGCGATGTGCTCGTGGCCCCAGGCGGCCGCCAGGGGATAGCGCGTGCGCAGCACTGGTGTCAGCTTGCGCAGCGCCACGTATTGCTCGTCAGTGTAGGGCAGGGTGTCCGTGCCTTCCAGCTCGATACCGATCGAAAAATCATTGCAGCGCTCGCGCCCCGCGAACTTGGACACGCCGGCATGCCAGGCGCGGGCGTCGGTGGACACGAACTGCACGATGCGGCCGTCGCGCCGGATGAAGAAGTGCGCCGATACCCGCAGCCCGCGCAGCCGTTCCAGCCAGGGATGCGAGCCGTAGTCCAGCGTGTTCAGGAACAGCCCGGCAACCTCGGGGCCGCCGAACTGCCCCGGCGGCAGGCTGATGTTGTGCAGGACCAGCAGCGACACCTGCGTGCCCGGCGGGCGCGCGTCGCAGTTGGGGGAGGGCAGGCGGGAAACACCAGGGGCCGGCGCCAGCCAGCCATGTCGATCCAGAAGCAGGGCCATGGGAAGGAAGCATGCATGTTGTATCCAACATGCATTATGCCTGCGCGGCGCAGCGGGTCGGTTGGAGCGGTTTTGGTCCTGCGTAAACAGCGCACACAGACCCCAACCAGCCCCTTCCGTCCTATTTCGCTGCCGGCCCCAGCCGCGCGTGTTCCGCGCTGCACCAGGTGTGGCCGCCTTGCAGCAGCGCTTCCGAGCGCGGCAGGTGGATGCCGCAGTGGGCGCAGCGGACCATGGATTCGGGGGCGCCGGGGGCGGGTTGGCCGGCCGCGGGGCGCGGCTTGGCGCCTGGGGGCGGGGCCTGGCGGGCGGCGGCCATGCGGCCGGCGATGCGGGCCACGAACAGCACCAGGATGATGACGACTATCCAGAACAGCAGCTTGCCCACGTCAGCCTCGATGCAGAATGACTTCCAGCACAAACCGGCTGCCGGTATAGGCCAGGATAAGGAACCCGAAACCCGTCAGGGTCCAGCGCAGGGCCACGCGGCCGCGCCAGCCCCAGATGTGGCGTCCGGCCAGCAGCACCCCGAAGGTCAGCCAGGACAGCAGGGTGAACACCGTTTTATGGTCGAACGGCAGGATCATGCCGGTCAGCTTCATGGACGCCACCGACCCCGACCCCACGGCCAGCGTCAGCACCACGAAACCGATCCAGATGATGCGGAACAGCAGTTGTTCCTGCACCAGCAGCGGCGGCTGGGAATCGAGCACCCGGCCGATGATGCTGCGTTCGGCGGGGGCGTCCAGGGGGCGGTGCAGATGGCGGTCGAGCAGGGCCATCATCATGGCGTGCAGGGCGGCGATGGTGATCAGGCCGTAGGCCGCCAGGGCGATCAGCAGGTGGACGCGCAGCCAGGGGTTGTCGGCATGGGGCACGAACTGCCCCTGGGGAAACAGGGCCGCCAGGCCGCTGGCCAGGGTGGCGGCGGGCAACAGCAGCAATTGCAGGCCGTCGATGCGCACCAGCAGGCTTTCCAGCCAAAACACCACCAGGCCCAGCCACACGGCGGCGGACAGCGCCAGTGCCCACCCTATGAACAGGTGCGGGGCCCCCAGCATGGATTGTTGCAGCCCGATTCCATGCAAAACCAGGGCCCCCAGCAGGCACGCCCGGGCGATTTTGCCCGTGTGCTCGACTTCTCCGGCGCCCGCCAGGCGCACCCAAAGGGAGCCTCCCAGCACTGCGTACGCCAAGGCAGCCGCTGTGTGAAATACAATGCCTAGTGACATAGAAACCGTTGTCTGGATGGGGCCTTGGGGTGCATACCACCGGAAAGCGCAGAATCCGCGCCTGCGGCCACCGTTCAATCAGCTAGTTTAAGCGGAAACGCCTCTCATGCTCGATAACCTAACTCAACGCCTTTCGCGCGTCGTCAAGACGCTGCGCGGCGAAGCCCGCCTGACCGAGGCCAACACGCAAGAGATGCTGCGCGAAGTGCGCATGGCATTGCTTGAGGCCGACGTGGCGCTGCCCGTGGTGCGCGAATTCGTCGCCCGGGTCAAGGAAAAGGCGCTGGGCGAAGAAGTCGCCGGCAGCCTCAGCCCCGGCCAGGCCCTGGTGGGCGTGGTCCACAAGGAACTGACCGCTCTCATGGGCGGCGACCTGGGCGCCGATTCCGGCGAACTGTCGCTGGCTGTGCAGCCGCCCGCCGTCATCCTGATGGCCGGCCTGCAGGGCGCCGGTAAAACCACCACCACCGGCAAGCTGGCTCGCTGGCTGTCCGAAGGCCAGCACACCCAGCATGGCCGCAAGACCGGCAAGAAAAAGGTCCTGGTGGTGTCCGCCGACGTCTATCGTCCGGCCGCTATCGACCAGTTGAAAAGCGTCGCGGCCCAGGTCGGCGTCGATTTCCTGCCGTCCGACCCCAGCCAGAAGCCCGAAGACATCGCCCGCAACGCGGTCGACCATGCCCGCCGCCACCACTACGACGTCCTGATCCTGGACACGGCCGGTCGCCTGGGCATCGACGAAGCCATGATGCGCGAAATCCGCGCCCTGCATGACCTGGTCAAGCCGATCGAAACGCTGTTCGTGGTCGACGCCATGCAAGGCCAGGACGCGGTCAACACCGCCCGCGCCTTTGCCGAGGCCCTGCCGCTGACCGGCGTGGTGCTGACCAAGCTAGACGGCGACGCCCGTGGCGGCGCGGCCCTGTCGGTGCGCCACGTGACCGGCAAGCCGCTCAAGTTCGTCGGCGTCTCGGAAAAACTGGACGGGCTCGAACCCTTCTACCCCGAGCGCATGGCGCAGCGCGTGCTGGGCATGGGCGACATCGTCTCCCTGGTCGAGCAGGCGCAAAAGAACATCGACATCGCCGAAGCGCAAAAGCTGGCGGCCAAGATCAAGTCGGGCAACAAGTTCGACCTGAACGACTTCCGCGACCAGCTCGGCCAGGTGAAAAAGCTGGGTGACATGGGTTCGCTGCTGGAAAAGCTGCCGGCCCAGTTCCAGCAGGCCGCCGGCCAGCTGCAGGGCGGCCAGGCTGAAAAGCAGTTGCGCCGCACCGAAGGCATCCTCAATTCCATGACCGCCGCCGAACGCGCCAAGCCCGAACTCATCAAGGCCTCGCGCAAGCGCCGCATCGCTGCGGGGTCGGGCGTGCCCGTGCAAGAGGTCAACCGCCTCCTGGCCCAGTTCGAACAGATGCAGGGCATGATGAAGCAGATGAAAAAGGGCGGCATGGCCAAGATGATGCGCGCCATGGGCGGCATGAAGGGCATGGGCCGCTTCATGAAGGGCTGATGGGGCCGCGCAAAAAAAATGGCCAGACGTTGCGTCTGGCCAAGTGATCGCGGCGGCAGGGGGTTCTGCGCCGCGATGCAAGCCGACCACTGCAAAGGCGCAGCCGGCTTGTTCGCTGTTCTGATTTACGACAGGGGCGGAATGCGCAGCACCTGGCCCGGATAGATCTTGTCGGGGCTGGTCAGCATCGGCTTGTTGGCCTCGAAGATCAGGGTGTTCTTGGCGCCCTGGCCCTTGCCGTACTGCGCTTCGGCGATCTTCCACAGGTTGTCGCCCTTCTGCACCGTGTACATCTTGGCTTCGGGGGCGGCCTGCTTGACCTTCAACTGGTTGTCCACCGCGGCCACGCCGACGGTGTTGCCCAGCGCCAGCGAGATCTTCTCGGCGGCTTCGGTGCTGGCGGCTTCGCCCGCGACCGTGACCTTGTCGCCGTCCACGGTGATCTGCAGGCCGTCGGCGTTCAGGCCGTGCTTATCCAGTTCTTTCTTCAGTTCGTCCGCCGTTGCCGCCTTGGCTTCGCTGGCGCCGAAGAGCTTTTCCCCAACATCCTTGATGAAATTGAGCAGACCCATAGTGTTTCCTTTATCTATGTTGCGGTGAGAAAAAGAGAAATTGCTGTCAGGACGTGCGGCCGACCAGCATCTTGCGCACGGCGCCGGCAATAAGCGTCAGTACCGCCCCGCCCACGCCGCCGCCGACCACGCTGCTGGCAATGGCGGAAAGATCCATGCCGCTGTTGCCCGCCGCCATGGCGCCGGCCCCGGCGGTGATCATCGGGGCCAGCCAGGACCCGCCGGCCAGGCCGCCGATCGCGCCCGCGATCGTGTTGCCCAGGGGCCCCAGCGTGAATTGCTGAAGCATCTTGCCCAGGCCATTGCCCCCGGCTGCGCCGGCGACAAGCTGGATGATGAGGTTAATGATGACCGCGGTGTTCATGATGCCTCCTCTGCCCGTGGGGCAATGTGCAACGCTAGAACAACAACACGACAACCGTACGACGACAACGCCAGCAACGACGATTATGACCCCCTCTGTCGCCGCGAGACGAGGGGTTAACGTGTAACAGGTTGCTAGCCCCTTGTCAGGTTACGCAAGAATGCGAGCCACTGCGTCGGCCTGGCCGCAACAAAAAAGGGCTGCATCGCTGCAGCCCTTTGTCGACATCCAAGGGATCTTGGCCTGGGGCGTTCAGCCCCCGCCTACTGCCACGACGATCTCGATCTGGTCGCCGTCGGCAAGCGCGGTCTGGCCGTGCTGGCTCTTGGGGACGATCTCGCCGTTGCGTTCCACCGCCACGCGCTTGCCGGCGTAGCCCAGGGTGTCGAGCAGTTCGTTCACCGTGGTGTCCAGCGGGAACTCGCGAGCGTCTCCGTTCAGGGTGATGTGCATGCTGGTCTCCTTAGCGTTTTGCGTAGGCGTCGGTGGTCGCGATCAGGCGCGCCAGCGTGCCGGGTTCGTCAAAGGCATGGCCCGCGTCGGGCACGATATGGAAGTCGGCTTCCGGCCACGCGCGGTGCAGGTCCCAGGCCGTGCGCATGGGGGTGCAGGTGTCGTAGCGGCCCTGCACGATGGTGCCGGGAATGCCGCGCAGCTTGTGGGCGTCGCGGATCAGCTGGCCTTCTTCCATGAAGCCGGCATTGACGAAATAGTGGTTCTCGATGCGGGCAAAGGCCAGCGCGGCGCGGTCGGCCGCGTGGCTTTGCTGGTGGCGCGGGCTGGGCAACAGTGTGATCGTGCTGTCTTCCCATTTGCTCCAGGCCTTGGCCGCGCGCAACTGCTCGACGGGGTCCGCACCGGTCAGGCGCTTGTGATACGCCGTGACCAGGTCGCCGCGCTCGGCTTCGGGGATGGGCGCCAGGTACTCTTCCCAGCGGTCGGGGAACAGCCACGACGCGCCTTCCTGGTAGAACCAGTCGATCTCGGCGCGGCGCAACGCGAAGATGCCGCGCAGCACCAGTTCGCTGACGTGGTCCGGATGCGTTTCTGCATACGCCAGCGACAGCGTCGAGCCCCACGAGCCGCCGAACACCAGCCATTTGTCGGCGCCCATCACTTCGGCGCGCAGGCGTTCGATGTCGGCGACCAGGTGCCAGGTGGTGTTGTTGTCCAGGCTGGCATGCGGCGTCGACCGGCCGCAACCGCGCTGGTCGAACAACAGCACGTTGTAGCGCTGCGGGTCGAACAGCTGGCGATGCACCGGCGAGCAGCCGCTGCCTGGCCCGCCATGCAGGAACACCGCCGGCTTGCCCTGCGGATTGCCGCAGAGTTCCCAGTAGACCTGGTGGCCGTCGCCGGTATCCAGGAAGCCGTGGCGGTAGGGTTCAATCGACGGATAGAGCATCAGGCGACTCGCTTGAAGATCAGGTCCCAGACGCCGTGGCCCAGGCGCAGGCCGCGTGTCTCGAATTTGGTCAGGGGGCGGTAGTCCGGGCGCGGCGCGTAGCCGTCCGCGGTGTTTTGCAGCAGGGGTTCGTTGCCCAGCACTTCCAGCATCTGCGCCGCATATTCTTCCCAGTCGGTGGCGCAATGGATGTAGCCGCCGGGGGCGATGCGGCTGGCCAGCAGCGCGATGAACGGCGGCTGCACCAGGCGGCGCTTGTGGTGGCGCTTCTTGGGCCAGGGGTCGGGGAAATAGATGTGCACACCGGCCAGGGAATCAGGCGCAATCATGTCGCGCACGACCTCGACGGCATCGTGCTGGATGATGCGCAGGTTCGGGATGCTGGAATCTTCAATGCGGCGCAGCAGCGAGCCCACACCGGCGTTGAACACTTCCACGCCCAGGAAATTGTCGCCAGGGCGGGCCAGCGCGATCTTCTCGGTGGTCTCGCCCATGCCGAAGCCGATTTCCAGCACCGTCGGCGCCGCGCGGCCGAAGGTGGCAGCGGGGTCCAGGCGGCGCGGCGCGTACGGGATGGACCATTGGCCCATCAGGCGCTCCAGCGCGGCCAGCTGGCCCTGGGTGATGTGGCCGCGACGGTGCACGAAGCTGCGGATGTGGGTGGCGCCGGGGCTGTTCGGCGCGTGCGAGGTGCTGGCCAGCGCGGCCTGCGTTTCCGGGGAAATGGGCGCGGCGGCGGCGTCGCCGGCGGGTGTTGCGGGGGTGTTCACAGGCGTGGTCGCGGAGTTGTTCGCGGGGGTGTCCGCGGGCTTGTTCGTAGTCATGGGGGGAATTGTAGTGGCAGCCCAGCCCGGCTGCCGCGGCCCAGGGTGATAAAAATGGGGACATATTTATCCCGAATCGCTCCGGCGATGCGGCTATAGTTCCCTGCCTGGTTCCCTGCACGGCGCCCGCCGCCCCGGTTTCTTTTCATGAACGTTGCCCGCTTCGACCTCGTCACGCTTTCCCTGTTTGTGTCCGTGGCACGCCAGGGCAGCATTTCGGCCGGCGCGCGCCAGTCGCATCTGGCCGTGGGCGCGGCCAGCAAGCGGATTTCCGACCTGGAGGCCGCGCTGGGCACCGCGCTGCTGTACCGCAACGCCGCCGGGGTGGAACTGACCGACGCCGGCCAGGCCTGCCTGGTCCATGCGCTGCGCGTGCTGCAGGAAGTGGAACAGATGGCCGGCGCGTTGTCCGACTTTGCCCAGGGCGTACGCGGCCAGGTGCGCATCGCCGCCAATACCTCGTCGCTGACGCAATTCCTGCCCGAAGACCTGGCCGCCTTCATGGACGGCCACCCGGCCGTGCGCATCGACCTGGAAGAGCAGAACAGCAGCGACATCGTCACCGCCGTGCTGGAAAACCGCGCGGATATCGGCGTGTTTGCCGACCGCACTCCGGCCGACGGCCTGGCCACCTTTCCTTACCGCCTGGACGAACTGGTGCTGATCGTGCCGCAGCGCCATCCGCTGGCCGGTGAACCCCAGGTAGCCTTTGCCGATACGCTGGCCTACGACTACGTCGGCCTGCCGCCCGCCACGTCGCTGGCCACGCGCCTGGCCGACGAAAGCGGACGCCTGGGCCGGGCGATACGCCTGCGCATCCAGGTGCGCAGCTTCGATGCCATCTGCCGCATGGTGTCGGCCACCCGCGGCGTGGGCATCCTGCCGCGCATCGCCGCCGAGCCGCATGCGCGCTCGATGCCGATCAAGCTGATTCCCCTGACCGACGAGTGGGCGCGCCGCTGGCTGCTGCTGGGCGTGCGCGATGCCGACACGCTGACCGTGGCGGCCCGCCTGCTGCTGGCGCATCTGCGCAGCGACAGCTGATTCCTGCGGTTGCGGGTTTGCCCGGGGTTTCTCGTTCCGGGAATGCCCCTTTCCCGGATTGTCCATTCCGCCCGCCGCCGCTTTGCGCGCACACTGCCGTCCATTGATATCGAGTGTCGCCAGGGAGGCGAAATGGCAGGGCAGATTCTTGCCGGCATCCGCGTGCTGGAGCTGGGCCAACTGATAGCAGGGCCGTTCGCCGCCAAGACGCTGGCGGACTTTGGCGCGCAGGTCATCAAGATCGAGCCGCCGGGGCAGGGCGACCCGCTGCGCAAATGGCGTTTGCTGCACGAAGGCACGTCCGTATGGTGGGAAGCGCAGTCGCGCAACAAGCAGTCGGTGTGCGTGGACCTGCGCCAGCAAGAAGGCCAGGACATCGTGCGCCTGCTGGCCCGGCAGGCCGACGTGCTGATCGAGAACTTCCGCCCCGGCACCCTGGAAAAATGGGGCCTGTCGTGGGAAGCCCTGCATGAATTGAACCCCCGCCTGATCATGCTGCGCATTTCGGGTTACGGCCAGACCGGCCCCAAGTCGCGCGAACCCGGCTTTGCCGCCATCGGCGAAGCCATGGCCGGCTTGCGCTACCTGAACGGCGAACCTGGCCGCGCCCCGGTGCGCGCCGGCCTGTCGCTGGGCGATACCATCGCCGGCCTGCACGGCGCGCTGGGCGTGATGCTGGCGCTGTACCAGCGCGATGCGCGCGGCGGCGTGGGGCAGGTGATCGACGCCGCGCTGTACGAAAGCCTGTTCAACCTCAGCGAAAGCCTGCTGCCGGAATATTCCGTGTTCGGCGCCGTGCGCGAACCTGCCGGGGCCGCGTTGCCCGGCATCGCGCCGTCCAACGCCTATCCCTGCGCAGATGGCTATGTGCTCATCGCCGGCAATGGCGACGCCATCTACACCCGCCTGATGGCCCGCATCGGCCGCAACGACCTGGGGCAGGACCCGGACCTGGCGCACAACGACGGCCGTGCGCGGCGCGTCGCCGAGATCGACGCGGCCATCGGCGCCTGGACGCACACCCGCCACATCGACGACGTGCTGGCCGCCATGCGCGAAGCCGACGTGCCTGCCGGGCGTATCTATTCCGTGGCCGACATCGCCGCCGACCCGCACTACCGCGCCCGCAACGCCATCACCACCGTCGAATCCGCGGCCGGCGTCGCCGTGGAAATGCCGGCCGTCTTCCCCTGCCTGTCGTCCCATCCCGGCGCGGTGCGCGAGCGCGCGCCCACCCTGGGCGAACACACCGACACCGTGCTGGCGCAGGCGGGCCTGACGGATGCACAACGCGACGCGCTGCGCGCCAAGGGAGTCATCGCATGAACGCCGGCCCCGCCCAGATAGAAATCAACGAAGTCGGCCCTCGCGACGGCCTGCAGATCGAAAAAGCCCTGGTCGCCACCGACGACAAGGTCGCCCTGGTCGACGCCCTGTCCGACTGCGGTTTCGCGCGCATCGAAGTCACCAGCTTCACCTCGCCCAAGGCCATTCCCGCCCTGGCCGACGCCGCCGACGTCATGCGCCGCATCCGCCGCCAGCCCGGCGTGATCTACACCGCGCTGGTGCCCAACATCCGCGGGCTGGAACGCGCGCTGGAAGCCGGCACCGACGAGATGAATCTCGTCATGTCGTGCAGCGAAACCCACAACCGCGCCAACCTGCGCATGACGCGCGACCAGTCCTATGCCGAACTGTCGCAGGTGCTGGCCGCGGCCGCGCAGACCGGCACGCCGTGCAACGTCTCCTTGTCCACCGCTTTCGGCTGTCCGTTCGACGGCGATGTCGCGGCTGGCCAGGTGCTGGACCTGGCCGCGCGCCTGGTGGATGCGGGCGCCGCCGGCATCACGCTGTGCGACACCACGGGCATGGCATTTCCCACGCAAGTGGCCGCGCTGTGCGAACAGGCGTTCACGAGCTTGCCCGGCGTGCCGCTGACCGTGCACCTGCACAACACGCGCGGCATGGCCCTGGCCAACGCGATGGCCGCCTGGCAGACCGGCATTACCCGCTTCGACGCCGCGGCCGGCGGCTTGGGCGGATGCCCCTACGCGCCGGGCGCCAGCGGTAACGTCAACACCGAAGAACTGGTGCATATGTTCGCCTGCATGGGCGTGGACACCGGCGTATCGCTGGAACCCCTGATGGCCATCGTGCGCGGCTTGCCTGCCCTGGTGCAACGGGACTTGTCCAACGCCTTGCTGCAAGCCGGCCCACGCCTGGCGACGCACGCGGCACCCGCGTGGCTGGCTGAACGATTTCCACCGTAATGCGGCGGCCGTCCCGCGGCCGCGCCATAGCAGGCGGCGCTTGTCGCCTGTCAGTACCGCAGTCAGATCCATCGTTTTTGACCACACTATAAAAATCCAAGGAGACACACCCATGGCATTGCCCAGCCTGCCCCTCACCCTGCGCGCCGGTATCGCCGCCGCGCTGACTGTTGCCGCCGGCGCCGCCAGCGCGCAAGCCGACTTTCCCAACCGCCCCGTCACGCTGATCGTGTCCGCCGCGCCCGGCGGCACCACTGACATCGCCGCCCGCCTGATCGCCCAGCCCCTGGGCGTGGCGCTGGGCCAGAGCGTCGTCGTCGAGAACAAGCCGGGCGCTTCCGGCGGCATCGCCGCGCAGGCCGTGGCCCGTGCCAAAGGCGACGGCTACACGCTGCTCTTGCAATACTCGGGCTTTCAGGTCATCACGCCCCACGTCACGCCCGCCACGGGCTGGGACCCCATCAAGGACTTCGCGCCCGTCGCCAACGTGCTGTCGGCGCCGCAAGTCGTGGTGGTGCGCCCGGACCTGCCGATCAAGTCGCTCAAGGATCTGGTGGCCTACGCCAAGGCCAACCCGGGCAAGCTGAATTACGCCTCGTCCGGCAACGGCTCGCTGCAGCAGGTGGCCACCGAACTGCTGAACCAGATGGCCGGCACCCAGATCACCCACATTCCCTACAAGGGCACCGGCCCCGCGCTGAACGACCTGTTGGGCGGCGCCGTCGACATGACCATCACCACGCCGCCGCCGCTGCTGGGCCAGATCGCCGCCGGCAAGCTGCGCGCGCTGGCGGTCACCGGCAACACCCGCCTGCCGTCCCTGCCGAACGTGCCCACCGCCGCCGAGGCCGGCTATCCCGACCTGATCGTGTCCTCGTGGTTCGCCATGTACGCGCCCAAGGACACGCCCGCGCCGGTCGTGGACAAGATCGCCGGCGAAATCCAGAAGATCATGAAGACCGACGCCTTCCGCCAGAAAGCCGCCGAGCAGGGCGCCGAGGCCATCTTCATGGGGCCGAAGGAACTGGGCGCCTATACGCAGTCGGAACTGGACCGCTGGGGCAAGGTCGTCAAGGCCGCCAACATCACGGCCAATTAAGGTCGGCTTGCGGGAAACTGGGGGGCGGGAAACCGCCACCCGGAGCAGAAAAAGGCGCGCTATAATTCCGGCCTCTGTCCAGGTTTGAGTCCCGGACACGACACCCGAGCGGGTGTAGTTCAATGGTAGAACGGCAGCTTCCCAAGCTTCATACGAGGGTTCGATTCCCTTCACCCGCTCCAAAACCCCTATCGCTTACACCACAGTTCTTGTACTGATCTGTGCGATCGCCAGTTTTCTTGGCAAATCCCCTGAAGACGTTTTCCGATCTGCGTGCCGCTGCGCGTCGGGTTCAGCCCTGCGCGCTCGTTTTCAGAATCTTCCAATTCCTGCCTGGCTGGGCGTCTCCCAGCATGGCAGGTGGAGCGTTGAAAACGTAGTCTGGTTCGTTATTTTTAGCGAGCAGCGAGCGCTTGGCGGCACAGACTTGGCGCGTCTTCGGCGTTGTCTTTGTCCGAGCAATATTTGATGACCGCGTTACGTCCCATGGGGTGGAACTCGACTTTTGGCAGATTCAGGAGCCTATGACTGCCGATGCCTTTCCAGTTGATCTTGTCCAGGTCAGGGTTGGAGAGGGTGAATACAAAGGCTTTCGAGGTGCCTGAATTTCCGTAGGCATCTACCGATGGCGCGAACACATGAAACTGGATTTCTTCCACCGGCAGGCCGCTTTCCTTCGCGAGGGAACCGGTTTTCTGCAACATCATCGCCGAAGTCAGCACGAAATTCGACTCGCTCCAGACCGAAGTGGGGCGGTAGTTGGCGGTGAGTCGATACTTGCCTTCGGCTGTCTTCACGACTTGGGCTTCGAGGTCCTTGTTGACCCGCTTGATCGCATCCGCAAGCTGGGCGATGGGGGCGGTGGCGGTGGCGGCGGGACTTGGTTTCGCCGCTGCGGATGCCTTGGTGGTGGATTCGGCGGTTGCTGAGTTGGGTGTCTGCTCGGTCTCCGGCTCATGGACGACTCCGAATGCGATGAAGAAGGCGAGCGTCGCCGTCAAATAGACACCTAATACCTTCAGGCGGCCAGGGGTCATCGCAGTGGGCAAAACCGCTGTCGGACGGACCAGACCCAATAACAGAGCACCGAAACTCACCAGCATCAGGAGCAGGAACGCGTTTTGCATTTAGAAGCCTCTATTAAAATTTTGTGTCGTTTTATCACAAACTGGATTTGCCGCTCCTGAGCTTCCAGTACCGGGCTTTACCGTACAGGTGGTCCCTGGACATCGTTAGAACTTCCGAATACTGACTTCAAGTACCCTACAGCCCTCCCCGCGCCAGAACGACAAGCATGCAAGACGATCTTTTCGGAGATGCGCTACCCGTGCCGCCGGCCAAGGCCTCGCAGCATGTCGCGTCTCCTGCCAATCCCGACCTTTCCGCCCTCCGGAGCATGGCCAGAGTGCTTCCCGCCCCTGCGGCGCAGGAATGGCTCGCGCTTGCGCGGCAGTTGCCGGCGCAGTTGCGCTTTGGCGTCTCCACCTGGTCATATCCCGGCTGGGATGGGCTGGTCTGGGACGGCGAATACGATTCGAGCACGCTGTCCAGGCACGGCCTTGGCGCCTACCATCGGCATCCGCTTTTGCGCACGGTTTGCGTGGACCGCACGTTCTGGCAGCCGTTGACGGCGAGCCAGTATGCCGGTTATGCGGGGCAGGTCGATGATGATTTCCGTTTCGTCGTCAAATGTCCCTCGAGCATTACTGATGCCCAGGTGCGTGGCGAAGAAGGCAGGACGCGCGACGCCAACCCGGTCTTCCTCGATCCGTCGCTGGCCGTCCAGGAATTCGTGCGGCCGGCGCTCGAAGGCCTGGGAGCCAAGCTCGGCGTCCTGGTGTTCCAGCTGAGTCCGCTGCCTCTGGGCTGGCTGAGTCGCCAGGCATCGCTGTTCGAGAAACTGGGACGCATGCTGGCGGCCGTCCGGGAGGCATTGTCCACGCATGATGCCGTGATTGTCGCGGTGGAAGTACGAGACCCGGAACTACTGGGCCAGGCGCTGGTCGACACGCTCAAGGCGCATGGGGCCACTTTCTGCCTGGGGCTGCATGGCAAGATGCCACCGATCGACGCGCAACTGCCGATGCTGCGCGCGCTGTGGCCGGGGCCGCTGGTCTGCCGCTGGAACCTGAACCGCGTTTTCGGCCCCTATGGGTATGCCGCCGCGCAGAAGAAGCACGATCCGTTCAATGCCATTCTCAGCGAGGACATTCCCACTCGCATGGTGTTGGCGCGCACGGTCCGCGGCATTACGGGCGCGGGCCAGCCGGCCTACGTGACGGTCAGCAACGACGCCGAGGGGTGCGCGCCGCTGTCTATCCAGCAACTGGCCCAGGCCATTGCGGGGTAGGTGGGGCTTTTAAAGCTGACAACGGCGGCCCGCTCATTTTTGATCTTTGAGGCTCAGCCCGGCATCAAGCGCATCAGCCTGTGTCAAAAAATCATTCGGGCGTTTTTTGCGGAACGCCTCCAGGTTGGCGAGCTTCCACCGTAAAGCTGGCAGTTGGGCAGCGTGCCGGCATTGCAGTAATGCCCAGTCAGGTTCAGCACGCACTAGCCCGCTCAGGAATTGCTTGTGATGTGCGGTCATCGTGGACAGAGAAATGACATTAGAAATAGTCTTATGGGCTATTTCTGATGCTGAATTTAATCGTGAGATCAATCTCACCGATCCGTCACCCTTTGCCTGCTCAGGGCCGCGTTTAATGACTGCAGCTCCAGTCTTAAACTTGCTTAACGACTCAAATTACGAACATCTCGACGTCGAGACCATAGCTCGACCTCTCACACGCTTCTATAGGCCTTCGACTGATTTTGCCCGCACCGAGCAGAGTAAAATCCGCTCCCCATGCGCTTCTCCGACTTCCACCCCCGTCTCGCCGCCCTCGGCGCCCAGCCGGCTCATCGCGGCCGGGTCATGCGCGCCTGGCTGAGCGGGCAGGCCTTCGACACCGACACCTGGCGCCGGCGTTTCGACAACTACCTGCCGTTGGCGCTGCGGGATGCGCTTCCCGCCCTGGCGTCGGAACTGGACGGCCTTGCGCGAGTCCATTCCGAGCATGCCGGCAACGATGGCGCGCGCCTGCTTCTTGCCCTGGCCGATGGCCAGATGGTGGAAAGCGTGCTGCTGCCGCGCGGCGGGCTCTGTGTTTCCACGCAGGTCGGTTGTGCGGTGGGCTGTCGGTTCTGCATGACCGGCAAGAGCGGCCTCATCCGCCAGGTCACCAGCATGGAAATCCTGGCCCAGTTTGTGTTGGCGCGACGCCAGCGCGCGGTGAAGAAAGTGGTCTTCATGGGCATGGGCGAACCGGCACACAACCTGGACAATGTGCTCGAGGCCATCGACCTGCTCGGTACGGAAGGCAACATCGGCCACAAGAATCTGGTGTTCTCCACCGTAGGTGACCGGCGGGTGTTTGACGCCTTGCCCCAGCAACGCGTCAAGCCTGCGCTGGCGCTATCGCTGCACACCACCAAGGCTGACCTGCGACGTCATCTCTTGCCGCGCGCGCCGCAGATTACGCCCGAAGAACTGGTCGAGCTGGGTGAAGCCTATGCTCGCGATACCGGTTATCCGGTGCAGTACCAGTGGACGCTGCTCAAGGGCGTGAACGATGGTGACGACGAACTCGATGCCATTGAGCGCCTGCTCAAGGGCAAGTTCGGCGTGCTCAACGTCATTCCGTTCAACAGCCTGGAAGGCGACGACTACCAGCGTCCCGACACCGACCGCATCCGCGAAATTGTTCGCACGCTGCATCGCCGTGGCGTGCTGACGAAGGTGAGGAACAGCGCCGGGCAGGACGTGGATGGCGGTTGCGGCCAACTGCGCGCCCGGGCCGTCGGGGCGGAGCAGGTGGTTCAATTGCGCCGACGAGCGCTGGGCACCACGCTGGAAGCTGCCCGTTAGGGGCTTGCCCAAGGCGGTCGCCCCGCACGCCTGGTGGTGTTGTCTGGATCGCCTGAAAAATGTTTCTAAATATTTCTCAGAAACATCCAATTTCCTGACGTGTGCCCCGAGAAGAGAATCTGACTTCCGGGTGTGAACAACTGCACGTTTGTCCGGTGGTGTGAATCTTCCCGCGCCCACCGGCATTCCTCGCTTGATCCCCCTACGCAACCAACCCATTTCATGCCGCGATGCGTTGCCATCGGCGACCGCCTACGCGTGTCTGCCTGGCAGTTGACCCGGTGTTCAGGCCAATCGGCCTGAAAGACCACGCGACGTCGTCAGGCAGGTGCCGCCTTGACCGGTGTCATCTTTATCTGGCACCGCTTTTGAAGCGCCTCATGAAATTACGTCATACCTCTACTCAACTTGCTTGTCTTCTGGCGTTGTTGCCGGCATGCGCGGCGTACTCGACTGAAATCGAAGACCCCCGCCGCTCGGGCGCGAACGCTTCAAACCCCGTTGTTGCCGACGGCCGCGATGTCGTGGTTGACAACATTTCGGTAGAAACCACCGGCGACGGCCAGCAGGGCTTGCAGGCATTGAGCAATGGTTCGATCACCGTCAGCGATAGCGTCATCCTCACCCACGGCGCGGGACGGGCCTATGCGGTTGGGGTAGAGGGTGGCGGTCGCATCGACATCACTCATAGCGCCATTCGCACCGAGGGCGGATATTCCCATGCGCTCAATGCGTTTGGGGAGGGCAGTACGATCCGGGCGCGCGACACGTCAATCGTTGTTACGGGCGATACCTCGTCCGTCGTTGACATCGAGGGAGGTGCAGTCGAACTGGAGCGTGTGACGGCCACAACGCGGGGGACAGGCACCGCCATCCTCCAAAGCGACGGTACGCTCGTCGCCAGAGATACCGATCTGGTCGCTGAGCAAGGTGATGCCTTGAGGACGAATGGCGGGCAGGTTTCTTATACGGGCGGCAGCATTCGCGCCGCGGCGCGAGGGGTCTCGATCTGGATTTCCGGACGACCGCTCGACGCGGTGTTTCGCAACACCGATATCCACGCCGGTCAAATGGGCGTCTGGATCACCGGAAATGGTGCCAAGGTCGATCTGGATGCGTTGAGAATCACGGTTTCTGGAATAGGAAGCCCTGGCAGCAGCAATGGCCTGGTCATTGATGGCGCCAGCACCTTGACGGTGACGGATTCCAGCATCGATACATTCGGCGTGCTAGGTCTTGGCGTGACCGTGGGGAATGGCGCGAGGGTGTCCATGATCGGAAGCCGTATTTCCACCCATGGCGATCGTGGACTCGGTCTCTGGACTGCCGACGGATTGATGACGCTATCCACAGGGGCTATCACCACCTATGGGCCCAACGCCTATGGCATGCTGGTCGATGGCTTGAATATGTATGACCCGAAATTGTCTGTGGCCAAAACAAAGGTGGCTACGCACGGTCGGGCCGCACATGGCCTGGCTTCCATGGGGGCCGTGCCGCATCTGAGCAGCGTGGATCTGCATACCTATGGGGCAGGCGCCAACGGGATCTGGCTCTACAGCACGGACCCCGACGGCCATGGCGGGGTGATTGCCGACATGGGCAGCCGGATTGAATCCGAGGACGGCGCCGCGATCCGGGTCAGCGGCGGAAGCCAGAACATCTCGCTGTCGGATACCACCGTTGTCGCGCGATCCAATGGCGCGCAGGGCGTCATGCTCAACGTGGAACCCCTGCACGAGCCGACCTTTCTGGAGATCGTGGCCGACCCCACGGCATCCCGCGACGATCCCGTCGGCGTGGGCCGGGTCGACGTGATCGCCGAGCGAAGCCGGCTGGAAGGCGATGTGGTGGTGACCAGCGGCGCGACTCGTCTGGCGCTGCACGATCACTCCAGCCTGATCGGCGCCTTGCGCAACAGCGACGGCCATGCCGTCGACACGCTGTCCATCGATGAATCCAGTACGTGGCGCGTACGCGCGGATTCTGCGGTGCAGCACCTGGATACGGCTGGGACCGTCTCTTTTGCCTCGCCCGACGCCCGCTTCAACGTGGTGGACGTGACCGGCAATCTGACTGGCGCGGGGACCTTCGAGATGCGCACCGATGTGGCGGCGGGTCAAGGCGATCTGCTGCGTATCGGCGGTACGGTCCAGGGCACCCACCGCGTGCTGGTCGCCAACAGCGGCCGTGAACCGTCGGCGCCGAACGGTGCGCTGCGCCTCATCCAGAGCGAGGGCGGGCCCGGCTCTTTTACGTTGGCCAACCGCGGCCAGGTGGTCGATGTCGGTACCTATCGGTATGAACTGAAAGCTGATGACTCGCTGGGCGGCCGTCCGGGTGACTGGAGTCTGGTGAACATCACCGCCAGTCCGGTGGCGCCGCTCGGCCGGATCAGGCTTTCCACCACCGCCAACGCGGCTATCAACACGTCCGCGGCCGGCGCGACCCAGACGATCTGGCACGCAGAGAATGCCACGCTGATCAGGCGCATGGGCGATCTGCGCGACAACAGCGCGGGCGACAACGTCTGGGTGCGCGGCTTTGGCGAACGGCAGAACGTCGACAACCGCGGCGCGCGGGCCTATCACCAGAACATCAAAGGCATTCAGACCGGCCTCGATAAGCGTATTCCGGTCGGGGCAGGCCAATGGTATATGGGCGGCTTCGCCGGCGTCAGCCACACCGACCGGCGTTTTGGTGGCGAGGGCAACGGCCGCACCACCAGCTACCACGGCGGCGCCTACGCCACCTACCTGGACAAGAGCGGCTGGTATCTGGATGGCGTCGTGAAGGTCAATCGCTTCAGCAGCCGCTTTGACGTCACGGCAACCGATGGCCGCTCGGTACGCGCCAAGACGCAGACGGGCGCCGTGGGCGCGTCGTTGGAGGCCGGACGGCGGGTTCACATCGGCGGCAACTGGTTCGTCGAGCCGCAAGCACAAGTGACCGTGGTGCGCACCGGCGGCGATGCCTATCGCGCCAGCAACTTGCTGCAAGTGGATGCGGCGGGAGGCAATTCGATCCAGCTGCGGGCAGGTTCGCTGCTGGGCAGGCGAATCGAGCTGCAAGGGGAGAACTTCATACAGCCCTATGCCAGGGTGGGATGGCTGCAGGAAATCGATGGCAAAAGCGTAGTGCACACCAATGGCGTTGCAAGGCGTACCGATATATC
Source organism: Achromobacter sp. DH1f (assembly GCF_000633435.1). Lineage (NCBI taxonomy): Bacteria > Pseudomonadati > Pseudomonadota > Betaproteobacteria > Burkholderiales > Alcaligenaceae > Achromobacter > Achromobacter sp. DH1f. Next base: position 40,992 of record NZ_AYMF01000018.1, on the reverse strand, counting down.
GGGCGGCGGCGTCGAACTCGGGGCCGGGGTGACGGCGGCATTGGCTAGCCGCCACAAGCTCTACGCCGATTACCGCTATTCAGCCGGCGGCCGTGTCGGCACTCCCTCGGCGTTTTCGTTGGGCTACAGATATGTGTGGTGAGGGGGATGGGACTGGGCACGCCATGGGCAACGACGCATCGTCGTGACGGCCATGGCAACACGAGGAGACAACAATGAGCACACTGGAGAAAGACATGGAACACCAGCAAGCCGCCTATCTGGACCGCCTGGATAAATGCTATTCAGGGATTCTTCACGATGTGATGCGGGCCGAAGGGCTACGCAATTTCACGCTGCCTTCTACGCTGCGTCCATTGATACCCGGTCAAAAGATGGCTGGCCCGGCGTTTACCGTGGCCGGCCGTGTCGATCCCTCTGCCGATGGGCACGAGACGTTGATGGGGTGGACCGGGTTGTTGTCCAAGGCAAAGCCGGGGCATGTGGTGGTGATACAGCCCAACGATTCCACGGTATCGCACATGGGGGAACTGTCTGCCGAAACGCTCAAGTACAAGGGGGTGCGCGGCGTGATCGCCGATGGCGGGATTCGTGATTCCCAATCCATCCTGGACATCGGTTTTCAGGTCTGGCACCGCTACTACACGCCGCGCGATGTGGTGGGCTATTGGCTGCCGTATGCCTTTGATGTGCCAGTCACCATCGGTGAGGTCAGGATATTTCCTGGCGATTACCTGTTTGGCGATCGTGACGGCGTGGTGCGCATTCCGCGTGCGAATCTTGATCGCGTGCTGCTGCTGGCAGAAGAGGCCATGGGCAAGGAAAATCTGGTTCGTACGGCAATCCTGGATGGGGTGGATCCGCAGGAAGCGTATCTGCGGCATCGGAAGTTCTGACGACAATCCGCGCGGCTGCCCGCGCGCTGATTGAAGGGTCAAATATGAACTCAGCGTCCACGCAATAGTTCATATTTGACGCTTTATATCGTTGAAGATGAATCGGGCGCTACGCTGGTCCGCAGTCCTGAAAACGTAGTCTGGTTCTGTTCGTTACTGATTCGATACCAGTCAACCAAGTCGCTCGGATAGTGGGGATGGTCTCGGTAGCTGCTGTCGTCGACGTTCCATAGCACCGTGACCAGCGCCGCTTCCAGGCACCAGTACCCGAAGTGGACGTCGCCGATATGCGAGTCGTGCCAGTAGGTCGGCTCCATGCCGTCGTACCAGTCGTCCAGCAAGGTCTTCATGCAGGCCACGCGCTCATCGGGCGGAACCAGCGTGACGCGACCCAGGGAATGATAGGGATCGGGGTGCAGCATGACGCGCGGGGTTGCCAGGCGCACGCCGGTCAGCTCGGCCACGACGCTTTCAAACAAGGCGTCGCGGCGTCGGTTGACGTCCCAGGACTGGTCGACCCAGCGGACCACCTCCTGGACCAGGGTCTCGTGCCGCAGCAACTTGCACAAGGCCAGCAGCCAGAACACGTACACGTAGTTGTCGAGCTGGGTGATTTCCAGCGTATCTGCGACGTGTTCCGGCGGGGGCTTGCGGGAAGGAGAGGCGTCTTGGCCGAGGTAATTGCCAAAGCGGGCGATGACGGTCGGTAGTTGTGTCCGCAGTTCTTCTATTGGCCTTCCTGCGGTGTAGCCCAGCAAAAGCAATTCAAGGCTTTTGAATGCGACGGTCCATCTGTTGGCCGAAGGCGCGTTCGGGGCCGTAGGGTGGCCTGACGCCAGGGACTCGACGGCAAGCGTGATGTCAAATTGCAGAGAATGATCTTCTTTCAGGAACGCGCGCTGGTCGAGAGTCTCCTGACGACGAATACTGTTGAAGTCGAGCATGCTTGATCCTGAAGGACGGCCTGAGGGAGCGGCAGCGAATAGCCGCCGTGTGAGTCGTCCAGGCTTCGATCCGTCGTTTGCCGCGGTGAATATCCATGAACGGTCTCGGGGATCATGCGCAATCCTGGGGGCTGGGGAAATTGGAAGATTCTGAATTTCTGGGGAGAATTTGCGCAGAGATTTCTGTTCTGCAATGCAGATGACTCGTTGCATGACCCCGAACTCCCGTTTGACACGGCCAGTATGAACGGCGTCTGCCAGCCGAAACCTGACTGTCTGCATGAGTCTTGCCATTGAAGGATGTTGCGATGAGCCGCACGCAGGCGTTGTCGTCGATTTGACGTCGAGCGTGGTGGTCAAGGCGTTGCCGCCGCCGTAGCTATATTTAGTTCACTGACAGATTTTATTAAGCACTCAAATATGACTTATTATGAATATTAATATTTCATATGTGACCTGTTAAATAACAAGGAATGGTTGATCGCTATCGGTCTATGTGCTCAAATATGAACGGTTAGCAGCCGTTTTACTTCATATCTGAGCAGGTGCGGACATGACATCTACCGATCAAAAGGGGGCCGCCACTAAGGCCGCATTGCCCAGGCCAGTCGAGCGCGCGTTGCATCGTCTCGGGCAAGATATCTCGACGGCTCGCCGCATGCGCCGGCTTAGCCAGGAAGATCTGGCCCTGCGAATTGGCGCGTCGCTCAGCACCGTCAGGCGTATGGAGGACGGCTATTCCGGCACCGCACTGCATACATTTCTGCGTGCCTTGCACGTGCTTGGCCGCCTGGATGCTGTGTCCGAGGTGATGGCCATGGAGAACGATGTGCTGGGAATGGAGTTGGCGAGGGAACAGTTGCCCCAACGGGTGCGGACCTCTGGCGGCAGCAAGCCCCGTGCGGCTCGTTCCGCCAAGGCCGACGAAGACGTCGTGGATGATTCCGCGGAACTGGAGGGGTTCTGATGGCGGCCAAGGCATTCAAACGTCCAGACCTGGAGGTGCATCTGGGGGCGGGCGGCACGCTCGTGGGGCAGCTGCATCTAGGCAGCGGAAAGCGCAGTGCGTTCAGCTATGAAGCGCCTTGGCTGCGCGATGCGCGATTCTTCGCGGTGTCTCCCGACTTATTACCCGTCATGGGCGTGCAACATCCTCAAGACGTATTCTTTCGCGCGCTGGAAGACACCGCGCCAGACTCCTGGGGCGAACGCGTGATTCGGCGTGCCCATGCCAAGGCGCGTCAGCAGGATCGTGCGACACCGGCACTTGAAGCGGTCGACTTCCTGATGTGGGTGGACGACGAAGCCCGAGCGGGCGCGTTGCGTCTCTTTGATCCAGAATCGCAGACCTATTTGCGCACTGGCGGAACGCATGGGCACGTACCGCCGCTGATTGAGCTGGATAAGGTGGTGCAAGCCGCCCGTGCACTGGAGGCTGGCACGGAAAGTGCGCAGGATCTGCAATACCTGCTTGGGCAAGGCACCTCATTGGGCGGAGCTCGCCCCAAGTCGACAGTTCGAGATACGGACGGTCATTTGGCCTTGGGCAAGTTTCCCAGCCAAGCGGACCAGCGCGACATCATTCGCGGCGAAGTGCTCGCCATGCATCTTGCCGCCAAGGCCGGCGTCAATGTGGCGAAGGCGCGGGTCGAGTCGATCAACGGAACAGCCATTGCCATCATCCGTCGTTTCGATCGTAGTGACGATGGCGGCCGGATTCCCTACCTCTCGGCCGCGACGATGCTGCAGTCCGATGGCCGGGATGCGGCACATGCCTACACCGAACTGGTAGACGTGTTGCTGCAGGGCGGGGCCAACCCCATTGCCGACATTAACCAGCTATGGCGGCGCCTGGTCTTCAATTTTCTGATCTGCAATACCGACGATCATTTGCGTAACACCGGGTTTCTGTATGACGCGCGGCATCGCGGTTGGCGTCTGTCGCCGGCATTCGACCTCAATCCAATGCCTGGTGACCGCCGCGAGAGCAAGACCTGGCTGACCGAGGATTCCGGGCCGATCGACAGTCGAGCGGCATTGATGGATGGCGCGCGCTATTTCAGACTGAATATTGAAGAGGCGGCCGCCATTTGGGCTGAGGTAGCGCAGGCTGTTGATAACTGGCGCAATGTCGCCAAGGCTTTGGGCATGCGTGGCACGGACCTTGTCGATTTCGAGCCGGCATTTGTCGCCGGGCGGCAGTCCTGAGTCCGTAGAAAGGGCGACACAAGAAATACCCAATTCCCCTAGCCTGCGGCTCCACCGGATCCGCCCGGTTTTCGACTGATCTTCGCAAACCGATACAACGCTTCCGCATCCAGCACCGTCAACCCGCCGTAGTGCGTGCGCAGCACGCCTTCGCGCGCCAGCCGGGTCAGGGTGGCGTTGCACCGCTGCCTTGAGACCCCGCATAGCGCGGCGATTTCTTCCTGGGATATCTTCAGCCTGCCGTCAAAGCCGGAATGCTGTTCGGCATCGCACTGCGTGGCAACGGCGCGGGCCACGGTGGTGTCCACGTCCAGCAGCACGTTGCCGGTGTAGCAGGCCATCAGCCAATTCACGCGCTGTGCCAGGTGCATCATCAGCACTTTGGTGAATTCGATGTTGTTGTTCCACAGGCGTTCGCAGGTGTCGCGCGGCAGGATGACGATCTGGCTGGGGCGCAGGGCGACGACTTCGTACTCGAATTGCTCGCGGCGGATCATGGTGGCTTCGCCGAACCAGCTGCCGGTGCTGAAGCCGGCCAGCGACAGGGACCGGCCGTCGGGGCCGCGGGACGACCATTTCACCAGGCCGGCCACCACGCCGTACCAGCCGGGCGAGCGGGAACCCGAGCGGAACAGGTACTCGCCGGTGGCCAGCGATACGGTGCGCAGTTCGGACCGGACCACGCTGCGTTCCAGTGCGGGCAGGCCCTTGTACCAGGGCACGACGTCCAGCATGCGATCGACGGGGCAGGTCGCGGGGCGGCGCTTCCCGGCGGGCGACTCGTTGGCGGTGGCCTGCGCGTTGGCGCTTCCGGCGGGCGATCCACGCATATCCATCCCTTATTTTTTGAAGCGATATCGCTCAGGTAAACCCTAGGGTGCTCTGTCACCATGATGACTGTTCGCATGCCGGGCGGGCCGCAGAATAGGCCAGCGCCTGTCGACATCAAAAGTAGCCTGCGTACCCAATGAACGCTTATCAAGGTGCGAGGCGTAGTCGTGACAGGCTCTTGGCCCCAAGAGCCCAAAAACCATAAGAGGAGATAACGATGTTGTCAATGCAACAGGCGGTCTGCCGTGCTGCCGTCGCCTGCGGGGCCGTGGTCTCGCTGCTGAATGCCCCGGTCGCCCAGGCCCAGTATTCCGACGATGTGATCCGGATCGGCTTCATTACGGACCTGTCGGGCGTGTATTCCGGGCCGGACGGTCCGGGTGGGGTGGAAGCCATCAAGATGGCCATCCAGGAGATGGGCGGCGAGATCAACGGCAAGAAGATTGAACTGCTGGTGGCAGACCACCAGAACAAGGCGGACGTGGCGTCGGCCAAGGCCCGCGAATGGTTCGACCAGAAGGGCCTGGACATGCTGATCGGCGGCACCAATTCCAGTACGGCCTTGGCGATGTCGAAGGTGGCGGCCGACAAGAAGAAGCCGATCATCGTGGTGGGCGCCGGCGCCCCGGCGCTGACGAACGAACAATGCACGCCCTATACGCTGAACTACGCCTACGACACGGTTGCGCTGGCGCGCGGCACGGGGGCGGCGGTGGTGAAGGCGGGCGGCAAGAAGTGGTATTTCCTGACGGCCGACTACGCCTTTGGGCATGCGTTGCAGGCGGACACGACGAAGGTCGTGGAAGCGGGCGGCGGCACGGTGGTGGGGTCGGTGAAGCACCCACTGTCGTCGGCGGATTTCTCGTCGTTCCTGTTGCAGGCGCAAAGCAGCAAGGCCGAGATCCTGGCGCTGGCGAACGCCGGGGCCGATGCCACCAACGCGATCAAGGCCGCGAACGAGTTCGGCGTCACCAAGACGATGCGCCTGGCGGGACTGATCATGTTCATCAACGACATCCACGCGATGGGCCTGCCGGCCACGCAGGGCATGTACCTGACCGACAGCTGGTACTGGAACGCATCGGAAGAGACCCGCGCCTGGAGCCAGAAGTTCTTCGAGGCCCGCAAGGCAATGCCGTCGTCGTTGCAGGCGGCGGACTACTCGGCGGCGCTGCAATACCTGCGTGCGGTCAAGGCCACGGGCACGGATGACGCGGACCGCGTGCTGGCCTATCTGCGCCAGACCAAGCTGAACGACCTGTACATCAAGGACGGCGTGGTGCGCCCTGATGGCCGGGTGGTGCACGACATGTACCTGCTGCAGGTGAAGACGCCGGAGCAGTCCAAGGAACCCTGGGACTACTTCGACGTGGTGCAGACCATCGACGGCAACGAGGCCTTTACCAAAAAGGACGAGACGCGCTGCGCACTGTGGAAATGAACGGCATCGGCCAACCCAGCTTGAAAGAGAATCTTCATGGCGAAACGTAAAGTGATCGTGACCATTGCCCCGACGGGGGGCATGGCCTTCAAGACGCAGAACCCGCACCTGCCGACGCAGCCGGCCGAGATTGCCGACGACGTCTACCGTTGCTACAACGCGGGCGCCAGCGTGGTGGCGTTGCATGCGCGCCGCCCGGACGACCAGGCGACGTGCGATGCGGGCATCTACCTGGACATGAATCAGCGCATTCGTGAACGCTGCGACATCGTGCTGAACAATTCCACGGGCGGCGGCGTGCATGGCGACATGGTGCGGGAAAGCTATCCGGGCATGTGGGAAATCGTGTGGGAAGAGCGGCTCAAGGGCATGGATGCCGGCGCCGAGATGTGCACGCTGGATGCCACGACGCTGAACCTGGCGTTCGGCGACCACGAATACCTGATGAACACGCCGTTGACCAAGGCGCGCGAGCTGGCGGCGGGCATGAAGGCGCGCGGCATCAAGCCAGAGTGGGAGGTCTTCAGCCCGACCCACATCCTGCAGGACACGACCACGCTGATCAACGAAGGCCTGGATGACGGTCCGCCGTTTGTGAACCTGGTGATGAACGTGCACCGCAATTTCCAGAACGCGATGCCGTTCTCGCCGCGCTATCTGCAGATGATGGTCGACATGCTGCCCAAGGACAGCGTGTTCTGCGTGAGCGGCATCGGGCCGTCGCAGCTGGAAGCCAATATCAGCGCCTTGCTGCTGGGCGGGCATGCGCGGGTGGGGCTGGAAGACAATCTGTATTACCGCCATGGCGAGCTGGCCACCAATGTGCAGCTGGTGGAACGCATCGTGCGCATCATTCGCGAGATGGACATGGAACCGGCCACGCCGGCCGAAGCGCGCGAGATCATGGGCTTGCCGCGCCGCGGTGGCGTGCGGCCCCGGTTCGCCTGCTGACGCAGCGGGCGTTATTGCAAGCAGGCGGCGCGATCGATGATCGCGCCGGCTTTTTATTCTCTTACCGGCAGAACAGCATGAGTGAATCCTTGAAGGGCAAGCGGGTCCTGGTGACGGCGGGGGCGCAGGGTATTGGCCTGGCGATTGCGAAGAAATTCCTGGCGGCCGGTGCAGACGTGCATATCTGCGACGTGGACGAGGCGGCCGTAAAAGCGGCGGCTGCACTGTCGCCGAGCCTGAGCGCCAGCGTGACGGACGTATCGCGCGAAGCCGAGGTGCTGGCCATGTTCGCGGACCTGGCCAAGCGTTGGGGCCGGCTGGATGCGCTGGTGAACAACGCGGGCGTGGCTGGCCCCACGTGCCGCCTGGAAGAGATTGCGCTGGATGCCTGGCAGAAGACGCTGGATGTGAACCTGACCGGCACGTTCCTGTGCTCTCGCAGCGCCGTGCCGTTGCTGCGGGAAGCGGGCGGCGGCGCCATCGTCAATATCTCGTCGGTGGCGGGGCGGCTGGGGTTCTCGCTGCGCACGCCCTACAGCGCCACCAAGTTCGGCCTGGCGGGGCTGACGCAGACCTGGGCCATGGAACTGGGGCCCGACAACATCCGCGTCAATTCCGTGCTGCCGGGCGTGGTGGCGGGCGAGCGGGTCGAACGCATCATCGCCGCCCGCGCCGAGGCGGGCGGCGTCAGCCAGGACGAGATGCGCATGCGGTTGGTGGACAAGGTGTCGCTGCGCCGCATGACGCAGCCCGAGGACGTGGCCAATCAAGTGGCGTTTCTGTGCTCGGACGAGGGGGCGATGGTCAGCGGGCAGAGCATTTCCGTGTGCGGGAATGTGGAGTATCTGGGGTGACCTTTACCTCTCCCTTTCAGGAGAGGCTGGACTTTTGGGGTTAACGTTTTCGGTCTGAATTCAGCAACCGTTAGTGTTTTCGGGTTGATGTGGCGAATGGGTAACGTTTTCGCGCATCCATTATTGGATTCGCGGAGGCGCAGACCTCCACTACCTGATCAATCGCCCCGAACGGCATGGCGCCATCCGGCCCGCGCGCAAAGATCCGCACCCGGTCGCCGTGGCGCAGGTAGGGCGGCAGCTGGTCTTCGCGAGCGCCATCCAGCTGCGCACGCACCCGGGCTTCGGTAATGCAGGCGCTGCCTGAGGCCGGGTCGGCGTTGCTGATGGTGCCGGCGCCGACGATGCTGCCCGCGACCAGACCGCGTGTGCGGGCCAGGTGCTCGATGATCTGCGCAAAATTGAAGACGACTTCGCTGCTGGCGTTGGGCTCGCCGAAGCGGGCGCCGTTGACATCGATGCGTACGGGCAGGTCCAGCATATTGTCGCGCCAGGCGCTGCCCAATGCCGCGGGCGTGACGGCAATGGGGGCGAAGCTGGTGGCGGGCTTGCTTTGGTAGAAGCCGAAGCCCTTGGCCAGCTCGGGCGGGATCAGCCCGCGCAGCGAGACATCATTGAGCAACACGACCAGCGCGATCAGGTCGGCCGCCTGCGCGGCGCTCGTGCCCAGGGGGACGTCGCGGGTGATGACGGCGATTTCGGCTTCCAGGTCGATCAGGTGGCTGTCGTCGGTGGCGATGATGGCGTCTTGCGGGCCCAGCAGGATGTCGGACCCGCCCTGGTAGACCAGGGGTTCGTCTTCATAGCGCGGGGGAATGGGTTCCTGGCGCCATTGGTAGATCAGGCGGGCGTGGTTGCGATAGACGGACGCGTCGGCCCATTGGTAGGCGCGGGGCAGCGGCGCCATGCATTGCGCGGGGTCGAAGGCGCTGGCCGTGGTCCAGGCGCCGGCATCGCGCGCGGCGTGGCGGCGGTCGAGTTCGGGCGCCAGCGTGGTCCAGTTGTCCAGCAGGGCTTGCAGCGTGGGCGCGCCGGGGCCGGCGCTGATCCAGCGGTCGCCCGCCGGACTGACGAGCATCAGTTCGCCGTCACGTGTGCCGTTCTTGCGGGTGGCCAGGCGCAGTCGGGGGGCGGGGTGGGTCATGGGCGGTCCTGGTGGGGGGTGACGGGGCGTTGGCGGGTCGTCCAGCGGTCGAGTAGGCTGCGTGCCTCGCGGGCGTAGCCGTCGACGACGGCCTGGGCGGCGACTTCGACGGTGAGTTCCAGCCGCAATCCATTGGGGTCGAAGAAATAGATCGATTCGATGAAACCGTCGTGGTCGGTGACGCCGACGACGGCGACGCCGTGCGCCTCCAGCCGCGCCTTCATGGCGTGCAGGTCGTCGCGGCTGGCGACGGCGAGGGCGATGTGGTTGACCCAGGCAGGAGTGTTGGCGGACGGCAGGGCGGCGGTGTCGTCGCCCAGGTCGAAGAAGGCGATGCAGCCGCCGTTGCGCATGCGAAAGAAGATGTGCACGTAGGGGCAGTATTCGCCGGTGCTGGGCACGTGGTCGTTCTTGATGACGTGCACCAGCGGCAGGCCCAGCAGGTCTTCGTAGAAGCACCGCGTTGCTTCGGCGTCGCGGCAGCGCCAGGCAAAGTGGTGCAAGCCCTGGACGGGGCGGGCGGAGGGCAGGTTCATGGCGATCCTCAATCCAGTGAGATGTGGTTGGCGCGGATGACCTGGCCCCAGCGGGCAGATTCCGCCCGGGCGAGTTGCTTGAAGGCGTCGGGCGTGCCGGGTAGCGGTTCAAAGCCGAATTCGGTGAAGCGGTTCAGCACGGCCGGGTCGGCCAGGGCCTGGTTCAGTGCCCGGTTGAGCGTGGCGACGATGGGGGCGGGCAGGCCTGCCGGCCCCAGCAAGCCCTGGAAGGCAAAGACTTCGACGTCGGCCACGCCCACTTCGGCCAGGGTGGGCACATCGGGCAGCAGCGGCGAACGCGTGGCCGAACCGATCGCCAGCGGGCGCACCTTGCCGGACTTGATGATCTGCAGGCCGGACGCCAGATCCAGGAACATGACGGGCACCTGGCCGCCCATGACGTCCTGCATGGCCGGGGCGGCGCCTCGATAGGGCACGTGGGTGAGCGTGGAGCCGGTCTTGCTCTGGAACAGGGCCATGGCCAGGTGATGCGGCGAGCCGTTGCCGACCGAGGCGTAGTCGACCTGGCCGGGCCGGGCGCGCACGTAGGCCAGGAACTGGGCGAAGTCCGCGACGGGAAAGGCGGGGCTGGCGACCAGCACCAGGGGGAATTTGCCGATCGCGCCGATGTAGGTGAAGTCGTCGGCGGGGCGGTAGGGCAGCTTCTTGAACAGGTGTTCGTTGAAGGCCAGCACGCCGTTGTCGGCGGACATCAGGGTGTAGCCGTCGGGTTTGGCGTGCGCAACCTGCTCGGCGCCGATATTGGTGGCCGCGCCGGGCCGGTTGTCGATGATGATGCGTTGGCCCAGGCCGGGGCGGATGCTCTCGGCCAGGGTGCGTGCCAGGGTGTCGGTGCCGCCGCCGGCTGGGTAGGGCACGACCCATTTGATGAGTTGGTCAGGGTAGGCGGACTGGGCTTGCACGGGCGTGGCAACGGCCCACTGGGCGGCGGCGACGGCCAAGGCCGCGGCCATGAATGTTCTTCGGTTCAAGGTTGTCTCCGTTTGGGGGCAGGGCAGGCTTCTTGGCCTGTCTTGGGTATCGGGGCTGAAAACGCCGACGAGCGTGCCGGTCGGGTACGCGCAGGCGGCGTCAGTCCGCCGACAGTGAGGGCATCGGCAGGTCTTGCAGCGCCTGTTCGATGGCGTCCAGGCAGCGCTGTTCGTCCTGCACCTGCTCGAACAGCAGCAGCGCCAGGCGGGCCAGGAACAGGGATTCGCGTTCGCGCCCGGCGCTGGCGATGGCGTTGCTGCAGCGGGCATAGAGACGGTCTTGGACGGCGGCGTCGTAGGTCATTGCAGGGCTCCTGGGGCGCCGCAGGCGCGGGCGAGGGCGGTCAGTACGTCAGGCAGGCCAGGCGCGTGCCAATGGGCGCTGTGATGGCCGTCGGGGCGTATCAGGAAGGCCACGTCGGCCAGGGCTTCTTGCGGCAAGCCGAAGCACCGGGCCAGGTTGGCATCAGGCGCCAGCGTCACCACGTGACACGGCAGCCAAGGCCAGTCGGGCGCTTGCGTTTGTGTTTCAAGGGCGTCGGCTTGCGACCAAGGGCCGAATGCCAACAGGGTGAAGCCGTCGGGCGCCAGCCGTTCTGTCAGGTAGCGCCCGTCGGGCAGGCGGCCGTCGACCAAGGGCGCGCCGGGGGAGCAGGGGGCTGCGTTCGTTGCGGTGTCGAGTGGCGGGCCGTTCGTGCCTTCCGGCGCATCGGCCATCGCTTGCGGCACGGGGCATTCGGCATACGTGATCGCATGCGTCTGGCGCGGATTGATCAGCCGCGCGATGCCGGGGTGGCGCGCGGCCAGCGACAGGCAGGCCTCGCGCATCAGGTCAAAGCCCCGGTTGGGCGGCGACATGAATTCGGTGCTGCGCATGGCGTTCTCGGCGTTGACGTGGAAGGCGTGCAGGCGTTCGGCGCTGTAGCGGTCCAGCAGGGCATCGCTGCCCTTGCCTTGCAGCACCGCGGCCAACTTCCACACCAGATTGTCGGCGTCGTCGAAGCCGGAATTCAGGCCGCGCACGCCGAAGATGGGCATGGCGTGCGCGGCGTTGCCGGCGAACAGGACGCGGCCGTGGCGGTAGGCGTCCAGCGTCATGGCGCCGGCGCGGTAGATGGACGACCAGACCGGGGTCCAGGGCAGGTGGCCTTCGCCGATGGCGTCCAGGTGCGTCTGCACGAAGCGTTGAATCTGCTCGGGCTGCATGGCCTGGGCGGCATCCACGCTGCCGGCCAGCTGGAAGTCGATGCGCCAGATGTCGTCGGGCTGGCGGTGCATGAGGATGGTGGTGCCGCGGGCCCAGGGCGGGTCGAACCAGGCGCGGCGCTCGGTGGGGTAGCTGCTGGCCAGTTCGATGTCGACGATGGCGTAGCGGCCCTGATAGCCGGTGCCTGCCAGTTCCAGGCCCAGGCTGGACCGGATGAAGCTCTGTCCGCCGTCGCATGCCACCAGCCAGCCGGCCTGCGCCGCGTAGCTGCCCAACGCGTTGCCGATGCGCACGGCCACGCCGTCGGCGGCGGGCGTGCAGGCGGTGATCTTGCTGGCCCAGCGGATGTCGACGCGGCCGGGATGCTGCGCGTTGACGGCTGCGATGGCGTCGAGCAGGAACTGTTCGATGTAGTACTGCTGCAGATTGATCATGGGCGGATAGCGATCGTCCGCGCGGGTGGGCATCTCGAATACCAGCACCTCGTCGGTGCCGTAATAGCTGCGGCCGCGCGCCCAGGGCAGGCCCTTGCCCAGAAAGGCGGACGCCACGCCCAGCCGGTCCATGATTTCCAGGCTGCGGCGCGAGATGCAGGCGGCGCGGCTGCCTTCGCAGACCGAGTCGTCGGCCTCGATGACGACGCAATCGATGCCGCGCCGGGCCAGGCCCAGCGCCACGGCCAGGCCGACGGGGCCGCCGCCGGCAATCATGACGCGATGGCGCTGGGCGTCGGCGCCGTTCGCATCCCGGGACGGCAGCGATGGCGCAAAGCGTGAATAGTGGAAGGGTCCGATTCGTTCAAGCGGCATGCGGGTGTCCGGTACTTATGGCGTTGTCTCTGGGTATATTCTGGCGACTTGGAATCGATAATTTGTCCTAATTAATCAGGACAGGAATACCCGTCATGAAATTGCTGCCGGTGGTGCAGGACACGCCCGCTCCCGCGTTTGCGGTGGCGATGGCCTTGATGGACGCGATCGGCGCCGACGACTTTGCCGCGCAGGCGCTACGGGCACTGGGCGGCATGTTCCCGGCCAGCCACTGCACGGTGTTCGCACTGCGCAGCAGCGGCCGGGTGCAGGCCGTGTCCAGCGCCAGCGCCATCGGCGAGGTGGCGACCCTGACCGCCGTTCAATACATGCGGCTGGGGTTCGACCGCAAGGACTCCAACATGGTGTGGCTGTCGCGGCGCAAGCCGGGCAGGGCGACGCAGTTGTGGATCGGGCTGCAGCAGGCCGAGGATGTGGCCGATGAGCACTACCGTCGCGTCTGCTATGGCGATCCGGGCATTCGCGAGCGGCTGTCGCTGCTGACGGTGTTTGCCGACGGCTATCGGGTGTCGGTCAGCCTGTACCGCAATCTGGCGTATCCGGCGTTCGTGCCGCAGGACATCGAACGCCTGGCGCAGCATGCGCCCCTGATCGCCACCGCAGTCATGCGTCACGTGCAGGTGACGCGGCGTTCTCCGGCAGACCATGCGCCGCAGGCGCGGCTCATGGAGCAGTTGTCGGGCCGCGAGCGGCAGATCGTGACGCATGTGCTGGAAGGCCTGACGACCAAGGAAGCGGCGCGCGAGATGGGGGTGTCGGACACGACGGCGTTGACCTATCGCTACCGCGCGTTCCAGCATCTGGGCGTGCGCAACCACCAGGAACTGTTGGCGCTGGTGGGCGCGGGCCTGCCCAGGCGGGCGTCGGCGCGCGCCGGCGCCATCAAGCCCCGGAAAGCCTGATCTCGCGGCTGCCCAGGCGAATGGGTTGCCCGGGCGCAAGACGCCATTGCGCCGGGCCTGCAACGTGCAAGTTGCCACCCTCCGCATCGACGGCCACCGTCACCGGCATGTCGACCACGTCGAATTCGTAGATGGCTTCCATGCCCAGGTCTTCGAAGGCCACGACGCGGGCGTGGCGGATGGCCCGGGACACGAGAACCGCTGCGCCGCCCACGGCAATCAGGTAGGCCGCCCGGTGCCGCTGGATGGCGGCGACGGCGTCGGGGCCGCGTTCGGCCTTGCCGATCATGGCGATCAGGCCCGTGTGCGCCAGCATCATGTCGGTGTAGCCGTCCATGCGGGTGGATGTGGTGGGGCCAGCGGGGCCGACGACCTCGTCTCGCACCGCGTCCACCGGGCCTACGTAATAGATGACACGGTTGCGGAAGTCGGCGGGCAGGGGCAGGCCCTGGGCGAGCCGTTCGCGGATGCGCTGGTGCGCGGCATCGCGGCCGGTCAGCATGCGACCGGTCAGCAGCAAGGTGTCGCCCGCGCGCCAGGTGGCGACCTCTTCCCGGGTGAGCGTGTCCAGGTTCACGCGTCGGCCAGCCTGCGGCAGCGCGGCGTCGCCCAGGTCGGGCCAGAGATCCAGCGAGGGCGGCTCCAGGTGCACGGGGCCGCTGCCGTCCAGCACGAAGCGGGCGTGACGGGTGGCGGCGCAGTTGGGGATCAGGGCGACGGGTTTGGCGGCGGCGTGCGTGGGGTAGGTCTTGAGCTTGACGTCCAGCACCGTCGTCAGGCCGCCCAGGCCTTGTGCGCCGATGCCCAGCGCGTTGACGCGTGCGTGCAGCTCCAGCCGCAGGGCGTCTTCGGGGGCGAGCGCGTCGCCGCGTGCGGCGCGTTCCTGCAGGGTGTGCATGTCCAGCGGCTGCATCAGGCTTTCCTTGGCGAGCAGCACGGCCTTTTCCGCGGTGCCGCCCACGCCGATGCCCAGCATGCCGGGCGGACACCAGCCCGCGCCCAGCGTCGGCACCTGCGCCAGCACCCAATCCACCACGCTGTCGCCCGGGTTCAGCATGGCCAGCCGCGCCTTGTTCTCCGATCCGCCGCCTTTGGCCGCGACGATGACTTCCAGCGTTGCGCCGGGCACGATCCGCATGCTGATGACGGCGGGCGTGTTGTCGCGGGTATTGGCGCGGCCGAACAGCGGGTCGGCCACCACCGATGCCCGCAGGGGATTGTCGGCGTCCAGGTAGGCGCGGCGCACGCCTTCATTGACGGCGTCTTCCAGGCTGCCGGTGAAACCCGTCCAGCGCACGTCCATGCCGACGTTCAGGAAGACATTGACGATGCCGGTGTCCTGGCAGAGGGGGCGCCGGCCGATGGCGGCCAGGCGCGAGCTGGCCAGGATCTGGGCCATGGCGTCGCGGGCGGGCGCGCTGGCCTCGCGGCGGTAGGCGGCGGCCAGGTGTGCGAGGTAGTCGGGGCTGTGATAGTGGCTGATGTATTGCAGGGCGTGGGCGACGGAATCGACCAGGTCTTGTTGGCGGATGCAGGCGGTCATGGGCGCAGGGATGGGTGACAAGGGGGGCGCCGCCGCGATACCGAGCGGCGGCGCGGGGCGTCAGTCGGCGTGCAGCGTCGTGCCGGGCTTGTCCTTGACCAGCGTGACGGCGACGAACGAGACGGCCGCCATGACGACGACGTACACCCCCACCAGCCACGATTGCCCGGTGGCCGAGATGATCGATTGCGCAATCATCGCGGCGAAGGCGCCGCCCAGGATGGACCCCAGCGCGTAGCCGGCCGACACGCCGGAATAGCGCACGTCGGCGGGGAACATCTCGGCATACAGGGCGGCCTGCGGCCCATAGGTCAGGCCCAGCGGCACCGACAGTACCGCCAGCGCCAGCGTGAATAGCGCCGGGTTGCCCGATTCGATCAGCCACCACATGGGAATGGCCCACAGGGCCAGCAGCACATAGCCCACCTGGAAGGTGCGCACGCGGCCGATGCGGTCGCCCAGCCAGCCGCCCAGGAGCGTGGTGCCCAGCCAGCAGGCGGCGGCCAGCGTGCAGATCATCAGCACCTGCTGCGCCGGCATGTGCAGCGCACGGCTGCCGTAGCTGATGAAAAAGCCCACCAGCAGGTAGCCGGCGGTGCTGTTGCCCACGAAGATCAGCGTCGTCAGCGCAATCTGGCGCGGATGCTGGCGCAGCAGCGTGCCCAGCGGCGCCGATGAATGGCTGCGCCGCGACCGCATCTGCAGGAACACCGGCGATTCCTCGACGGCGCGGCGAATGAAGACGCCCACGATGATCAGCGCAATGGACAGCAGGAACGAGATGCGCCAGCCCCAGGCCATGAAGTTGTCGGCGCCGACCAGCGCCGTGATGCACCACAGCACGCCCGTGGCGACGATCATGCCCAGCGGCACGCCGATCTGCGGAAAGGCGCCGAACAACGACCGGCGTCCGACCGGCGCGTGTTCGACGGCCATGAGTGCCGCGCCGCCCCATTCGCCGCCAGCCGAAAAGCCTTGCAGCACGCGCAGCCCGACCAGGATGACCGGCGCCCACAGCCCGATCTGCGCATAGGTGGGCAGTACGCCGATCAGTGCGGTCGATACCCCCATCAGGATGAGCGTGGCGGCCAGTACGCGTTTACGGCCATAGCGGTCGCCCAGATGGCCACAGACTATGGCGCCCAGGGGCCGGAACAGGAACGCCACGCCGACGGTGGCAAACGACAGGATCAGCGACAGCTCGGGATTCTCGCGGGCGAAAGGGGCAAAGAACAGGCTGCCCAGCACCAGGCCCGCGGCCTGGACGTAGATGAAGTAGTCGTACCACTCGATGGCCGAGCCGACCAGTGTGGCCGCGAGCACCTTGCGGTCTTCGACGCTGACCAATGGGGCTGTCGCCGGCCGGTCGGCCAGCGGGGCGGGCGCAACGGCGCCCTGTCCGGAAAGGTCTGTCTGCATGCTTGTCTCCTTGGGGGCGCGGTCTGGGCCGCTTTTTCTGGGGGGTAGAGTGAGGGTTCAGGCAGCCTGCGCGGGGCGTGGCGCGTCGGGCTGGTTTTCGGGCCGTGCCGCGTCGAAGGCCGGCAGCGATTCGCAGGCCTGCACGATGGCGCGCACGCGGGAAAACGGCGTCAGGTCGACCGCGTAACGCCGGGCGTTGTAGACCTGCGGCACCAGGCAGCACTCCACCAGCGACGGCGCCGCGCCCAGCGCGTAGTCGCCATGGCTGGCGCCCAACGCCGCCTCAAACGCGCGAAAACCTTCCTCGCACCAATGGCGATACCAGTCCTGCACTTGCGCGTCATCGGCGCCGAACTGGCTGCGCAGCTGGTTCAAGGTGCGCAGGTTGTTCAGCGGATGCATCTCGCAGGCCACCAGTTGCGCCAGCGCGCGGGCCTGTGCCCGTTGTGCGGGGTCGTCGGGCAGCAGGGCGGGCTCGGGGTGGCGCGCATCCAGGTACTCGATGATGGCCAGCGACTGCTGCAAGCGCAGGCCGTCGATTTCCAGCATGGGCACCAGGCCGAACGGCGCGATCTGGCGGTAGGCGGGCTGCTGGTGTTCGCCTTTGGCCATGTGCCAGGCGACCTGCCGATACGGCAGGCGCTTGATGGCCAGGGCAAGGCGGACCCGATAGGCTGCCGAGCTGCGCCAGTAGCTATGCAGGGTGGGGAGGGGCGTGTCGGCCATGGCGGCGTCCTGTTCAGGCGGTGACGGCGTGGCGGGCCGGGGCCAGCGGCAGCGGGCGGGTACCGGGAATGCGGACCTGCTGGTCGATGTCGCCAAACAGGCTGTGGCCGGCGTCGTCCTGCATGGCGATGCGCACCTGGTCGCCATGCTTGAGGAAGGGCGTGCGCATCTGGCCGTCGCGCAGTTGCTCGCGCACCCGCGCTTCGACCAGGCAGCACACGCCGACGGCATCGCTGGCGTTCGAGATGGTGCCGCTGCCCACGAGGGTGCCGGCGCCCAGGCGGCGGGTGCGCGCCGCGTGCGCGATCAGCTCGCCGAAATGAAACTGCATTTCCTCGCCGGCCTGGGGCTGGCCCAGCAGTTGGCCGTTCAACCACACCTGCATCGGCCGGTGCAGCTTGCCACCCCGCCAATAGGGGGCGAGTTCGTCGGGGGTGACCAGCACGGGCGACAGCGCCGACGCCGGCTTGCCTTGCAGAAAGCCAAAGCCCTTGCTCAATTCCGGCAGCACCACGTTGCGCAGCGTGACGTCGTTGACCAGGCCCAGCAGCACCACATGATTCAGCGCCGTGTCGGCGTTCACGCCCAGCGGCACGTCGTCGGTGACCACCACGATCTCGGCTTCAAGGTCGACCCCCAGGTCTTCGCTGGCGGCGGTGATCGGGTCGCAGGGGCCCATGAAGTCGTCAGAGGCGCCCTGGTACATCAGCGGGTCGGTGCGAAACGACGGCGGCATTTCGCCACCGCGCGCGCGCCGCGTCAGGTCGACGTGGTTGAGGTAGGCGGATGCGTCCAGCCACTGGTAGGCGCGCGGCAGCGGCGCGGCGCATTGGGCGGCATCGAACGGCTGGCCGGCGCCGCCGGCTTGCAGATCGTCATATTCCGCTTGCAGGCGCGGCGCGCAGCGGGCCCAGTCGTCCAGGGCCTGCTGCAAGGTGGCGGCGATGTGCGGCACGGGGCGCTGGCGGGCGAGCGCGCGGTCGACGACGACCAGCTGGCCGTCGCGGGTGCCGTGGTTCAGGGTGGCAAGTTTCATGGTCGGGTTCCGTGGTGATGGCGTCAGGCGGTGAGTTCGGCCCACATTTCGCGGTCGCGCTGAGCCGTCCAGACGCGCGGCTCGGTGATGCCGCTGGCTTCGTCGAAGGCGCGCGAGATGTCAAAGGGAATGGCGTGTTCGTAGATGACGACATGGCCGAATTCCGGGTCCATCACGCGGCGGGTGTCTTCGTAGACTTGCTTGAGGCCCTTGCCTTCGCTGACGCCCTGGCGGGCGCAGCCGTACAGCGTCTCTACCCAGCGCTTCGTGTAGCCGATGGCCTCGCGGCAGGCGTCGGGGTGCGTGAGCGCGGGGCCGCGCCCCGGCACCAGCTGGCGCGGCTGCAAGGCTTGCAGGGCATCCAGCGTGGCGGGCCAGTCGGCCAGGTAGGCGTCGCCGGTGTAGACGCCGGCATTGAATTCGACCAGGTCGCCGGAAAAACAGATGCCCTGCGACGGAATCCACACGATCGAATCGCCGCGGGTGTGGCCGGCGCCCAGATGCATCATGCGCACTTCCAGATTGCCCAGGTTCACGGTCAGTTCGCGCTCGAACACCACCGTGGGCCAGGTCAGCCCGGGGATGCCTTCGGCGGATTGGAACAATCGGGGAAAGCGGCCGATCTCGGAGTCCATGTCGGCCTGGCCGCGCTCGGCGATCAGCTCGTAGGTGCCGCGGCTGGCGAAGGTGTTGACGGCGCCTTCGGCGGCAAAGGCGGACGCGCCCAGCACGCGCACGGCGTGGTAGTGGGTCAGGGCGACGTGGCGGATGGGCTTGTCGGTGACGCCGCGAATCGCGCGGATCAGGGGTTGGGCCATGACCGGCGTGGCCGTCGCGTCGACCACCATCACGCAGTCGTCGCCGATGATGACGCCGGAGTTGGGATCGCCGTCGGCGAGATAGGCGTAGGCGTTGTCGGAAAGGCGGACGAAAGACGTTTTCTTTTCGGCTACGTCGGCCTGGGAGGCAAAAGGCTTGGTCATCGTGTTCCTGTATCGGGTGGGAATGAAGGGGTCAGCGGGTCTGGGCCTGGCGGGCCTGGCTGCTGGTGCCCGAGGCGCCGGGCCGCAGGCCGGCGGCCTTGTCGCGGGTCCAGTCGGCCAGGTCGTCATGGGCGCTGCGGCGCTTGCCGGCCACGTAGTCCGGGACGGGCAGGCGGGTGGTCAGTTCCAGCCGGATGCCGTTGGGGTCGAAGAAGTAGAGCGAGCGGATGAAGTGGTGGTCGGTCGGGCCGACCACCTCGATGCCCTGGGCCAGCAGGCGTTGGCGCATCCGTTCCAGTTCGGCCTCGCCGCGGATTTCCATGGCGAAGTGGTTGACCCAGCGCGGGGTCGCGGGGTCGGGCTGGCTCACGGCGTTGTCGCCCAGGTCGAAGAAGGCGATGTGCGAACGGTCGGCGAATTCAAAGAACAGGTGCACGAAGGGGCAGTGTTCGCCGGTGGACGGCACCCGTTCTTCCTTGACCACATGCACCAGCGGCAGGCCCAGGATGTCTTCGTAGAAATGCCGGGTTTCCTCGGCGTCGCGGCAGCGCCAGGCGAAGTGGTGCAGGCCCTGAATGGGCGGGCAGGCGGCGTCGGGCCGCGGGGTCTCAATGGGATGCGTCATGGCGCCGTCTCCGTGGGTCAAGGGATGTGCAGGGCAGGCGGTTCGAGGCGCGCCGCGAGGATTTCATCGACGGCCGACTGCACCCGGGCCGCGTCGTCCACGGCTTCGATGAGCAGCAGCGACAGCCGCGCCAGGCTGTCGCGCTGGTCCACGGGGTCGGGCTGGTCGGTCAACGCGATCAGGCGTTCGAGCAGATCATCAAGCTGTTGCTGTGAGGGCGGCATGTAGCGGGTCTCCGGGGAAATGCTGCAGGCCGTGGGCCGGGGCAGCGGGGAACGTCGGGCTGGCGGCCTGGCCCAGCGCAGCGTCGAGCCAGGTCGTGATCTGGGCGGGGGGCACGGCCTGCGCGTCGCCCGCCGCCATGACGTGCTGATCGGGGCGCACGAGCCAGGTGGCGCCGTCCAGGGCCACGCCAAGCTGATGCGCCAGCGCGGTGCGGCCGCGCGCATCGCACAGCGGTCCGACCGTCACCCAGCGCAACCGGCCATCGGCGTGCGTTGCGCCTGTGGCGTCGGGCGGCAAGGCATCGCCGAATACCAGCGCCGTGAACCAGGGGCCCAGCAACGCATGCAAAGACAGCCCGTCCGCCTGGCGCAGCACGATGTTGGGCAGCGCGCGTCCGGCGTGGGCGTGGCTGCCGCGCACCAGCGGCGACGGGGGGTACACCGCAGGCATGCACAGGCGGCCGGTGTTGATCAGGCGGGCGGCGGCCTGGTGCTGCGGCGCGAGCGCGATGATGGCCTCGCGCCACAGTGCGGCCGATCGGGCGGCGCCCGGATACACGAAGCGGGACGAGCGCCGCGCCTGGCGGATGTTTTCCATGGCCGCGTGCTTGCGCTCGTCGCTGTAGCTGTCCAGCAGGCAGGCATCGGCGCTCCCTTGCAGCAGCAGCGCCAGCTTCCAGCCCAGGTTGTCCGCGTCCTGGATGCCGCCGTTGCCGCCGCGCGCACCAAAGGGCGCGACCAGGTGGGCCGAATCGCCCGCGAACAGCACGCGGCCATGGCGCAGGCTGTCCAGGCATTCGTGGCGGTAGGCCCAGACGCCGTGCCACGCGATGTCGAAATCGACCGGCTCGCCCACCAGGTCCAGCACGCGCCGGCGCATGCCGGCTTCCGTTGCCGCCGCCTCGGCGTCTTCGTCGGGCCGCAGCTGGAAATCCAGCCGCCAGGTGTCGTCGGCCATCTTGTGGCGCCAGACTGCGCGGCCATGGTTGCTGCCCGCGTCCAGCCAGGTCCAGCGTTCTTCGGGCCAGGCCGTGCCGCGCAGGACGATATCGATGATGATCCAGCGGTCTTCGGTGCGGTCGTAGACGCGCGGTTGCAGGCCCAGCATGCCGCGCACCGCGCTGTGCGCGCCGTCACAGGCCACCACCCACTGGGCGCGCGTGGCGTAGATGCCGTCGGGCGTCTGCACGCGCAGCGTGCCGGGGCCATCCGTACCGGGTTCGACGCCGACGACGGCATTCAACCAGCGCAGGTCGGCCAGCGGCTCGCGCTGCAAGGCGTCGACCAGGAAGGTCTCCAGATAGTATTGCTGCAGGTTCACGAAGCCGTTGTGGCGCATGTCCGGCTGGTCTTGCAGCGTGAACGACGCCACCGCCTTGTCGCGGCACAGCACGCGCCCGACGTTCCAGCGCACGCCCTTGTCGACCACCGCGCCGGCCATGCCCAGCCGGTCGAAGATGTCCAGCGTGCGCTGGGCCCAGACCATGCCGCGCGAGGCCAGGCCGCGCACGCCCACCGTGTTGTCGTCGTCCAGCACCACCACGGGAATGCCGCGGCGCACCAGGTCCAGCGCCAGCGTCAGGCCGGAAAGCCCGGCGCCGACGATGGCGACGGGATGCGGCTCGGCGCGCGGGCCGTCCATCTCGGCGGGCCGGATGTAGGGGTAGAGGGGAAGCTCTGTCATCGTTTTCCCTAGTGCTCTGTGGCACGGCGTGTTTGTCTCAGGGCCAAACTCTAGAAGCGCCGCGCGGGCCCGTCATGTCCTCACGGAAGAGGACACACGGACGGCCGGGGTTGACCGTAGAATCGGGAAAAACACGTCCGTACGAGGACCCAGAACCATGGAAGAGACAAGCACGCCGCTGGCTGCGGCCGGGGGGACGGACCAATGGGCCGCGTCCGCCGTGATGGACCTGGGCGGGCCGATGTTCCATGCCGCGCTGCTGCTGGCCCTGCGCGAAACGGTGGCGGCCGATCACGTGGCCCATGTGTTCTATGGTCACGACGGCTCGGTGCAGTATTCGTCGGCCGCCAGCCTCTTGAACCAGTCCCTGATCGAATGGACCACCAACGTCTACGTCGATGACCAGTTCTATCGTCGCGATCCCAATTACGCGCTGCTGCGCGACCTGGCCTGTCGGCCAGAAGGGCAGCCGGACCTGATCATCCAGACGCCCGCGCCCGGTCACATCCTGGATGCCGAGTACCGGCGCCTGCTGTTCGAACGGCCCGGCTTTGCCAGCAAGATTTCATTGATCGGCGCGCGCAGCGAAGGCATCAGCTACCTGAACTTGTATTTTTCGCGCACGCATTCGGCGGACGTGACCGACCTGATGCGCGGCCGCGCGCCGCTGCTGATCGCGTTGGCGCGGCGCCATCACCAGCTCTGTCGGCGCGAGGCCGCGCCGGCGCCCGTGGCGGCCTGGCCGGCCGACCTGTCGTTTCGTGAGATCCAGGTGGCGAACCTGCTGCGCCAGGGCCACACGGCCAAGGAAGTGGGCCGCGCGCTGGGTCTGTCGCCCACCACGGTAGTGACCTACAAGAACCGCATCTTCAAGAAGAGCAAGGTCGCCAGCCTGAAGGAATTCCTGGTCAAGGCGCCTGGCGATCACGTTGCCAGGTAAGTGTGGCGATCCCGTCATATTTCAGAATTTTCCAATTCCCCATGATCTGCCCGGTGTTCAAACTTGAAGTCCGAAAATGCCTTCGAAACCTGGGAAGTGAATAGTGAAAATCAACGAATACTGGGAATTGGTCGAGAAAGCGCGCAAATCGGCCGACGATCCCGCTGACGCGCACGCCGTCGCCGAGAGCTTGAAGGAAATCATCAAGACGATGGATCTTGAAAGCATCAAGGGTGTGGCCAATGCCTATACGCAATTGACTCGTGCTGCCTACAGCCTGCAGCTGTGGGGAGCTGCCTATGTGATCAATGATGGTTGTTCCGACGATGGCTTCGACGATTTCATCGGATGGCTAATCGGGCAAGGAAAGAAGACCTACGAGATGGCGTTGGCGGACCCTGATTGGTTGGCCGAGGTCGAGGTGGAAGCGGACGATGCGTATTGCGAGGATATGCTTGCCGTGGCCACGCAAGCCTACAAGGAATTGACGGGTGGCTATCCGACGGACTTGAAGGAATTGACGGGTGGCTATCCGACGGACTTGACAGTTTTTCCGCCTCCCGAGTTGGGGCCCATTTGGGATTTCGACGACGATAAGGAGATGCGCCGCCGTTATCCAAAGTTGTGCAAGAAGTTCATGTAACGTGACGCGCGATCACGCGGGGAATCGCCTTGTGTCGTGCAATTCCCCGCAGCGTCTTTCACGCCATCTTCGCGTACAGCCGGATCAAATCATCGAACGACGCAGCGACGGGCATGAACCAGCCGTCGTCGATGAAACCGTCGACCAGGGCGTCGACGTCCTGGCCTCGGACATCCAGGTCTTCGTATTCCGAGGCCATCTCGCCATCGGTGTACATGATGTGGCCCAGGTGCTTGCCCTGGCTGATTTCGACGTAGGTACAGAAGTCGCCGCCCAATCCCAGCACCGGGGCGAAAGGCAGGAAGGCACGGTTGTGAAAGCCCATTTTCGGGGTCAGCAGTGCCAGGTCCAGGTGCGGGTTGCCATTGCCGATGCCGAAAAACGTATTCATGTCGGCCAGGGCGGGCGACACGCCGGCCCGGTGGGCCTGATCGAAATCGAAGTCGAAGCGCAGGCCGTTGCTGCGCGCCAGGAATGCCTTGTAGCCGTCGGAAAAACGCGTTTTCCAGGCTTGCTCGTAGGCCTGGATCGCGGCGCTCTCGGCGCCGGGGAACGATTGCAGGATCTTGTCCGAACGCAGGAATTTCTCTAGCGGGTCCATGGGGTGGAAGTCCTTTCGAGGGAGGGCGCGGGAATCCGCCGGGCAGTCAGCCGAACAGCAGCCCCAGAATAGCGTGCCTTGTGGGTCACCGGTGTTTCACGATTTTTCACAAATCCCCCACAAATGGCGGCGGATCGCCACCCCGCTTTCTCCCTATGATCCCAAGCCGCCGGCTGTCGGCGCCTGGGCCTTCAATGTTCAAATTCTTCGTTCGATTCTTCATCGTGGTCGTGATCAGCCTGTGCCTGGCGTACCAACTGGTGGACAAGGGCCTGGGCAAGCTGTTCAAGCCGACGGTGGACGAGATTGCCTACCAGTCGCTACGCGGCCAGGTCTACGAGCTGCACCAGCGGCTCGATGGCGTGGCGCCGGCCGAGCGCGAGGCCGTGCTGCGCGAACAGGTGTTGCCGCATTACGGCCTGCTGCTGCGGCTGCTGCGCCAGGACCAGGTCCGGCTGAGCGGCAACGAACGCGAGCAGCTGGAAAGCCAGGGCTTCGTGATGCGCGACGAATACAACACGCACCTGGTGCCGCTGCCCGGCGAGCCCGCGCAATGGCTGGAGGTGCGCCTGCCGGGCGAGGGCCTGGTCGATACGGTGCTGACCTGGACGCTGTGGACCTTTCTGACGGTGATGGTGGGGGTGGGGCTGCTGGCGTTGTGGGCGCTGCCGATGTGGCGCGATATGGACCGGCTGCGCAATGCCGCGGTGCGAATGGGCCAGGGCGAGCTGGACATGCGGGTGCATCTGTCGCGCATCACGGGCATCCGGCACGTGGGGGAAAGCTTCAACGCCATGGCCAGCCGCATCGCCACGCTGATCGAGAACCAGCGCAGCCTGACCAACGCGGTGTCGCATGAATTGCGCACGCCCTTGGCGCGGCTGTCGTTCGAGGTGGACGTGCTGGATCGCAGCGGCTTGCCGCGCGAGCATGGCCGCGTGCTGCGCGACATGCGCGCCGACATCTCCGAGCTGGAAAGCATGGTGGCCGAGCTGCTGGTGTATGCGCGGCTGGAGCGACCCGCCGACGATGCGGTCAAGCAGGAGACCGTGGATACGCGCGATTGGCTGGGCGAGGCGCTGGCCCAGGTAGCGCACCAGGCCGATGCGCGCAACGTGCGCTGCGTGGTGGTGCAAGGGCATCCGCCGCATGTCAGCCTGAACCCGCGCTACATGAGCCGCGCCCTGTTGAACCTGGTGCAGAACGCCGTGCGCTATGCACGCGGCCGCATCGAGATCATGCTGACGCACGGTCCGCAAGGCGGTTTCGAGCTGATCGTCGATGACGACGGGCCGGGCATTCCCGCCGAAGACCGCGACAGGGTCTTCGAACCCTTCACCCGCCTGGATGAAAGCCGCGACCGCGGCACGGGCGGCGCGGGCCTGGGGCTGGCGATCGTGCAGCGCGTGGCGGCCAGCCACCGGGGCACCATTCAGGTGTTCGACAGCCCGCTGGGCGGCGCGCGTTTCGTGCTGCGCTGGGCGGCGCCCGCGGGCGTGCCGGAATAATTGCATTTTGATCGCAGTCCGAGCAAAAATGGCGCTTGGCATCGGGGGCTTCCCCGGCCGACTCTCTTTCCCATAACGAGAACGCCATGAGACATTTCCTGCCCGCCCTGGGCGCAGCCCTTGTTTTTTCCCTTGGCAGCCAGGCCGCCCTGGCCCAGCAGGCGCCCGCCGCGCCGGCCGCTGCCAAGCCGCCCGCGCATGATCCGTTCTTCTGGCTGGGCGAGATCAACAAGGCCACGGCGGTGATCAACACCGATGAAGGGCTGCTGGACAAGTCCATGGCGCCGCGCCTGGCGGCAGGCGTGGCCAAGGTGATCAACGACGGCAACCAGCCCGGCGCCAAGCGGCCGGCCAGCGTCATCACGTTCGAACCGCTGCTGATCAAGGCGGCGGGCGAAGACGTGACGCTGCTGCACGCGGGCCGTTCCAGCCAGGACATGCACGCGACCTACCGCAGCGCGATCCTGCGCGACAAGCTGCTGGAACTGGCGGACCAGCTGAACGCCACGTCCACCACGCTGGTGGAACTGGCGGCCAAGCACGCCGGCACCATCGTGCCGAACTACACCAATGGCGTGGCCGCGCAGCCGAACAGCTACGGCCACTATCTGCTGGGCCAGGCGGCGGGGCTGGCGCGCGATGCCCAGCGCATCCGCGAAGCCTATGTGCGCATCGACCGTTCGCCTATGGGCACCACGGTGCTGAACGGCACCAGCTGGCCGCTGGACAGAAAGCGCATGGCGCAATACCTGGGCTTCACGGCGCTGGTGGACAACGCCTATGACGCCTCGCAGATCTCGTCGATGGACCAGCCGGTGGAAGTGGCGTCCATCGTGACCAGCATCGCGCTGCGCACGGGCAATTTCGTGGAAGACGTGATGACGCAGTATGCGCAATCGCGTCCGTGGATTCTGCTGGAAGAGGGCGGCGGCAATACCTATGTGTCCAGCGCCATGCCGCAAAAGCGCAACCCGGGCTTGCTGAACGACACGCGCAGCGATGCGTCGACGGCGGTGACGCTGGCGATGGGGCCGGTGATCCAGACGCACAACATCACCCCGGGCATGAGCGACCCCAAGGACGTGAAGCAGAATTCGGCGATGGTCGACAGCGGCATTTCGGCGCTGAAGCGCTGGGACCGCGTGCTCAAGGCCATGGTCATCAGCCCGGACCGCGCGCTGGAAGAACTGAACAGCGACTGGACGGCTTCGCAGGAGCTGGCCGACGTGCTGATGCGCAAGTACAAGCTGCCGTTCCGCGACGGCCACCACTTTGCGTCGGAAGTCGTGAGCTACGCCAAGACCAACAACATCAAGCCGCTGGACTTCCCGTATGAC
This sequence comes from Achromobacter sp. DH1f, assembly GCF_000633435.1. Classification (NCBI taxonomy): domain Bacteria; kingdom Pseudomonadati; phylum Pseudomonadota; class Betaproteobacteria; order Burkholderiales; family Alcaligenaceae; genus Achromobacter; species Achromobacter sp. DH1f. The sequence continues at coordinate 13,987 of NZ_AYMF01000018.1, read as the reverse complement.
CAGGCACGCCGTATCTACGCCGAGGCGATGAAGGGGTCGAAGTATCCGAACGAACTGCCGATGAGCGAAGCCGAGTTCCGCTCGACGCTGGACCCGGTGGCCATTGTGAAGAACCGCGCCACCAGTGGCGGCCCGCAGCCGGCCGAGATGGACCGCATGATCAAGGAAGCGCGCGAGCAGTTGGCGTCGCAGGACAAGTGGATCAAGGATCGCCGCGCCCACATCGCCGATTCGCTGGCCAGCCTGGACAAGGCGTTTGACGCACTGGTGGCCAGCGCGCCGAAAGAGCAGGCCAAGTAAGTCAGCGGCATTCCATCGAATACCCGCAGCGCAACTGATCGGGAATGTCCTGCCCCTGCGCGGCATCGCGCAGGTCTGCCGGCACGTCCCAGCTGAACAACTGCGCGGGTCCGTTGTTGCCCACGGGCCGGGCGTAGATCCACAACCGGTCGCCTGCCCACGAAAAGGCCATGGCGCTGACGCTGTAGTCCTTGGGGGCGCGCAGGTTGAGCCGCATCTTTCCTGCGGCCATATCCATGACCACCACGGTGGTGTCGGCGCCGCTGACGGCAAGCAGGCGGCCGTGGGCGCTGCGCGCCGCGCTGGAAGTGTAGTAGACGGCCGGGGTTTCCAGATCGAAGCGGGCCTGGCCGGTGGCCAGGTCGATGGCGCGCAGGCGCCGGCCGTCAGGCGTTTCGGACAGGGCCAGGGCCCAGTTGCCGCGGCGGCTGCCGAAAAAGAGCTTGTCGGCGGTGGTCTTGAAGCTGGCGGCTACCTGGGCCGTGGCCGGATCGATGCCGTAGCCGTCGCGGTCGGCGCCCCAGAACAGGCCATCGCCGAATTGAATGGCTTCGCTGTAGCGCCACGGCAGGGCCTGTTCGAGCGCGTCGCTGGCGGCGCGGCGCAGCGACGCATCCCAGGGGCGCTGGCTCCAGCGGCCCTGGGGCGTCATGGTGTACAGCGTGTCGCCCACGCGCAGCGCGACGCCGCCACGGGCCGGCAGGGTCCAGTCGTCGATGCGGCGGTCGGGCATCGCCGTTGCCAGCGCGAACGGCGTGGCCTGGCGCTGGCCGGGCCGCCAGGTGAGCAGGACGGCTGAGCCGTCTTCACGCAGGCCTTGGCCCCAGACCTGGCCGTCGGCAGCGATCTTCAAGGTGCGCGCCATGCCGAAGCCCGCGGGGCCGTTTTCGCGATCGATGGCGGTGCCGGCGCGCGGAACGTAGCGGTGCACGGCGGCGCCCGACGCCAGCAGGCTGCCGTCGGGCAGGGCGATCAGGCGCCAGCTGTCGTTGTCGTAGCGGCGCAGGTCGGATTCGTCGGCCGGCAAGGGCGTGCCCGGCAGGGGGGTTTCCGGCAACGCGGCGACGGCGGGGGCGGGCTGTGTGGTGGCGGCGTCCGCGCCGCGCGCATAGGCGTCGAAGTACGCCTGCATGATCCGGTCGGCATCGCCCTGGGGCAGGGCTTGCAGCCGCTGCGTCAGGCTGTCGATGTAGCGGTCCAGCGCCGGATCGGCGTGTTCGACGGTCTGCGCGTTGCGTTCGATATGCGGGTCGGGAAAGCAGGCCACGCCGATCATGCAGCTTGTCATGCGGAAATGGCGGGTCACGGTGGTGGCCGCGCCGCCGTACCAGACCAGCGTCAATGGCGCGCGGCCGGCCAGGGCAGAGACGTCCATGACGGTGCCGTAGTCGGCCTGGGTGCGGCGGGATTTCTCGCGTTCGCGCTCGAACGACCAGCGCGCCACCGGCTGCGAGAAGAACGGCAGCGACTTGATGGCTTCGTCGGCATAGTCGGGCTGGCGGGCGATGGCCTGGCGGAAGGCGTCGCGTTCGTCGGCGGTGATGACGCCCGCGGCCAGCGCCTTGTCCAGGACCGGGGTGGCGTGGCCGCTGGCCTGGTCATCCAGCGCCTGCTTCACGGCGGGCAGGTGGCGCGCCGCGACCTGCGCCCAATAGAACTCCATGGCCGAAACGGGGGCGCTGTCGTCGCGCTGGCTGAAGCCGCCCAGGCCTGGGTCAGACAGGCCTTTTTCAAGGTCGGCCTTGACCGCCGCGTAGGGCTGGGGAATCAGGTAATAGCGGCCGTGGACGTAGGTGGCGCCCGGCGCGGGCTGCATCAGGATCGGGGTGGCGTCGGCGGCGGCCGACGCGACCAGTGCGGCGCTGGCCAGGCCAGCCTTGATGCCGCGCAGCGCGCGAGGAAATGCCATGGAGGAGTCCGTCGGTAGGGGGCTGCGGCAGAGAATACCGCAGCCCGGACCTTAGAACCCGACGCGCGGCACGTGCACGCGGCCTTCCATCAGCACGCGGGCGCTGCGGCTCATGATGGCCTTGGTGACGGTCCATTCGCCGTCGACCAATTGGGCCTCGGCGCCCACGCGTAGCGTGCCCGACGGGTGGCCGAAGCAGACCTGGTCGCGCTGGCCGCCGCCGGCCGCCAGGTTGACCAGCGTGCCGGGCACGGCGGCGGCGGTGGCGATGGCGACCGACGCGGTGCCCATCATGGCGTGGTGCAGCTTGCCCATGGACAGCGCGCGCACCAGCACGTCGATATCACCGGCGCCGATGGGCTTGCCGCTGGACGCGGTGTAGGCCTTGGGGCCGGCCACGAAAGCGACCTTGGGGGTGTGCTGGCGGGCGGCGGCTTCTTCCAGGTTCTTGATCAGGCCCATGCGCAGCGCGCCGTGCGCGCGGATGGTCTCGAAGCGGGCCAGCGCGGCGGCGTCGCCGTTGATGTCGTCCTGCAGTTCGGCGCCGCTGTAGCCCAGGGCGTCGGCATTCAGGAAGATGGTGGGAATGCCGGAGTTGATCATGGTGGCCTTGAAGGTGCCCACGCCGGGCACTTCCAGGTCGTCCACCAGATTGCCGGTGGGGAACATCGAGCCGCCGTCGCCTTCTTCGGCCGGGTTCATGAATTCCAGCTGCAGCTCGGCGGCGGGGAAGGTCACGCCGTCCAGTTCGAAGTCGCCGGTTTCCTGCACGGCGCCGTCGGTGATGGGCACGTGGGCGATGATGGTTTTCTGGATGTTGGCCTGCCAGATGCGCACCACGGCGATGCCGTTCTGCGGTACGCGGGCGGGGTCGACCAGGCCGTTGGTGATGGCGAAGGGGCCGACCGCGGCGGACAGGTTGCCGCAGTTGCCGCTCCAGTCGACGAAGGCCTGGTCGATCGAGACCTGGCCGAACAGGTAATCCACGTCGTGGTCGGGGCGGGTGCTCTTGCCGACGATGACGGTCTTGCTGGTGCTGGAGGTGGCTGCGCCCATGCCGTCGATCTGCTTGCCGTAGGGGTCCGGGCTGCCGATGACGCGCATCAGCAGCGCGTCGCGGGCCGGGCCCGCCACGCGGGTGGATTCGGGCAGGTCGTCCAGCTTGAAGAACACGCCTTTGCTGGTGCCGCCGCGCATGTAGGTGGCGGCAATCTTGATCTGGGGTGCGTGGGCCATGGGGCAGTCCTGATGTCTTGAATGTGGGCGGCAGGCGCGCCGGGCGCCCGCCTTGATGAGGGTTGCGGGAATCAGCCGGCCTGCTTGGCCGAGCCGGCGGATTCGGCCTCCAGGAAGTCTTGCGCGAAGCGCTGCAGCACGCCGCCGGCTTCGTAGATGGAGACTTCCTCGGCCGTGTCCAGGCGGCAGGTCATGGGCACTTGCAGGGTTTCGCCGTTGCGCCGGTGCACGACCAGCGTCAGGTCGGCGCGCGGCTTGCGTTCGCCGACCACGTCGTAGCTTTCTGTGCCGTCCAGGCCCAGCGTCTTGCGGTTCACGCCCGGCTTGAATTCCAGCGGCAGCACGCCCATGCCGATGAGGTTGGTGCGGTGGATGCGTTCGAAGCCTTCGGCGGCAATGGCTTCGACGCCGGCCAGGCGCACGCCCTTGGCGGCCCAGTCACGCGACGAACCCTGGCCGTAGTCGGCGCCGGCCACGATGATGAGCGGCTGCTTGCGGTCCATGTAGGTTTCGATGGCTTCCCACATGCGCATCTCTTTGCCCTCGGGTTCCACGCGCGCAAGGGACCCCTGTTTGACCGTGCCGTCCGCGTTCTTCACCATTTCGTTGAAGAGCTTGGGGTTGGCGAAGGTGGCGCGTTGCGCCGTCAGGTGGTCGCCGCGGTGGGTGGCGTACGAGTTGAAGTCCTCTTCGGGCAGGCCCATCTTGTGCAGGTATTCGCCCGCGGCGCTGTCCATCAGGATGGCGTTGGACGGCGACAGGTGGTCGGTGGTGATGTTGTCGCCCAGCACGGCCAGCGGCAGCATGCCGCGCAGCGTGCGCGCGCCGGCCAGCGCGCCTTCCCAGTACGGCGGGCGGCGGATGTAGGTGCTTTGCGCACGCCAGGCGTACAGCGGGCTGACGCCGGCCTGGCGTTCGTTCTGGATGCCGAACATGGGCGCGTAGACCTTGCGGAACTGTTCGGGCTTGACGGCGGCCTTGACCGTGGCGTCGATCTCGGCATCGGTGGGCCAGATGTCCTTCAGGCGGATTTCGCGGCCGTCCGCGGTGGTGCCCAGCACGTCGCGTTCGATGTCGAAGCGGATGGTCCCGGCGATGGAGTAGGCCACCACCAGCGGCGGCGAGGCCAGGAAGGCCTGCTTGGCGTAGGGGTGGATGCGGCCGTCGAAGTTGCGGTTGCCGGACAGCACCGCGGTGGCGTAGAGGTCGCGGTCGATGATTTCCTGCTGGATCATGGGGTCCAGCGCGCCCGACATGCCGTTGCACGTGGTACAGGCAAACGCCACCACGCCGAAGCCGAGCTTTTCCAGGTCTTCGGTCAGGCCGGCTTCGTCCAGGTACAGGGCCACGGCCTTAGAACCAGGCGCCAGCGAACTCTTGACCCAGGGCTTGCGGGTCAGGCCGGCGCGGTTGGCGTTGCGCGCCAAGAGGCCCGCGGCGATGACGTTGCGCGGGTTGCTGGTGTTGGTGCAGCTGGTGATGGCGGCGATGATGACGGCGCCGTCGGGCATCAGGCCGGGCTGGTTTTCGACCACGCCGGAAATGCCGCGTTCGGCCAGGTCGGCCACCGGCAGGCGGCGATGCGGGTTGGACGGGCCGGCCAGGGTGCGCACCACGGTCGACAGGTCAAAGCGCAGCACCCGTTCGTATTCGGCGGTCTTCAGGCTGTCGGACCACAGGCCCGCGGTCTTGGCGTAGGTTTCCACCAGCGCGATCTGCTCGTCTTCGCGGCCGGTCAGGCGCAGGTAGTCGATGGTCTGCTGGTCGATCGAGAACATCGCGGCGGTGGCGCCGTATTCGGGCGCCATGTTCGAGATGGTGGCGCGGTCGCCCAGCGTCAGGCTGGCGGCGCCTTCGCCGTAGAACTCCAGGTAGGCGCCCACGACCTTTTCCTTGCGCAGGAATTCGGTCAGCGTCAGCACCACGTCGGTGGCGGTGATGCCGGGTTGGGCGCGGCCGGACAGTTCGACGCCGATGATGTCGGGCAGGCGCATCCACGAGGCGCGGCCCAGCATGACGTTTTCGGCTTCCAGGCCGCCCACGCCGATGGCGATGACGCCCAGCGCATCCACGTGCGGGGTGTGGCTGTCGGTGCCGACCAGCGTGTCGGGGAATGCCACACCGTCTTGCGTGTAGATCACCGGCGACATCCGCTCCAGGTTGATCTGGTGCATGATGCCGTTGCCCGGGGGCACGACTTCGATGTTGCGAAAGGCCTGCTTGGTCCAGTCGATGAAGTGGAAGCGGTCTTCGTTGCGGCGGTCTTCGACCGCGCGGTTCTTCTCGAAGGCATCGGGATCATTGCCGCCGTATTCCACGGCCAGCGAGTGGTCGACGATCAACTGCACCGGCACCACCGGGTTGACCTTGGCGGGGTCGCCGCCCTTGTCGGCAATGGCGTCGCGCAGGCCGGCCAGATCGACCAGCGCGGTCTGGCCCAGGATGTCATGACAGACCACGCGGGCCGGATACCACGGAAAGTCCAGGTCGCGGCGGCGTTCGATCAGCTGCTTGAGCGCATCGGTCAGCATCGCGGGGTCGCAGCGGCGCACCAGGTTCTCGGCGTGCACGCGCGAGGTATAGGGCAGGCGGTCATACGCGCCGGGCGAAATGGCGTCCACGGCGGCGCGGGTGTCGAAGTAGTCCAGGCGGGTGCCGGGCAGGGGCTTGCGATAGGATTTGTTCATGCCTCGGTGCGCTTCAGGTTGCCCTGAGCGATCTGATTTTCGATGTTGAGACGGGATGCGCGGATGTGACGGCGCATCAGGAGTTCAGCCAGCTCGCCATCGCGGTCGGCGATGGCGTCAAGAATGCGGTGGTGCTCGGCATACGACTGCCGGGGGCGATTCGGGGTGGTCGAATACTGGATGCGGTACATGCGCGCCAGTTGGTAGAGCTCGTCGCAGAGCATGCGAAACAGCATGTCGTTGCCGCTGCCTTTGACGATGCGGTAGTGGAAGTCGTAGTCGCCCTCCTGTTGGTAGTAGCCGATGCCCGCCTGGAAGGCCTCGTCTTTTTCGTGGGCTTGCAGCACCTGGCGCAGTTCTTCGATTTCCGCGGGCGGCATGCGGTCGGCGGCCAGGCGGCAAGCCATGCCTTCCAGGGATTCGCGGATTTCATACAGCTCGGCCAGCTCTTTGGGGCTGAGCGACACGACGCGTGCGCCGGCATGCGGCACGCGCACCAGCAGTTTCTGGCCTTCCAGCCGGTGCAGGGCCTCGCGCAGCGGGCCCCGGCTGACGCCATGGATGCGCGCCAGTTCCGGTTCGGAGATCTTGCTGCCGGGGGCGATTTCGCCTTTGACGATGGCGGACTGGATCTTGCGGAAGATGTGTTCCGCCAGGGTCTCGTTATCGCCAGGCTCGGCGCTGGGTAGCGTCAGCACTTTGCTCATTGTGTCAACAATCTGGTCTTTATCTGGGCGAAAACCCGGTGTAAGTCGCCGTTGGGCGATGGATTGTCAACAATTTACCCGCGAGGCGGGGTGGGTGCAAGCCCTGGTTTTGCATGCGGCGTGACAAATAGAATGTTATTACATATCATTATTGTCTGGCCGTTGATCCCGCTGGCGCGAGATCGGGGCCTGCATTCCCCCTTCCTTCCGGAGCCCCGCATGAAAGTCCTTTCCTCTCTCAAAGACGCCAAGACCCGCCACCGGGACTGCCAGGTCGTCAAGCGCCGCGGGCGCATCTACGTGATCTGCAAGTCCAACCCGCGCTTCAAGGCGCGCCAGGGCGGCGCAAAAAACAAGTAACGGCGCATCGTGCAATCGAACGTGCTTGACGTTGCCGTGGTGGGCGCCGGCCCCGCCGGGATCGGCATGGCGATCGCATTGGCGCGGCACGGGGTGCGGCGGTGTGTGGTGATCGACCGGCACCAGGTGGGTGCCTCGTTCCTGGCGTGGCCGCAGGAAACGCGCTTCATCACGCCGTCGTTCTACAGCAATCCGTTTGGCCTGGCGGACTTGAATGCCGTGACCGAGACCAGTTCGCCGGCTTTGTCCGCGGGCATGGAACACCTGGACGGTCCGCGTTATGCGCAATACCTGGAACGGGTGGCACAGGCGCATGAGGTGCCTTTGGCGCTGGGGTGCGATGTGACCGGACTGACGCGCGGGCCGCGCGGCGAGTTTCGGCTGGACACGTCCAAGGGCACGGCGCTGGCGCGGTCGGTGGTGTGGGCGACGGGCGAATACCAGTATCCCGACCTGCGGCCCTTCGCGGGGGCACAGGGTTGCGTGCACTACGCCGAGGTGGACAGCTGGTCTGCTTTCGATGGCGACGAATACCTGGTGATCGGCGGCTATGAAAGCGGCGTGGATGCGGCCGTGAACCTGGTGGCCGGCGGTGCCCGCGTGCAATTGCTGGCGCGCAAGTCGACCTGGGACCCGGCCAGTCCGCACGACCCCAGCCTGTCGCTGTCGCCATACAGCCGCCAGCGGCTGTACCAGGCATTGGACAGCGGCCGGCTGCAGATCGCGTTCGGGGTCAATGTGCTGGAGGTGCGGCACGAGGCCGCGGGCTTCGTGGCGTTGGCCGAGGACGGCCGCGTGTTTGCCAGCGCGCACGAGCCGATCCTGGGCACCGGTTTTCTGCGGGGCGGCGGCGCGCAGTTGATCCGTGAATGCTTCGACTGGACGCCCGATGGCCGGCCCATATTGAGCGCGCATGACGAATCCACGCTGACGCCCGGCCTGTTCCTGGCGGGGCCGCAGGTGCGGCAGGACCGCCGCATCTATTGCTTCATCTACAAGTTCCGCCAGCGCTTTGACGGCGTGGCGCGGATGGTGGCGCAGCACCTGGGCCTGCCTGCGCAAGACGATGCGCCCGCAGCGGGTGCCTGGGGCCCGTTCGGCAACGCGGATTGCTGCGATGACGCCTGCGAATGCTGACACGGTAGTGCTGGCCGGGCTGGAGAATGCGGGCAAGTCGGCGCTGTTTCGCAGCCTGACGGGCCAGGCGATCGGCGACGAGAACAACGTGCCGGGTTCCACCGTGGCCTGCCGCGAGGCCTGGCTGCGCGACACCGGCACCCGGCTGGTGGATACGCCGGGCGTGCGGTTGCGCGAAGACAGCGCCGCCACCCGCCTGGCCCTGGCACGGCTGACGCCCGCCGCCGTGGTGGCGGTGGTGATGCGCGTGACCGATGCGCCGACGCGCATGCGTGAACTGCTGGCCGCGCTGGCGGGAACGCGGCGCGTCTGCGTGGTGCTGACCTTTGCCGACAAATGCGACAACGGGCCCGCGTTGGCCGCGCGTTGCGGCGCCGCGCTGGGTGTGCCGGTGGCGGCCATCAACGCCCGCGCACCCGCGGCGCAGGAACTGGCCGCCGTGCATGCGGCGCTGGCGGGAGCGGTCTTGCTGCCCGCCGCACCCGCGCCGCTGGTGGCCTGGCGGGCCGCGGGATTGCGCCGACCGCAGCGCACGCCGTTCGACCACGCGCGGTTGGGTGCGTGGTGGGCATTGCTGGCGCTGCTGTCGATGTTTGCGTTGCCGGTGGTACTCGCCTACCTGCTGTCCGGATGGCTGCAACCCTTGGCCGATGCCGCGCTGGTGCAGCCGCTGACCCACGCCCTGGCAGCCACGCCGGCCGCGTTGCAGACGGTGCTGGTCGGCAGCTATGGTTTGGTCAGCCTGGGGCTGTATTCATTCATCTGGGCGTTTCCAGTGGTGGCGCTGATCGGCGTGTCGATGGCGCTGTCCGAAGAAAGCGGGCTGAAGGACCGCATGACCGCGGCGCTGGACCCGGCGCTGCGGCATATCGGCCTGAGCGGACGCGACCTGATTCCGGTGCTGTCGGGCTTTGGCTGCAATGTGGTGGCCACGTTCCAGAGCCGGGGCTGCTCGGCCTGCACACGGCGTGCCTGCGTCAGCCTGATCGCCTTCGGTTCGGCGTGCAGTTACCAGATCGGCGCGACGTTGTCGGTGTTCGGCGCGGCCGGGCGGCTGTGGCTGTTTGCGCCGTACCTGTTCCTGCTGTTCGCCGTCGGCGCCGCGCACACGCGGCTGTGGCATGGCGCGTTGCAGGCCGATGCCGCCGCGCCGCTGTCCGGCCAGGCGTATCTGCAATGGCCCTCGTGGCGCGGGGTGGCATGGCGTCTGCGCGCCGTGCTGGCGCAATTTCTGAAACAGGCGATGCCGGTGTTTCTGCTGATCTGCCTGTTTGCTTCCTTGCTGCAAGGCATGGGCGCGATCCAGGCGCTGTCGTCGTGGCTGGCCGCGCCCATGGCGGCGCTGGGCCTGCCGGCGCAGGCGGCGGGCGGGGTGGTGTTTTCGCTGTTGCGCAAGGATGGCCTGCTGGCGCTGAACCAGGGGCAGGGCGCGCTGCTGGCACAGCTGAGTGCCGCGCAGACCTTCGTGGTGGTGTGGCTGGCGTCCACCTGTTCGGCGTGCCTGGTGACGCTATGGACCGTTGGCCGCGAATTGGGGGCGCGCCATGCGTGGGGCCTGGCCGGGCGGCAGGCGGCGACGTCGCTGGTGTCGGCGTGGGTGCTGGCGCAGGTGTTGATCTGATTCTCTCGCGCCGGACGTGGCGATGTGCTCGCCGACGCACCGGCCATGACCTGTCTGGAGACCCTGAAATGATTCCTGAGACCTATGCCCAATGGCATCGTTGCATTACGGTGGATTGCGGCATTGCGCTGACCCCGGATTTCATCGCGCAACGCCTGGCGGCGCTGGCGGATGCGCAATCGCAAGAGAATGTGCGCTTTCGCCGGCTGTATGGCGACGCGCATTGGCAGCGCGTGCGCAAGTGGTTCAAGTTGGCCAACGACCCGGCGACAGCCTCAAGGGGCGTCGACGGATAAGGACCCGCGGCCGGCTAGCGCCAAGGGGCGGGCCGGCGCAGGTAAAAGCATGATTACGGACCGGTGTCCGGATAGTTCGGGCCGGCGTCGCGGAAGCCGCCGCTGCTGTAGGGGTTGACGGCGCCGGGATGCGGCGGGCCGCCAGGGCCCAGGGACGAACAGCCGCCCAGGATAAGCAGGGCGGCCAGCAAAGCCAGCGCGCGTGTCGTGGTGGGTTTCATGGTGATCTCCGGCGGCTGCCCCTCGGCGGCCGCGTACAGCCTATGGTTGCGCTTCCAGTTTACGCCTGTGTCAGGGTTTGGGCACGATGCCGTGGCGGGCCATCAGGGTCAGGTTTCCGCCTAGCCGCGGGTCCTTGAATGGCCCGTCGGTGTGCATGGCGTCGAAGTCGCGCGGGTCGGCGGCATGCTGGCGGTAGAACTCGACCCAGCCGCTGCTGCCGTGTGGCCGTTCGGCCTCTTGCGCCGTGCCGGCGCGCTGGGCGAACCAGGCGCTGTCGCGATAGCCATCTGCCACGCGGCGCGCCAGCCGGCCCAGTGCGCCATCGCGGTACGTGTACCAGTCGTGGCCGGACTCGTAAGCCAGTTCGGCCATCATGACCAGCGGGGCGGCGGCGTAGTCGTGATAGTGCAGGGCGCGGCGGCCGCGCGCCATTTCCATGGGCAGGCTGCCGTCGGGCTGGATGTCGTCCACGCCCTTGCGGTAAATGGCCTGCGCGCTGTGCAGCAGGTCGGCATCGTGGGTTGCCACCGCCGTGGCCATGATGCCGACACCGGTCCAGTAATAGTGGTTGTTGCGCTTGTGCCGGGCATCGTCCCAGTAGGCCAGGTTGGCGCGGGACAGTTGCTTGAGCCAGGGTTCGATGACGCCGCGCTGCGCCGGTGTAGCCAGCGGCAAGGTCTTCAGGTAGGCCAGGGCAGCGGCGCCGTGGGTCCATTGACGCAGGTAGTCGGGCTGGTCATTGTTGTCGCGGATCATCTGGCCCAGCATCGCGCCATCTTGCGCCCATGCGGCCAGCCAGGCCTGGGCGCAGCGGCCGGCGGCGGCGTCGTTGTCGGCCAGGTAGGCGTCGGACATCGTGGCGATGCGCTGCGCATAGTCGTCCAGGGGACGCGTCTGGGCGCGGTTGCGGGCTTGCAGCCGGGGATCGATCTTTGAGTGGGCGGCGTCGGTGTAGTAGCCCGTGCCTTGCAGGTCGCGCGGCCCGGGGGGCGGTGTCGTGCACTGCGGCGTCGCGGCCAGCGCCTGGACGCCCGGCAGGGCCAGTAGCAGGCAGGCCAGGTAGTACGTGCAAGGCGAGCGTCGGCGCGGGGCGGCCGGTATCCGGTTGTCGCGGGCGGGGCGTGGCGGATGGGTCATTGCGGTTGCCGTTGTTGGCGCCGGCGGGTTCTTGAGGACAAGCTGATCCGGAGGCTGGCTGATCAGGAATAGACACCGCCGCGTCTGGAAAGTTGCGTGGCCGCCCGTCCGCCGCGCGGCGGGACCGGCCTAACGCCGCAATTGTGCATCGATGAATTCGATGATGGCCTGGGTCTCTTGATTGTCGGCGCCCACGTCCGAATTGATCTGGCCGTGGTCGCGGGCGACGGGTAGCACCTGGGCGTGGCCGCCCTGCGCGGTGAGCCGGTCGGCGTATTCCTGCGTGCGTTGGCACGAGAAGCGCCGCAGCGTCGAGCACACCAGCAAGGTGGGGGGATTGGGGCCGCTCAGGTGTTCGGCGGGCGATGCCGGCAGCCAGCGGGCAGGATCGGTGCCAAACGCGTCTTCATAGAACGAAGCGTGTTCCTTGGACATGATTTCGGGCAGGTCGAAGGCGGCGCCGTCCAGGATGACGCTGGCCAGCCACGGGTGAGCGCCCGTGCGTTGGCGCATGGCGTCGTCGGCGGCCAGCAAGGCCAGCAGATGGCCGCCGGATGAATGCCCCATGAGCAGGATGCGGCTGGGATCTGCCTTCCAGGCCACGGCCTGCCGTTGAATCCAGGCGACGGCCAGGCCCAGGTCTTCCGCCTGGGCTTCGGGCCGGGCCGCGGGCAGCATGCGGGTATTGACGGAGACGACCACGAAGCCCAGTGGCAGCCAGCGGGCCAGTTTTTGGTCGATGACGACGGGTTCCGCCTTGTCGCCGTAAAGCCACGATCCGCCGTGCACCATCACCAGGATGGGCGCCGCTGCGGGCGACGCGGCGGCCGTGTCGGGAAGGTAGACGTCGGCCAGCTACGCGGCATCTGGGCCGTAGCGCAGGTCTTTCTGGGGGGCGGCCAGACAGATGCCGGGCAACGTGCAGGCCAGCGCAAGCGCACAGAGAAATCGGATCGCCTGCATGGTAGGCCCGAAGGGAAAGGGATACCGGATAATGTAGCTTTTTGCCGGCCTTCCTGCCCATGTTCAAGCTGTTTTCGCGGCTTTGCGATGCCCTGTTGCTTGCCGCCGCCGCGGCCCTGTTCGGCGCCTGCCTGACCGCCAAGTTACAGACTGGGTCGTACGGCCTGGCGATTCCCGATGCGCCCTATCTGTACGAGCGGTCGGACTTCTTTCTGGATGCGTCATTCGCCGGGCTGGCAGCTTGGCTGGCGCTGGCTGTGGCCGAACGGTTTACGCCGTTGGGCCGGTCTGCCAGCGGCCGCGCCGCGGCCGGCATGGGGGCGGCGCTGCTGGCCATTTATCTGGGGCCGCCGGCCCCGATCGTGTTCGGCAACACCTGGGCGCGCTGGGAACCGACCTTTGAATTGTTCCTGGCCCAGTGGGATATTGCGTTGCCGCTGGCGCTGGCGGTCGTGGCTGCGCGCCAGGGCATTCGCAAGCTGGCGTCCGTCATTTACCCGCGCAGCACCCGATCCAGTTCCAGCACCGTCTGATACAGCACGCGCGTGCCGTCCAGCAATTGGGCCGGTTCGATCCATTCTTCGGGGCAGTGGCTGCGGCCGTTCAGGCAGGGAATGAAGATCATGCCGATGGGGCCGGTGGGCGCCATGTAGACGGCATCGTGGCCCGCGCCGCTGGGCAGCCGCATGCTGGCGTAGCCCAGCTGGTCGGCGGCGGCTTTCACCGCGTCCATCACCAGCGGCGCGCAGTCGGTGGGCTGGGCGCGGCTCAGCTGGGTGAAGCCGGCGGTCAGGCGCAGCGCCTTCAGGTCATCGGCCACCGAGGCCATCAGCGTTTCGGGAAATACGTCCAGCACCGCATTGCTGTCGCTGCGCATTTCCAGCGTCAGTTCGACACGGCCGGGCACGGCGTTGGCGGCGTTGGGCGTCATGGCCAGCTTGCCCACCGTGGCCACCACGTAATGCGGATTGCCGCTGGCGGCGCTGGCCTGGCGGCTGGCGGCGTCGATGAGGCGGGCCGCGCCCACCAGGGCATCGCGGCGGATGTCCATGGGCGTGGTGCCGGCGTGGTCGGGCTGGCCTTCGACCACGATCTGCACGCGGCGGATACCGACGATGTTGGTGACCACGCCGATGGGCAGCTGGCGGCTTTCCAGCACGGGGCCCTGTTCGATGTGCAGTTCGACGAATGCCGCGGTGCCATGCGCGCCGCGCAAGGGGGCGTTCAGCGCGGCCGGGTCGCCGCCGATGCGCGCGATGCCCTGCGCCAGCGTTTCGCCGTCGGGGTTGCGGGCGGCCAGCATGTCGGCGCTGAGCTGGCCGCTGAGCGCGCGGCTGCCCACACAGGAAATGCCGTAGTCGCTGGGTTCTTCGGACAGGAAGTCGATGACTTCGAAGTCGTGTTCCAGTTCG